>JBBKWR010000150.1:0-32476 GCA_037969055.1 Flavobacteriaceae bacterium | reverse complement strand
GGAAAGTCTTTGATCATCTTTCCTATCCACTTAAAACCGGTCAAAGCGGTTTTGAATTCAACGCCGTAGGCCTTGGCCATTGCTTCCATCATAGGAGTCGAAACAATGGTGGTCGCAATAAATTCATTTCCCTTAAATCCTTTTTTCTTCTGTTTTTCCAATAGAAATTTCGTCATTAGTACCATGGTCTGGTTTCCGTTGAGAATTTCCATTTTACCCTCTAAATTGCGGACGGCAATGCCAAATCGATCGCTATCAGGGTCTGTTCCCACCACCAGATCCGCGCCAATTTCCTCTGCTTTTTTTATGGCCATCGACAAAGCTTCCGGCTCTTCGGGATTGGGGGATTGAACGGTTGGAAAATTGCCGTTTGGCTTTGCCTGTTCTTCTATGATCGTTACATTTTTATACCCAGCGCGCTTGAGCACCTCCGGTATCGCCGTGATCGAAGTTCCATGGAGCGAGGTAAATACAATTTTAAAATTGTCCTTTCCTTCTGCCTTGAAGTTACCGTTGGCCACAGAGGCTTCGATAAAAGGTTCATCCACTTCTTTATCTATCAATTGTATAAGATCTTCGTTAGCTTTAAAATTGATATCCTCATAAGAAAGACTATTTATTTCTTTTATGATCGCGCCATCCTGGGGGGGTACGATTTGTCCGCCATCTGTCCAATAAACCTTATATCCATTATATTCAGGAGGATTGTGCGATGCCGTTAAAACAATACCGGCATGACAATTTAGATGCCTTACCGCAAATGAGAGTTCGGGAGTGGTGCGCAGATCGGAAAACAAATAAGTTTTTATGCCATTGGCAGAAAACACTTCTGCAACCGTACGTGCCAATGTGTTACTATTGTGTCGACAATCATATGCGATGACCACCTTGATGTTCTTGCCAGTGTAAACTTTATTAAGGTAGTTGCTAAGTCCTTGTGTACTTTTTCCCAAGGTATATTTATTGATGCGGTTAGTGCCAACACCCATTATGCCACGCATCCCGCCAGTACCAAATTCAACATTTTTATAAAATCTGTCCCTCAGTTCCTCATGATCGTTTTGCATCAACTTCTCGATTTCCAGTTTGGTATTCGAATCGAAAAAATCAACAAGCCAACTTTTAGCAGTATTTAGTATCGCGTCCATAATTATTTAGTATAAATCCAAAATTAATTAGAAAAATCAAACTATTTCAAAAATATAAGCTTTTCCTGAGGTACCCATAAGTTTTTGATAATGTAGTATTTTTTTTCAATGCTGCACAATGCCCTTAATGTAAGTTCTTTTAGAACCGAAACATTATAAGCCATCATTAGCGTCTATGATGGTCCCATCATAGCACCAAGAGACAAATATGGACTATTAATAATGATTTGAAAATAAACTTGGAAGGGTGCGGAGATAAACTTGTTGATCGGTTTGCGGTACCTGTGAAAAATTAAAACATAAAATTTCCCCGAAGGTTTTGACCGTAATTTTGGGTAAAGAATGATGCCTTCCGGCGATTATTGGTATAAGTTGGTCCTAGCGCAAAACAGGGTAGTAACCGGTCACTTCGCCTTAAAACGTTAACTGTTTAAAGTTTTATCCACTGTGTATAATGGGTCGCTTTTTCGTGACCTGATCATGATTTCCCCAAGAAAACCAGCCAAAAACAACTGGGTTCCCAATATCATTGCGGTAAGCGCGATATAAAATTGGGGACGACTTGTGATCAACCTACCCGTAGGATTGATGAACAATTTGTCTATGCCTAGGTATAATGCCAAACCAAGTCCAATAATAAACATCATAACCCCCAAAGCACCAAAAAGGTGCATGGGCCGTTTTCCGAATTTGGATACGAACCAAATTGTGATCAGGTCCAAGAACCCGTTGATAAATCTTTCCATACCAAATTTTGTTTTACCGTATTTTCGGGCCTGGTGCTGAACGACTTTCTCGCCAATATTGTCAAAACCAGCGCTTTTTGCCAAAACGGGAATATACCTGTGCATTTCCCCAGAAACCTCTATGGTCTTAATAACTTCCTTGCGGTATGCCTTTAGGCCACAGTTAAAATCATGGAGCCTGACCCCCGATGTACGGCGGGCCGCCCAATTAAATAGCTTAGATGGAGTATTCTTGAATATAACTGAGTCATATCGCTTCTTCTTCCAACCAGAAACCAAATCATATCCCTCCTCCTGGATCATATGGTACAACAACGGAATTTCATCTGGGTTATCCTGTAGGTCCGCATCCATAGTAACCACCACATCGCCTTGTGCGGCTTTGAAACCGGCATGCAGGGCCTGGGACTTGCCAAAATTGCGCAGAAAACGAATACCTTTCACAGAATGGTTTTCACTTGATAAGCTAGCGATAACCTCCCAAGACCTATCGGTACTTCCATCATCGATGAACAATAGTTCGTAAGAAAATTGATTGGACCGCATTACTTGCACGATCCAATCATGTAGTTCTTTTAATGATTCCTCCTCGTTGAGAAGGGGGATAACTATGGACAGGTTCATGCGTTACTTCTCTGAATCTGCCCAAAAGTACAAATTAGTTAACATTTTCGGTCTTTTTTAATGCCAGACCACCCAGTAAGGAAATGATGAAACCAATGAATACATTGAATATGAGAATGGCAGGGTAGGTAATCCACGCGAATTTTTGTTGCATTTCAATCGCGTTCTCTACCTGATCAGAAGTAAGTTTTGGGTTTTGCTCCTGAATGGTTGCTCTTGTGACTTCTGCAGATTTTTCCCAAAAATCGGGAACCATAAAATTAATTAGCAAATAGGTAAAGATTACAGATATTATACCGGCAACAAGGGCAGTTCCTACGCCTACCTTCAATGCCGTCTTTAGGTTTAAAAGTCCACCATTGGCCTTTCTATAATTAAAGATTGCTAAAAAGATAAAGCCAGCCAATATGACAATGCCTACTATGGTTTTTCCTATAGATTGGTCATACAGCATATCCATTGACATTAGCATTAAAGTGAAGATAATGCCCACCCCGGCCGTTAATAGTCCATAAATCCATGCAAATTTTCCAGTTTTTGGTTGATTTTCTTCCATTGTAATTAATTTTAAGTTTTTCTTAAGTGTTAGTTGCTATTGCCTTTATTTTGTTACAATTAAAGATACATTAATTTGTCACATTTTTTTATCGATTTAAAGTTGTAGGTTATTGAAAATTGGTTAAATTTGCAGCCTGAATTTCAGAAGAAATAAGGCTTAAAGCAATGAAAAAAGATATACATCCGGAAAATTACAGATTGGTTGCATTTAAAGACATGTCCAATGAAGATGTGTTCCTTACCAAATCAACCGCGGATACCAAGGAGACCTTGACAGTGGATGGCGTTGATTACCCGCTCGTGAAATTGGAGATCTCAAGAACCTCTCATCCTTTTTATACGGGCAAAGCGAAATATTTGGATACCGCAGGGCGTATTGACAAGTTTAGGAACAAATACGATAAATTCAAGAAGGCTGCGCCGGTTGATGAGAAAGTTGAGCCGGTTGAAGAGAAAGTTGAGCCTGTAAAAAAGACCAAGCCAGTGGCTAAACCTGAGAAAAGCACGGAAGAAGAATAAATTCGAAATAAAATAATATAAAGCCCTTCATTTTGGAGGGCTTTTTTTATGCCTGAATTTCAAAAAGTTCAGGAAAGGAATACTTCTTATGCCTTCATGTTACCATTTCCCTATTGAATGTGGCGATTATCGAAAACACCAACTGGCATCGGATCAGAATCCCTATTTTTGTGGTAAATATCCATACCATGAACTATATTCTTTTTGACGGATCAGTTCGTAACAACCTGCTCCCCTTTACCTTCACCAGGCCCGTTGCGGATATAAGGGTGGGCATTTTAACGATCCGTGAAAAATGGGAAAAATACCTGGGCAGTGCTATTTCAACGCAAACCGAAGACTATCTTACCGAAAAATACCCGATCGTTAAGAGGTCCGAAAATATTATGATCAACGCGTCTTTTCTGCCCAATAAAACATTGGTGGATCTTGTAAAAAAGTTACTGGAAGGAGAAGTCATTTTTAAGGGCAAGGAAGTAATTGCCTATTATAGTAAAGAGGCACAAAAAGTGACCGATTTTTCCAACTATCGGCAGCATAAATACGACAATAACGTTATTAGGATTGTCAATACATGGGATATATTCTCAAAGAATGGGGAAGCACTTCAAGCAGATTTTGATTTTTTAACGAACGGCAGAACCAGCGCCCCGATCTCGAACACCAATCGATTGATCAAGCCCGAGAACATATTTTTAGAGGAGGGCGCTCAAGTGGAGCACAGCATTCTCAACGCCACCGAAGGTCCCATCTATTTGGGAAAAGATTCAGAGGTTTGGGAGGGGAATCTTATTAGGGGGGCCTTTGCATTAGGAGAACATGGGGTGGTAAAAATGGGTGCTAAAATATATGGGCCCACAACCATTGGACCTTATGGCAAAGTTTGTGGTGAAATCAGCAATTCGGTAATATTTGGCTATTCCAGTAAAGGGCATGAAGGTTATTTGGGCAATTCCGTCTTGGGCGAATGGTGTAACATTGGTGCCGATTCCAATAACTCAAACCTAAAGAACAACTACGCCAAAGTGCGCATGTGGAACTATGCCACCGAGCGTTTCGAGCATACCGGGCTGCAGTTCTGCGGACTCATGATGGGAGACCACAGTAAGACCGCTATTAACACCATGTTCAATACCGGGACGGTCATCGGCGTCAACTGTAATATCTATGTGCCGGGATTCCCCAGAAATTTTGTTCCTAGTTTTAGTTGGGGTGGGGCATCAGGATTCACAACTTATCCCACGGTAAAGGCCTTTGAAGCGGCCAAGGTGATGATGGCCCGTAGGGGTGTTACCTTCGATAATAAGGAAGCCCGAATATTGGAACATGTGTTCGAACTAACGAAAAAATGGAGGAACTATTAAGGGATTCGATTTTCTGGTTTCTGGACCCCATAATTCCTTGGTCCGGCTCAAGACCGGTAACAATTGAAACCTGAAACAATCATTTTACCTTATATTTGCAGTCCTAAATTCAAGAATTATTCCGACGTGAAAAAGAAAGTAGCCTTCCACACCCTTGGCTGTAAGCTCAACTTTTCCGAGACCTCCACCATCGCGCGGGGTTTTGTGGCAGAGGGCTTTGATCGGGTTGATTTTTCCGAATGGGCAGATATGTACGTCATCAATACCTGTTCCGTAACGGATAACGCAGACAAGCGTTTTAAGACCACAGTTAGACAGGCACAAAAAGTGAACCCGGATGCTTTTGTAGTGGCGATTGGATGTTATGCCCAATTGAAACCCAACGAGTTGGCCGCAATTGATGGGGTGGACCTGGTACTCGGAGCCACTGAAAAATTTAACATAATCGATTATATCAATGACCTCTTTAATCACCCAGAGGGCCGTAGCATTGTAGGACAAGTCCATGCCTGTGAAATTGAAGAAGCCGACTTTTATGTGGGCAGTTACGCCATCGGTGATAGAACTAGGGCTTTTTTAAAAGTACAGGATGGATGCGACTATAAATGTACCTATTGTACCATACCTCTTGCGCGAGGTATTTCTAGGAGCGACACGTTGGAAAACGTTTTACAGAATGCAGCTGAAATCTCTGCAAAAGGGGTGAAGGAAATTGTGTTGACGGGCGTGAACATCGGTGATTATGGTAAAGGCGAGTATGGCAACAAAAAACATGAACACACTTTTTTAGATCTGGTACAGGCTCTGGATAGTGTGGATGGAATTGAGCGCCTTAGGATTTCTTCGATTGAACCGAATCTTCTTAGTAATGAGACCATCGATTTTGTGGCGCAGAGCAATTCTTTCGTCCCCCATTTTCATATTCCTCTCCAAAGTGGGAGCGATACTATATTAAAAATGATGCGCAGGCGTTACCTGACGGAGCTTTATATTGAACGGGTGGAGCGCATTAAAAAAAGCATGCCCCATGCCTGTATTGGGGTCGATGTGATCGTAGGGTTCCCCGGAGAGACCGAAGAACATTTTTTGGAAACCTATGAATTTCTGAATATGTTGGATATCTCCTACTTACATGTATTTACCTATTCCGAGCGGGATAAGACCCTTGCGGCCGAAATGGCAGGTGTAGTGCCAGATAGGGTCCGGAAGAAGCGCAGTAAGATGCTTAGGGGGCTTTCTGTTAAAAAAAGAAGGGCCTTTTACGAAAGTCAGCTTGGTTCAATACGTTCCGTATTGTTCGAAGGGGAGAACAAAGAAGGATATATTTATGGGTTTACAGAAAATTATATTAGGGTAAAAGCACCCTGGAACCCTGAATTGGTGAATACGTTACACCAAGTCGAGCTTATGGAAATAGATACAGATGGTCGGGTACGTTTTGACTTTGTCAATCAAGGCATTTTAACGTGAAACAAAAACACCTACTGCCCACAAGAGGTGATTTTATTTGACCGAACGCAACGCCATTTTCTCAACAGTCTATAGACTTTTTGGTGACCAATTGATTTTTATTGGGGCATTTGGAATTTTCTGACAAGCGGCCGGGAGGATATCATAGAAAATCATTAAATAATCTCATATTACTTGTGATGTCGACATAAAAAAACCTCCCATATGGGAGGTTCAATTTTTAATTTAGCAATTTTTGTTAGATACGGATGCCAACTGGGAGCATCTCTTTATACTGTCTATTTTTTCTTAAAAATCCTGCAATTTGGGGACTTGTGGGTACTACTCTAAGGTTTTTCTCCTGAATGTGATTAAGCACCGATTTGATAAACTCTTCCTTGAACCCTTCATCTGTGATTTCTTCGGGTATGACCAACTTGGTTAAAAATACCTTTCGTTCTTGCGAGGAGTACTCAATCTTGGCTAAATGTCCACCAACCCTAGTTTCAAATTGGCGCAAGAAACTGTTATCCTTAATTTCTACTTCATTCATATAGTGTGATTTTAGTATTGGCTTAGACAAAAAAATTACGATGTTTCCAAATCGTAATTTCTACTGGATGCACGAATAAGGTAAAAGGTGCGGTTATTTTATAATACGATAACAAAAGTAGTAAAAAAAAAGGTAATTTCCTAGTTAAATCGAAGCGCCTAAAAATGACGGATACCAAAATCCATGTTTATTTTATGCCAGGGATGGCCGCCAATACTGCAATATTTAAGAACATAAACCTTCCTGGCGACAGGTTTGAACAGCATTTCTTAGATTGGTTTGTGCCCGAACCGAATATGGACCTATCAGGTTATGCCATGAAGATGACAAAAATGATCAAACACCCTAATCCCGTATTGATCGGCGTTTCTTTTGGAGGCATTTTGGTGCAGGAAATGGCAAGACATATACCTGTAAGAAAAGTTATATTGATTTCAAGTGTAAAACATGAATCTGAGTTGCCCAAACGAATGATCTTTGCCAAGTACACCAACATTCATAAGCTCTTGCCTACCGGACTAATTAATAATATGGAACTTTTGACCAAATATGCCTTTGGCGAAACGGTTACCAAACGGCTTAAATTATACGAGGAATATCTTTCCATACGGGACAAGTATTATATTGACTGGTCTATAGACCAGATGGTGAACTGGCATCAAACATTTACGCCGGATTCTTTGGTGCACATCCATGGTGATCATGATGCTGTCTTTCCAATCTTAAACATTAAGAATTGCATAACGGTTAAAAAAGGGACCCACACCATGATTATTAATAGGGCTAAATGGTTTAATGAATACCTACCCACAATTATTTTACAATAACTGAGTTGTATGTAATACCTTTGAACTAAGAAGAATGAATTTTGTTGATATGAAGACCTTGAAGAATATTTTAATGTTATTGGGTGTGTTTTTCGTGATAAGCACCCTTGTTTTTGCAGTGCAAACAGGCACTGAAGACCAAGATGACGTTGCAGAGCGCAATGATGTGACAGTACAAAACGGTTACAGGATTACAGCAATTGGGATTCCCGAAAATTTAAATTTTGCTGGGGAAATGGTGCCCTTGGAAGATCCCGAAGTAAATGAAAGGGTAGACAGGGAATTTTTGGTAAATACGTATTGGCAGTCCAATGCTGTTCTATTGATCAAAAGGGCCCATAAATATTTTTCTATTATTGAGCCCATTTTGGCAAAAAATGGAGTGCCCGATGATTTTAAATACCTGGCCGTTGCGGAAAGTGGATTGCAAAACGTGGTTTCACCAGCCGGGGCTACTGGATTTTGGCAAATCATGCCGGCGACCGGAAAGCAATATGGACTTGAAATTAATAAGAATATTGACGAGCGCTATCATTTAGAAAAGTCCACCGAGGTAGCCTGTCGTTATATTAAAGATGCCAAAGAAAAATTTGGCACATGGACGTTGGCCGCCGCTTCATACAATGCAGGCTCAGGTTCGATTAACAAGTTTATGGGCATCCAAAAGGCCGGCAATTATTACGACCTTTTATTGGGCGAGGAAACAGGGCGTTATGTCTTTAGGATCATGGCAATTAAAGAAATTCTGAAGAGTCCGGAAAAGTATGGGTTTCATTTGGAACAAAAGGACCTATATTCAGCAGTGCCAACTTTTAATGTTGAGGTATCCGAGCCGGTATTTAGTTTTGCAGACTTTGCAAAGCAATACGAAATCAACTACAAGATATTAAAGCGTCATAACCCATGGCTGCGCGAGCCACATCTTAACAATCAGTCCGGTAAAAAATATACGCTCGAAATTCCGAACAAAGGGTATTATAAGGTCGGGGAATGATTACGCTGCAAGTGTAAGGCTTAGGAACATTGTACTAAAAATTATATTTTCTTCATCTGTTGCTGCATCATTTTTATTTGTTCGGTAAGCATATTATTCTTATCCAATTTCTTGGCTTCTTGCAATAGGGTAGTGGCTTCCCGTTTGCGACGTTTCTGCATTGCGATTCCTGCGAGGCTCAGTTTGGCCATGGCAACGTCATAATCCATTGTTAACCCAAATTTGAGCGCTTTTTTGAAATATTTTTCGGCTTCGGTTAGATTTTTTTGGGAATAGATAATTCCATGTAGATAGTTATAGTAGCCCTGTTGTTTCTTGGTCAACGCTGCTTCAGGATTGTTAATTTTATTAAGCCATTTCTGTGTTCCAATTAAATCCTGCTTCCGCATCCTTAAAAAGGCCAATAAGATCATCTCGTTCCTAAAATAAAGAAAAATAAAAATCAATGAAAGTAGGATCAAAAAGATTCCATTACCGATATTTCCTTCAATAAATTGGTAGATCGCATATCCAATAATCAATGCGGCGATGACCAGTTTTATAATTTTGTTGAACATTTTTTTAATTAATTAATTGGTAAGTAATAATAGATTTAATGGTTGTTGGTATTTCCTGATTTCCCAATTGCGCCATGGTGGCCATACCTTCCGATACACCTACAACTTTCATGGTCTGGACAAAGCCCGAAATCACATCGGTGGTGATTTCTGTTATTTGTGTGCCGCTGAGCTTCATGGTGGTTGTAGGTTCGCTAACATCCATGACCACCGCTGCTATACCACTTATTTCCGCTTTGTCTGGTGAAACTGAATTGAGCGTCCACTTATTTTTGGCATTCAATTTTCCGAGATATTCATTCTCCCAGGTATCACCCACATTGGGTCTGTTTTCAGGATAAAAAAAAGTCATTTGTTCGTAGTTGTTGGAGAGGGCTTCCGATCCGAATTCCTTTTCAAGGGAGGTTTTCATCATTTGCAGGGAGATTTCATCCGTAAGTCCAGATGCCCTGGCCATTTTGGCCACCAAACTATCTCCACCCTCAACCCTGAGAATGGCCCCAGTTTTTGAGAGGGTCATTTCTACTGGTGTATCTAACATACTGTGGAATATCTGGGACTGCATGTCGCCATCAATCGCCGCTTTTGCTTTCACGTTCATCAATTCCCCTTGCAGGCTTGAGCTCATGGTAAGGTTAAGGTCTTTAAAATTTAATACGATCAAATAACCCTCGTCATTCTTCCCCACTACCTTAAACTCCAATATGCCATCTATATCGTTGGTAATTTCATGCTGAGTTCCATCCAGAATTTGTGTAATTACCTGATGAGCGTCCTGTTTGATCCGATAAACGGCATCTTTTTGCAAATTATACGCCAATGTGGTCTGACCATTTACAAATACACTAAAGAAAATAATAAATAAATAGCTAACGTTAGATTTCATAGGGCAATCCCATTGTTATTTATAAACATGCAAAAGTACTAAAAACAATCCGAAACATGCCTTGAAATAGCTGGTGTTGTAGTACACCATTCAGCTAATTTAACCCCTCAATCAACGATTAAAGTCAAATTTATTATGATTTTGGATCGACCAGTTTAAAATAAAAACCGGTGACGCAAACATTTATTTAAATGCGTTTGCCAAACACAAAACTCTTTGTATATTTGCGCCCAGTTTTGCGGGTTAGACCGTGAGGCGATATAATAATAAAAAGCTTTAGAAAATGCCAGGATCAAAAAGAACATATCAGCCATCAAAGCGAAAGAGGAGGAACAAACATGGTTTTAGGGAACGCATGGCAAGTGCCAATGGCAGGAAGGTTCTTGCGAGGCGAAGGGCTAAAGGAAGAAAAAAACTATCCGTATCCTCAGAACCGAGACATAAAAAATAATGATTCCAATTTTTAAAATATTAAGGTGTTACTTTTCCGAAAGTAGCACCTTTTTTTTGGGCACTTGGGACATATCCATCGATTTTATAAAAGCATTCCAAAAGATTTAAATAAAACAGCAGTTTAAAAAGTACACAATAATGCCGAAAAGGAAAGATTTAAAGTCAGTGTTAATAATAGGATCTGGACCCATTATCATCGGACAGGCCTGTGAGTTCGATTATGCGGGATCACAAGCGCTGCGATCATTGCGTGAAGATGGCATTGAGACCATTTTGATCAACAGCAACCCCGCTACGATCATGACCGACCCGAGCATGGCCGATCATATCTATTTGAAACCCCTGACCACTAAATCGATTATTGATATTTTAAAGGAACACCCCCAAATAGATGCAGTTTTACCTACAATGGGGGGGCAAACCGCGTTGAATCTTTGTATCGAGGCAGATGAGAAAGGTATTTGGCAAGATTTTGATGTTGAAATTATCGGAGTAGATATAGATGCCATCAACATTACCGAGGATAGGGAAAAATTCCGGGAACTCATGCTAAAGATTGGTATCGGGATGGCGCCCCAAGCTACAGCAACCTCTTTTCTAAAAGGTAAGGAAATTGCCCAGGAGTTTGGTTTTCCTTTGGTCATCAGAGCCTCCTATACTCTTGGTGGGGCAGGTGCTTCCATCGTTTATAAGCCTGAGGAGCTGGATGAACTCTTGAGCAGGGGACTTGAAATTTCGCCCATTCATGAGGTCATGATCGACAAAGCATTGATGGGTTGGAAAGAGTATGAACTTGAGCTGCTCCGGGACAAAAATGACAACGTGGTCATAATTTGTGCGATCGAGAATATGGACCCCATGGGGATACATACTGGAGACTCGATTACCGTAGCCCCTGCGATGACACTTTCAGACAAAACCTATCAAAGAATGCGCGATATGGCAATTCTTATGATGCGAAGCATTGGCGAATTTGCAGGGGGATGTAATGTACAGTTCGCAGTGAGCCCAGATGACAAAGAAGATATCATTGCCATTGAGATCAATCCAAGGGTGTCGCGTTCTTCTGCCTTAGCATCTAAAGCAACGGGCTATCCTATTGCCAAGATCGCGTCCAAATTGGCCATCGGATATCATTTAGACGAGTTGGACAATCAGATTACCAAATCTACTTCCGCCTTGTTCGAGCCGACCTTAGATTATGTAATCGTAAAGATTCCAAGATGGAATTTCGACAAATTTGAAGGATCGGATAGAACGTTGGGACTGCAAATGAAATCCGTCGGCGAGGTCATGGGAATAGGACGTTCGTTCCAAGAGGCGCTCCATAAGGCTACCCAATCGCTTGAAATCAAACGGAATGGCCTTGGCGCCGATGGGAAAGGATACAAAGATTACGAGCAAATTATCAGTAAACTAACCATACCAAGTTGGGACAGGGTCTTCGTAATCTATGATGCGATACAAATGGGCATTCCTTTGTCTAGAATCCACGACATCACCAAGATCGATATGTGGTTCTTGCGACAATACGAAGAATTGTACCAATTGGAAAAGGAAATCTCAAAATATACTATCGCCAGTCTTTCCAGGGAATTGCTATTGGAAGCTAAACAAAAAGGTTTTGCAGATCGACAGATTGCCCATATGCTGGATTGCTATGAGAGTGAGGTCTATAACAAAAGGGTTGAATTAAAGGTGAACCGCGTATATAAATTGGTGGATACCTGTGCGGCTGAATTCAAGGCAATGACCCCATATTATTATTCAACTTTTGAAGAGGAGATAGAAACGGCTGAGGGGGAACGTTATGTTGAGAACGATAGTATAGTTACCGACAAAAAGAAGATCGTGGTCTTGGGATCGGGCCCCAATCGGATAGGGCAGGGCATTGAGTTTGACTATTGTTGCGTGCATGGGGTGTTGGCAGCAGCCGAATGCGGTTATGAAACCATTATGATCAACTGTAACCCTGAAACAGTTTCTACAGATTTTGATACGGCCGACAAATTATATTTTGAGCCTGTTTTCTGGGAGCATATCTACGACATTATCCGCCATGAAAAACCAGAAGGGGTCATCGTTCAATTAGGCGGACAAACCGCTCTAAAATTAGCGGAGAAATTAGACAAATATGGGATAAAGATAATTGGCACCAGTTTTAAAGCGTTGGATCTGGCCGAAGATCGAGGTAGTTTTTCCAGCTTACTTAAAGATAATAACATTCCCTATCCAGAATTTGGGGTAGCGGAAACGGCTGACGAAGCCTTGAAACTATCAGATAAACTTGGTTTTCCACTCTTGGTGCGCCCGTCGTATGTGCTTGGTGGCCAAGGGATGAAAATCGTTATCAATAAAGAAGAACTGGAATCACATGTGGTAGACCTGCTTCAAAAAATACCAAATAATAAATTGTTGTTGGATCATTATTTAGATGGGGCCATTGAGGCAGAAGCGGATGCGATCTGTGATGGTGAAGACGTTTATATCATTGGTATCATGGAGCACATAGAGCCTTGTGGTATCCATTCGGGTGATTCGAACGCGACACTTCCTCCTTTTAACTTGGGGGAGTTCGTGATGCAGCAAATCAAAGATCACACCAAAAAGATAGCATTGGCGTTGAACACCGTTGGTCTGATCAACATTCAGTTTGCCATCAAGGATGAAATTGTCTACATAATTGAGGCCAACCCAAGAGCATCTAGAACCGTACCGTTTATTTCAAAGGCCTACAAAGAACCTTATGTCAATTACGCTACTAAGGTGATGTTGGGCGAGAAAAAAGTGAGGGACTTTAAATTTAACCCCCAGTTAGAGGGTTTTGCCATCAAACAACCTGTATTCTCCTTCAATAAGTTTCCCAATGTCAATAAGAATTTGGGTCCTGAAATGAAGAGCACTGGAGAAAGTATTCTATTTATTGATAGCTTGAAGGATGACCAGTTCTATGAGTTGTACCATAGAAGGAAAATGTATTTGAGCAAATAGAAAAGGTATTTAGGTATAATGACTTCCTGAATTGTGGAGAGGGTTTTATGGAATTTTTGACCTTTTTGCAAAAATTTCCGTTTCTCAATTAAACCATACGGCGTATCGCTTCCGTCTCAATTCCAATGCCAGTATTTCTTCCATCTTTAGGGCATCTGCCCTGTCCATGAAAGGAGTAATATGATTATAAAGGCTGGGTCGCAGATACATACCGTATTTCTGGACGATATTGGATGATAGTTTATGGCCCTTCCTGTTTACATAACCTGTCTTATGCTGTTCGAACCTTTCTTTGGGGGACTTGCTGGTCATGCCGACATATAGACATTGTAATACCCCGTTGAATTGGGGATTGGCATTCCGGAACCTAGTGTTTTCGGTAAAAACCCGCTTGGACAGTTCAATTACATAAACGCTGTATCGTGATTTAGGCATAGGCTATTGACCGGATTCAAGTGAGTAATAAGTGCGTGTTTTGTTGTTATAAGGCATTAGTTGGTCGACCCTTCCCATTCCATATGAAATACCCCTTCAACGTCGGTCCGTTCATAGGTGTGTGAACCAA
The DNA here is from genome assembly GCA_037969055.1 of Flavobacteriaceae bacterium. GTDB lineage: Bacteria > Bacteroidota > Bacteroidia > Flavobacteriales > Flavobacteriaceae > Pelagihabitans. The sequence goes on along the minus strand of JBBKWR010000150.1, from coordinate 18,242 downwards.
AATAGTCACGTTGTGCCTGAATAAGGTTCAAGGGTAAATGTGTGGAGGTATAAGCGTCAAAATAGCACAGGGAATTGGAAAGTCCCGGAAGTGGTATCCCGTTTTTGGCTGCATATGAAACCAATTCGCGTGTTGAACTGACCGTGTTTTGTACTTTTTCAACAAATCTAGGCGATAGCAAAAGGTTGGGTATCGAGGGGTCGTCTTTAAACGCCTTGGTGATATCGTCCAACAGACCAGCACGGATAATACATCCTGCACGCCATATTTTAGCAATGATCGCTATGTCTAAATCGTACCCGTATTCTTTGGAAGCATCGGCCAATAGGTGCAAACCTTGTGCGTAGGTTATGATAAAAGAAAAATAAAGGGCTTCCTCTGCCAATTTTTCAAGCTTGTTTTTATCCATTGCCCGTACTTCTGGCCGGTCATAAACTTTGTCTGCCTGAATACGCTCCTCTTTCAAGGCCGAGATTTCCCGCATGCTTACCGCAATATCGATGGTAGGAATAGGTATACCCAGGTCCATAGCATTTTGTGAGGTCCATTTACCCGTGCCCTTTTGTTTGGCCTTATCCAGTATTTTATCGACCAAACGGCCACCCCCCAAGTCGTCTTTTTGCGCGAATATTTCCGAACTGATCTCTATTAAAAATGATTGTAAACGACCTTCATTCCATTTTTTAAATAGTTTGTGAAGTTCATCGTTGGTCAAGTTCCCGGATTTCTTAAGCAGGTCGTATACCTCGGAAGTCAATTGCATCAAACCATATTCGATCCCATTATGTACCATTTTTACATAATTTCCGGCGGACTTAGGTCCCAAATAGGCCACACAGGGCTCACCTTGGTATTTGGCCGAAACGGCTTCAAAGATGGGTTGCACACTTTTATAGGCGCTTTTAGAACCTCCAGGCATAATACTTGGACCCAGTCGTGCGCCTTTAGCCCCTCCCGAAACACCAGCACCGAAAAAGTAAAAACCTTTGGTTTCCAGGTAGGCTTCACGACGATCGGTATCGGTAAAAAAAGAGTTGCCTCCATCTATCAAGATATCACCTTGGTCTATATGGGGCAGTAAGCTTTCTATGACCGAATCCACAATTTTACCTGCAGGAACCAACATCATAATTTTTCGTGGTGGTTTCAAGGAATTTACAAAAGTCTTTATGTTGGTAGAAGCATTGACCTTTGACAAATCACCACCTTCATCTTTAAGCGCATTGACCTTCTCCCCATCGAGATCATGACCATAAGCACTAAAGCCTTTGTCTGCCACGTTCAAAATAAAATTTCTACCCATAACCCCTAGTCCGATCAAACCAAAATCATATGTATTTTCCATAATTTTTATGCTAATCCACCTTTAGTCAAAAATAAATTAAATTATTGGGTTTTACCTTGATTAACTATCGAAACTCCCTTAGCTTTGATAGCATTCAACTACTACTATTATAAGCAAAAACTATGACCAAAACAGACAATCAAATGCTTATCATATTTGGTGCATCTGGAGATTTGACCGCCCGTAAATTAGTGCCAGCTTTATATAACCTTTTCAAGCACAAACACCTGCCTACGAATTTTGTCGTGCTAGGGGCGAGTCGATCTAATATGTCGGATGAAGTATTTAGACAAAAAGTAGTTTTAGAAAACGGTTATCTAAAAGATTCTGAAGACGAAGGGCAAACCACGGTCGGTAATTTTGCCGAGCGGATATTTTATGAGGATTTAGGTAAAGATTACGATACAGATTATACCAAGTTGGCCAATAGGATCAACGATTTAAACCTCGAACATGGTACCGACAATAATTACATCTTTTATCTCTCGACGCCACCAAGCCTTTACGAAGCCATAGCCAAGAACATTTTTGAGAGAGGATTGTCGGATGAATCCAAAGGTTGGAAGCGCTTGATCGTCGAGAAACCATTTGGCTATAGCTTGGCCACCGCCAAACAATTGAATGAAGGCCTACATCGCTATTTCAAGGAATCACAGATCTATCGTATCGACCACTATCTGGGCAAGGAAACCGTACAAAACCTTTTGGTAACCAGATTTGCCAACAGTATTTTTGAGCCGCTTTGGAACAGGAATTATATACACCATGTGGAAGTTACCAGTGCAGAACGCGTGGGGGTGGAAAAGCGAGGTGGGTATTATGACAAATCCGGTGCCCTTCGTGATATGTTCCAAAACCATTTACTTCAGATAGTTTCTTTGATTGTCATGGAGCCACCTATAGCAGCGAACGCTAATGAAATTAGAAATGAAAAGGTAAAAGCCTTAAAATCGTTGAGGATCATGAAGGACGATAAGATCCTTCATGGTCATACTATTCGCGCTCAATATGTGGCTTCTGTTATCAATGGGGAAAAGATTCCAGGCTATCGGGAGGAGGAAGGGGTAGACGCCAATTCCACGACCGAGACTTATGCGGCAATCAAGTTTTTTGTGGATAACTGGCGTTGGGCCGATGTGCCTTTTTACGTGCGTACCGCCAAACGGATGCCAAACAAGGTTACCGAGGTGGTCATCCATTTTAAATCGCCGCACCATCAGATATTCAAAGATTCTGGAATGGCCAGCAAAGACAATAAGTTGATCATAAGGATCCAACCCGATGAAGGTATCTTGATTAAATTTGGGGTTAAGGTTCCAGGCCAGGGATTTAAGGTAGAGCGGGCCAATCTAGATTTTTATTATTCCAGCCTTACGGAAACCAACGTAATGGAAGCCTATGAACGATTGCTCTTGGATGCCATGCAAGGCGATGCGACCCTCTACGCCAGGGCAGATGAGGTAGAAGCGGCTTGGCAGTTTGTAGATCCAATTTTGGATTATTGGAAAAGTTCAAAAGCGAGGATGTATGGGTACTCAGCAGGGGTATGGGGTCCCGAAAACGCCAATGCGTTGTTCGATGGGGAGCATATGTGGCGCAATCCAGGAGAGAATTTGGCAGATGACCCAGGATTTTGTGTCATCTGTTAGCTCACTATTTCATCGAGAAATGACAGCAAATTAATGACAATGCAACTAAAAATATCGAAAACAAAATCGATTCTGGCAAAGGACTTTTGCGCATCTCTCGTTGAATTGATACGCAACAAAGAAACTTTTAACGTCGCCCTCTCTGGGGGCAGTACCCCGAAATTGATATTTGATGAACTCGCTTCGAACTTTGCCCATAAAATTAAATGGAGCAAGGTGAACCTTTTCTGGGGCGACGAGCGATGCGTGCTACCAACCGATCCCGAAAGCAACTTTAAAATGACACTTGATCATTTGATTTCAAAAATCGAAATACCGAGGAAGAATATCCATAGGATTATGGGTGAGCATGATCCAGAAAAGGAAGCCATGCGCTATGCACGGACTTTGGAGAGACATTTGCCCAAAATCGATGGAGTTCCGCAATTTGATCTCGTTATATTAGGTATGGGCGATGATGGGCATACCGCATCAATATTTCCTGATCAAATTACTTTATGGGATTCCAAGAAACTTTGTATAACGGCGGTCCATCCCGAATCGGGCCAAAAAAGGATTACGATAACTGGGAGGATCATCAATAATGCCACGGAGGTACATTTTTTGGTCACTGGTGAAAATAAAAATCAAAAAGTAAAGGAAATAATAAACAGAGAAGGCGACTACAAATCATATCCGGCCAGTATGGTTCGTCCAATTTCAGGAAATTTAAAATGGTTTTTGGATGCCGAGGCCGCGTCTCGTATTAACTGAGTTCAATTTTGATGTTCTCTTTTGATAATGTGTCGAGGTAGCCTTCAACTTTGAAATTGCTTTCATCAAATTGGGTATCCCGCTTTTGGGCCGCATCTTTTCGGACCACGCTTCTGGCAAACCTGCGAATCCCTTGTTGATCTTGGATCAATAGGCCTGGTATTGCGATACTTTTGCCATCTTCGTCCTGGGCAACCATGGTAAAATAGGAAGAATTGCAATGCCGTTTCCTTCCTGATGTGATATTCTCGGCATCAACCCGAACGCCCACCACCATTGAAGTCCTTCCTGTATAATTAACGGATGCCCTGAGTGTTAACAGTTCCCCGACTTCGACAGGATGTAGAAAATTGACCCGATTTACGGAGGCCGTTACGCAATATCTTCTTGAGTGTTTGGAGGCACATGCAAAGGCGATCTGATCCATAAGGTTCAGGATGTGCCCGCCATGCACCTTGCCCCCAAAGTTAGAATGGGAGGGAAGCATTAATTCGGTAATGGAAACCCTTGACTCCCGTGCGGTTTTGAATTCTTCCATAAACTTGTAGTATTGATCTATTTTGGTTTTAGTTCCGCATATGTGGCGATTGTTCCTGCTCGACCTTGGTGATAAAATATTTTGTATCGCCCAACCAAAAGAAGGTGGCGAATCGTTCTATATAAGTAAGCTTAACATATTGCCCTTGATATTTGTTCAATTTTTCAATGGCCTCTTTATTAGAGTCAAGCACGGAAAATGTGAATATTTGAGCCCCTGATATACCTTGGCTGATCTCGCCCTCCCAAGTTTTAACTACGACCCCCTTGTGGCTTATCTTGATCAATTCTCCGGATCGAACGCCCTCGCTATACGGTATAAAATAGATGAACGCATAATACAACGCTAACAATGCCAGGATGCCTGTAACCCCGATGAACAGTATTTTTTTCATTTAAATATATTTCACTTTATTTTTCAATCATTTTATCTTCGGAAGCTTCGGCAAAGGGATCTTGTTCACTGAGATGGGCCTCTTTTGCCCGTTTTAAGATGGCGTCTGGAATTGATTTTTTTGCCTTGGCCCCCATTATTTTTAACTTTTCAATGCTGTTGATAATATTCCCACGCCCTTCTACCAACTTGTTCATTGCACCTTTGTATTCGGTTTTGGCATCATCCATCCTTTTACCGACTTTCATTAGATCTTCTATAAAACCTTTAAACTTATCATACAACGCACCTGCCTGCCGGGCAATTTCTATCGCGTTTCGTTGATGTTTTTCGTTGTTCCACATACTGTCGATCGTCCTCAATGTGGCCAACAAAGTTGAGGGCGTAACGATGACTATATTTTTCTCGAACGCCTTGTTGTAGAGCGAATTGTCAGTATTGATCGCTACGGCAAACGCAGGTTCAATGGGAATGAACATCAACACAAAATCTGGACTTTCCATTTCATAAAGGTCCTCATATTTTTTAGCGGATAATTGGTCCACATGCTTTCGTAACGAATTAACATGGTCTTTTAGAAATTTATCCTTTAGGCCATCCTCGTCCGCATTTACATAACGCTCATAATCAGTAAGCGATACTTTGGAATCCACCACCATTTTTTTCCCATCTGGTAGATTGATAATAACATCTGGCAAAACCCGTGTGCCATCAGCCAGCGTAAAACTTTGCTGTACGGAATATTCCCTGTCTTTTTCCAGGCCAGATTTCTCAAGTACACGTTCCAATACCAATTCGCCCCAATTGCCCTGCATTTTGCTATCGCCTTTCAAAGCTTTGGTCAGGTTTTCTGCCTCCTTGGTAATCTTTAGGTTTTGGCTTTGTAAATTGAGCAGCTGTTCTTTCAACGCAGAATGGATGCTGATATTTTCCTTTTGGCTTTCCTCCACCTTTTTTTCAAAAAGCTGAATTTTTTCGTTAAGCGGCGTGAGAATGTCTTTTATGTTCTTCTCGTTGCGCTCTGTAAATTTTAAACTTTTTTCCTCCAAGATCTTATTGGCCAAGTTTTCAAATTCTTTTGTAAATTTTTCTTGTAGCTTTTCGACTTCTTGTTTTTGCTCAGCGTTTTTTATGCGCAAATTCTCCATCTCGCTCTCGTAGCGGACCAACTGATTGCCCATTTGTTCTTTTTCTACCTGAAGGTGAATCTTATGGTCCTCAGCGTCGCTTAGCTTTCCCTCAAGAATTGACAGACTGTTTCGGAGTTGCAGTTCCCTTTCCTCTAGGGCACTTTGGCTGGATTTTGTCTTAAGCACCTGGATATATGTGCCTATAAAGTAGCCCAATGCAATGCATACAATGCCAATTATCAAGTAAATGAGATATTCGTTCATACCTGTTCAAAGGTGTTTGAAGTAAAGATACGTGTTTGACTTTAAAATTTTAATAGGATGGAATCCTTACTTTTCGATTCGAAAAGTACCTGTTTGGGAATCAAAGGATAGCGTATCCGAAGGAAATAAATTTTCAAAGGCATGCTGTTCAATTAGATCACATGGCTGCCCAAATGGATTGCCAGCACCATCCATAATCAATATCTTATCAGATAACTGGATGGCCATATCAATTTCATGGCTGGTAAACAGCACTGTTTTACGGGATTTGTGCGCTATCGACTTCAACAATTTTAAAATCTGGACCTTGTGGTAAAGATCTAAATGGCTGGTCGGTTCGTCCAAAAGGATCAAGTCGGTATCCTGAGCCAAGGCACGCGCTATCATCACCCGCTGAAGTTGGCCATCACTAAGTTCATAGCATTTTTTATATTGCAGCGTTTCAAGTTCCAGTATATATAAAGAATTTCTGATCCTCTCCTTATCTTTAACCGTTAAGGTCCCAATCCAATTGGTATAAGGTTGTCTGCCCAAGGCGACCATTTCAATTACAGTCATGTTATTCGAGGCAATGGGTTCGGTGAGCACTAAACTTATTTCTGAGGCCAATTCCAAGCTCCGATAGTCACCAATCGACTTGCCTTTTACCAATATCTTGCCCGATAATGGCGCCTGTAAATTACCCAAAGTCCGTAACAATGTAGATTTACCGATACCATTGATGCCAATAATGGCCGTTAATTCACCTGGCGATAATGAGAAGTTGATCGCTTCGGCAACAGGCGTGTTATTATAACCAACGGAAAGGTCGGTCGCTATAAGAGTACTATGTTCATTAGACGGATTAATAACGATTTTTTTAAGGTGTATGATACGCAACAAAGGTGATAATATATCTATATTTTAATTGAAATTTATTAACCGTGTTACAATTAACAATTAACAATTATCAAATAACGATTAACGATTAACCATTAACCATTAACGATTAACCATTAACTTATTTCGATCAAAAGACCATTTTACGTTTGCGAACCAACAACCATATCACCACGGGTGCTCCAAAAATACTGGTAATTGCATTGATTGGAAGCACACTCGCAGAGGTCGGTAATTGAGCGATCGTATCGCATATCAACATCAAAAGGCCACCATAGATCAACACTGCTGGAACCAATACCCTGTGGTCGGTAGTACTAAAAATTTGTCGGGTCAAATGGGGTACGGCCAACCCTACAAAGGCTATCGGACCGGCAAAGGCGGTAATCCCTCCGGCCAATATACCGGTTGCTGTTATAATAAGATTTTTCGACCTTTTTAGATCGACCCCCAAACTCTTTGCATAATTTTCTCCTAAAAGCATGGAATTTAAAGGCTTAATTCCCAATATTGCCAAGAGGATCCCTATTAAAACGATACCCAGTAAAATCAACAGTTGTTGCCATGTAAGATTGCCGACGCTGCCAAATGACCAATAAATATATTGTTGAAGTTTTTCTGCCTCTGTAAAATAGGCAAGAACACTTACTATGGCCGAGGTTATACTGCCGAACATCAATCCAATGATCAAAAGGGCCATGGTATCTTTTATTTTAGAAGCTACCACCATCACGAACGACAAGACAAAAAAACTGCCGATACTTGCAGCTATCGCCAATGAAATATCATTGAACCAACTGAAGCCCAATAGACCCGAAAACATCGAGGTACCCATAATCATCAATGCCGCGCCTAGGCTAGCTCCCGAACTAATTCCCAAAACGAATGGACCTGCCAATGGATTTCGGAAAAGGGTCTGCATCAATAGTCCGCTAAGTGCGAGTCCGCTTCCTGTTAAGATGGCCGTAAAGGCCTTGGGTATTCTATAGTTCCAAATGATATAATACCAAGATTCATTGCCATTGGCTCCCCCAAAAAGTGTGGCTAGGGTATCCACGATCGGAATAGAAACCGAGCCCAAACTTATATTGATCATGAAACAGACCAATAGTATGGTAAGCAAGATCAAAAATCGCATTCGATATTTTATTGGGTGGTCCAATTAGTCCAAAGGTTTAAAAAAAATAGGTTCGTATTCTGGTAAGAGTCCGGGGTGAAAAATATGGATTAGGTCTTGCAATACCAAATCCGGGCGATTGGGGGCCAGCTCGTAAAACAATACCCCACCCGTCGCGCCTTTGACCTTATTACTGGAATAACACTTTTTATGCTTAAAGGCATCAAAATATTCGTAATGCCTGTTGGCTCCTGACATCCCATCATAAGTAGTCTCACTGGAAGGATTTAACCAAAAAGCCGCTGTTTGCGCCTTTTCTAGAACACTTTCTAAGCTGAGGGCGATACCGCCAGTGTCCTGGGTATCGGCCCACAGGTAATCTGCATGGGCGTCCCTAAGAAACGTAGCCATCCAACTTTTACCGCCGGCAACGTGCCACACATCTTTATACAATCCACCAGTAAGTACTGTGGGTCTATCAACGGCTTTCGCAGCAAGTGCCTGGGCCTTCAAATAGGAGGATTCGATTTCCTTAAATAGGCTGTCGGCTTTTTTTTCGGCCTTGAAAAACGGAGCAAAAAACTTGATCCATTCCGCTTTGCCCAATGGGGTCTCCTCGGTCCAATCGCCATTATAGACCACAGGTATACCAGATTGTTGTAAGGTTTTATAGGCCTTGTTTTGGTTATTGATCCCAAAACCCACCACAACATCTGGGTGCAGGGAAATGGTAACTTCGGTATTGATATTTTCATTATTTCCCAATTCTTGTACGTATCCTTCATCAATTCGCTGTCTTGTAAATTTTGACGAGATCAAAGAAGTACTAGGAAATCCAATCAATCTATCGGCCACGCCCAATGCTTCCAAAGCCGGAATATGTGTAGTTGAGGTAACGATGATACGTGCAACGGGCACTGCTACGATGGCATCGTACGCATCTACGTTTAAAGTGGTATAGGGCAAAATTTCGCGCGGTACCAAAGCATAGGTGAATGCGGCTTCGGCATTGGGCCAGGGCGAGTAAATTTTTATGATGGTTATCCCATTATCCGAACGTTCAAGGGTAAAACCTTTGGCATAGGGTATAACGGTGCTTTCGGAGGGAACATTATCTATTGGCGAATTATTTTTGTTTTTACAACCAAGTATAAAAATCAGAACAAACCCAAAAAGTACTCTTTTCAAAACATTTTATTTTAAGGCGCACTAAAAGTAGTATTATTTCAATCTAGGATTAAATTATTGCCTAGATTGTTTACTTTCGCAATGAATTTTGGTTTCCGTTGTTCTGTTGGGCAATGGGATTAAAAGGGAATCCAGTGATTTGAGGTTAGATACTATAATTGATGGGTTTGGCAGGGTCTTGTGTTGATCTCTATCCTGCAAAACATCCATCGAATTTTAAAAAATCTGGAACTGTTCCCGCAACTGTAAGCTTTGTTCCGATAAAATTCGGAATGGCTGCCATTTTCTTCAAAAACCACTGCGAGCGCAAAGATTATTGCGCAATTGTTAGACAGAACAGCAACCGTTAATAGGACAGCGGGCACCGAAACTAGTTTAACATGGGCGGGAAGGTCAATGGCAGTACGTAAGTCAGGAGACCTGCCATGTTCAGCAATCATTGTTAAACTTTCGGGATAAAAGTTTTCGTATGGATACAGTCATACACTACTCCCGTTTATTCAATTAATCGAAATGAACAAAATCTTTTTTGGCCTATTGGCAGCATTGTTGCCGTACACTGGTTTATTTGCGCAAGTGCCCCCAAAAGATTCACTCCAAATACAGCGTTTAGATGAGGTCGTGGTAAGCGATTCCCGATTTGAATTAAATAGGGAAAATTCCGGGAAAACGGTCGTCAAAATTACGGCCGAGGAACTCGGTAGAAGCCAGGGTAAATCTATTGCCGAAATCATTAATACCAAGAGCGGCATTGAGATTGCTGGGAGCAGGGGCAGGGAGGGCTCAGTCTTAGGAGTATTTGCAAGGGGAGGCAGGGGCCGTCAAGTACTGGTGGTCATTGATGGGATACGTGTATCAGATCCCTCCTCTAGTTCATCCGAATATGACCTGCGATTGCTATCCCTCGCCAATATTGAATCGATTGAAATTATTAAAGGCGCAGCCAGTACGCTATATGGAACCAATGCGGCCACAGCGGTCATCAATATAACCACCAGAATTCCTTCCAATAAAAAAGTTACACTGAACATACAAACGGTAAGGGGCAGTAATCAGACCGCCGAAGATCAGAACTATAATCTTTCAAAAGCGAATAATGATGTGCTACTCGGTGGTACGTTGGGCCGATTTTCTTACCAAGCTGCGTTTACAAATAGATATTCCAAAGGACTCTCAGCCTTGATCACAACCAATAATGAGGAAGATATTTTCTCCACTTTCGCCACCGACATCAACTTGGGATATCGATTTACCGATAGATTTCAAATCACCGTAACAGGAAATCAGACCAAATTGAAAACCGATTACGACGAATCGTTTGGTATGATAGACGCACCTTATCGATTTAAAAGCGGACAAAAAAGGTCTAGTCTTTCCAGTAGTTTTGGGTACGCGACGGGATCTTTAAACCTCAATCTTGCCTATAGTGAATTTGAATCAGAGAACATCAGCGCTTTTCCCGGCAGTTTCAAAGGCGTAAATTATGTAATGGACCTATATCACAAATACCACTTCAACGACACTTTTTACAGCATCATAGGGCTAAACTTTATCAAAGACCAAATACAATTGGCCGCAACAAATGATTTTACCATTATCGATCCATACACCAATATGGTGTATATCTCAAATTTTGGACTTAATCTAAACGCCGGCCTTAGGCTTAACAACCACTCAGAATACGGTTCCCATTTTGTGTATAATCTAAATCCTTCTTTTACCTACAAGACCAAAAAGGGCTATTTGAAGGTACTAAGTTCTTATGCCACATCCTATATTACCCCTTCGCTAACCCAATTGTTCGGAAACTTTGGCGCTAACCCAAATCTGAAACCAGAAACAGACAGGACCATCGAGGCAGGACTTGAGTATGCCAGCACAGGGCTACGTTTGAGCACGATCTATTTTTCCCGTCAAGAAAAAGATTTTGTGATTTATGATAATCTTACCGGGGTTTACGGAAATGCATCAGATACCATCGATGCCCATGGAATTGAGTTAGAATTGTACTGGAAACCCAATTCTAAGATCCAGATCACATCAAACTATACTTTTACAAAACGCAATGACAATGCAGCCATAAGACTTCCGAAACACAAAGTAAATGCAGAATTGGGTTATTTGATTTCCGAAAAGACCTATCTCTCTTTCAATTATGCACTTATGGGTACACGTCTCGATACCGATTTCGGTACTTTTGAAAATATTGAATTAAGTCCCTTTTCATTGGTGGGACTTTACCTATCACAAGAGGTGCTTCCCAATAAAATCAAGATATTTTTTGCGATGGACAATGTCTTAAATGAAAAATATGTAGAAATTATTGGATTTACTGCCCGTGGAAGAAATGTACGCGCCGGACTAAATTTCACCTTATAAAACCTGGTTTTTAAGCAAAAAAAAAGCTGCCCCGACCTTAGATCGAAGCGGCTTTTTTGTATTTTCTATTACTGAAAAGAGATATTTAAGGGTTTGTCCAAGACCATATTGTCCTTTAAGGGAGCGAACATTTTTGAACTGGTCAAGACATTTGCGGGCATGTGCACTGTAAAGTCATATTTTCCCGTTACGCCAATAATTTCTTGAATTGCCCTTGCTAAAAGTGGCTCACTTTGATCCCCTAGGGTGCCCAAATTCTCTAAATCTTCCTGTAATTCGAAATCCGGTGCCAGACCATCGGTATAATTTGAAAAACCATCAGCATTCTCGTTTCTACCAACCAGCGGTTGAATGGCCCATTTGTTTTTTGGGTTGATACTGCTTTCCCTCTCAGGATTGAAGATAAATGGACCAAAATTGCTTTGGGGGTCGTCGACCATAGTGATTGAAAACTCATTTTTGCCCCTTGTGGTCTCACCTATCTGGACAACATCCATATACGGTGCCAGGCCATTTATGACCAACTCACTGGCGGAAGCGGAACTGCCTGTGGCCAATATAAATACTTTGGTCAGGTTTAAGGAGTTTAGCGGTGTTCCACTGCTGGTCTTGTCCGCAAAGTAGTCCACTAATTGATCCTGGGTCAATTGCGCCTGTATCTTAGCATTCCACCGTTGTTTTAAAAATAGATCACTATTGTTGGTGCCATAGATCATACTCGACAACAAGCGAGCCGTATTGACAGAACCACCCGGATTGTACCTAAGGTCGAGGACCAAATGGGTCACCCCCCCAGTTTTGAACCGACCAAAAACTTCATTAAGATCTTCATCGTACTCATTGGTAAAGGCATTATACACCAAATACCCAATTTTTTGCCCCTGAATTTCAAATATCTTATCTAGGAAAATCGGATTTTCCATTAAATCGGCCTGTTTGGTCAATGAGATTTCCTGGCCGCTAGGACTGATAACACTGCTAACAATCGTGGCCATATTTAGGATGTAGGTATCTGCATCTCCAAATAAGAGATCGATATAGTTGTCAAGGGTCAATGTCTGGCCATTGACCCCGGTAAAAAGATCACCCCTGTTAATGTCCTTCATCGAAGCGTCTGAACCAGGTATGATGTAGCGTACATAGCCGAACAGTTCATTGCTGTTGGAAAATCGTACCAAACCGAATTCTAGTCCATTACTTTTAGATATCCCGGCCAAGGCCTGGGTCAATTCTTTATAATTTTCCGAATAAAAACTGAAACGATCTTCGGTAAAGGTCAACTTATCGTCGAAAAATTTTGCGGGATCCAGCTCCGAAGCCAAGAACTCAGTGTACGCTTTTGCGCCTACATCTGTATTGGGGAATTTGGTATCCGATAGGTTCGGTACATCAGCCTGCCAGAAATACCAGAAATTCATGGCACTCCACATAAAATCCTGTACCTCCACATCCTGACTTGTAGGATCAGGACCAACAGGACCAGTGAGTCCGTCATCGTTTTTTTTGCAACTGGTCAATACCAAACCCATCGCAAGGAATACTAACAAATACTTTTTCATTATTTTTTTTCTTTAATTAATCTACGTGGTGCAAGTGAAAAAAGTTGTTGGGAAAGAATTTCAACTAAAACAGCCCGGTTCATTTCCAATGAATAACAACCCAATCTGCAAAAACCCTACCATCTTCAGTGCCAAAGCCTTAAAGTTTGCTAATTTCATGACACCATTTACCTAGGTCCTTAGTAAATAGAGGGCTAAATTACTTACATATTGAGGAATAAAAAATTTTTTGTAACAATATTCGATGTATGTCGTCTTGCTATTGTGAACCCTTGAGTGATATTCACAAAACAACCCAACCCTAATGCAACAGGCAGAATTTTTAAGTGTGGTCATGCCCTTTAAGGACAAGCTGTACCGATTGGCAAAACGGTTGTTGATCTCTACAGAGGAAGCAGAGGATGCTACCCAGGAAGTGTTGTTAAAATTATGGACAAAAAACAAGGTAATGGATTCTTACAACAATGTGGAAGCCTTTGCCATGACCATGACCAAGAACTTTTGTTTGGATCGCTTAAAGTCAAAACAGGCCACCAATTTGAAACTGGTGCACAGTAATTATACTGATGACAGTACCTCTTTACAAGGACAGATTGAAGCAATCGACAGTCTGGGCTGGGTCGAGAAAATTATGGAAGAATTGCCCGAGCAACAAAAAATGGTATTACAATTGCGGGATGTGGAAGAATATGATTTTGATGAAATCGCGGAAATGCTCGATATGCAACCTACCGCTGTGCGTGTATCGCTGTCCAGGGCAAGAAAAGTAGTAAGGGAAAAATTAATGCAAAAACATGGTTATGGAATCGCATAAAATTGAAAAATTATTGGAAAAGTATTTTGAAGCAAACACTTCGGTTGCCGAAGAAGAAACTTTAAGAACCTATTTCGCCAAAGAGCCCTTAGCCGCCCATCTTGAGCAGTATGGCCCGATCTTTCAATATTTCTCCAAGGCCAAAGAGGAACGGTTCACGAAACCCGTGCCCCTAAAAGCTAAAAAGTGGCCAAACTACTATAAATGGATGTCCGTTGCAGCGGTTGCCGTTCTAATGGTTGGTATCTATTTTGGCAAACAATACCAAGAACGAAAGGAAGCCGAATTTGCCTATCAGGAAACGAAAAAAGCATTAGACCTTTTGGCTGAAAATTTTTATAAGGGAACTGAAAAAGCAGCTTATTTAAACCAATTTGAAGAAACCAAACAAAAAATATACAATAACAATTAAATAAAAAATAATGAAAAAGATATTTATAATGGCAGTATTGGCAGCTTTGCCTGCCCTAGGGTTCTCACAATCGATCTTCGATAAGTACGAAGACCTAGATAATGTGAGTGCCGTAGTGGTCAACAAAAGCATGTTCAACCTGCTCAGTAAGATAAATGTGGAACAAGACGATGCCGAAGCCCAAGAATATATGGATATGGCACAAAACTTAAATGGTCTTAAAGTCTTCATAACCGAGGATTCAAAAATTTCCTCAGATATGAAAAATACGGTCGACACCTATCTAAAATCTGCTAAATTGGAAGAATTGATGCGGGTGAAGGACAAGGATGCAAACGTAAAATTTTACATCAAGCAAGGTAAAGATGCAGACCATGTAAGCGAGCTGTTGATGTTCGTAACGGGAATCAAGAATGTCGAAGTTGAGGTCAACGGTAGAAAGATTGAAACCGTACTTCTGTCGCTAACAGGTGACATCGATTTAAATAAAATTGGGACCATTACCAAAAAAATGAACCTCCCGCAGGAACTAAACAAGGCCGGGAAAAAGAATAACAAATAATTGCTATGGCACATAACCCTACCTGATGATGGTACGGGATGTACCGTTAGAAATAAAGATAATGGCAGTGGACTTTTACAGAACAAATACTGCTGCCATTAAAGCTCAAACAAGTATTCATCAATCAACCCGTAGACCCTTCTGTTTGTTGTGTCCGGGTAAAAAAACATCAATCATGAAAAAATCAATCTTAATTATTTTAATCGCCAGCCTACCGTTCCTAGCCTTTTCCCAGTCAATTTTCGATAAGTATGATGACATGGACCATGTGGCCTCAATTACCATCAACAAGGGCTTAATTGATCTTATGGGAAATATAAATATTGAAGGGGATCAGGAAGCACAGGACTTCATAGATGTTGCCCGAGGAATAAACGGGATAAAAGTGCTTATTACAGAAGACAAAAGTGTCTCTGCCGATATGGACGTTACCGTCCGTAAATATTTGAAATCGTCTTCATTGGAAGAACTAATGCGCATAAAGGATAAGGATACGAATGTAAAATTCTACATACGAAATGGGAAAGACGACAACCACGTCAGTGAACTTTTGATGTTCGTTTCAGGTCTGGACCAAACCGATCTGGATATTAATGGCAGAAAACTTGAAACAGTTTTGGTCAGCATGACTGGTAATATAGACCTTACTAAAATAGGAGCCTTGACAAATAAAATGAACCTGCCCAAAGAATTGAACAAGGCAGGCCATTAATAATAAGAAGTTGTCCTGTGGCCACGTATCAAACAAAAGTATGAGGTCAACGGAGAAAGTATAAATGAAATTAAACAATGAAAAAGATCAGCTATTTATTATCGATAATAAGTGTTATGATATTGGTCTCTTGTTCCTCTACCCAGAGCCTCCAGGAGTATTACGTCGATAACTCAGAAAATCCGAACTTTCTCTCGGTGGACTTGCCGGTTAGTCTCCTCAATTTGGAAAAGGCCGATTTGACGACGGAAGAAAGAACGGCATTGGAATCTTTGAAAAAGTTGAATGTATTGGCTTTTAAAAGGAGCCCAAACAACGAAGTTGCCTTTATTGAAGAAAAGAAAAAGGTAAAAGCCATTCTAAAGAACCAAAAGTTTACCGAACTCATGAAGGTGAATACCCAATATGGCAATGGTACCGTCAGGTATTTGGGTACCGATGAAGCCATAGATGAAGTAATCATTTATGGTGATAATGATGAAAAAGGCTTTATGTTGATAAGGGTCCTGGGAAATAAAATGAACCCGGCACATTTGGTGCAATTTATCAATGCCATGCAAAAATCGGAATATAACGGAGAAGGATTGGGACAAATAGGGGACTTCCTAAAAGGTTGATCTAATTCACCTATGAACATAGATTATACACCAGTATAATTATTGGGTGTAATCTGTTTAAGTTCTTGTTTGATCTCTTTTGAAACGTCTAAAGTATCAATAAAATCTGAAATCGAACCTTGGTTGATTTTGGTATTGGTCCTGGTAAGGCCTTTAAGGGTCTCGTAAGGATTAGGATAACCCTCACGCCTTAAAATGGTCTGGATGGCCTCCGCAACGACAGCCCAATTATTTTCCAGATCAACTTCGAACTTTTCCTTGTTCAATAGCAATTTGTCCAATCCTTTTAAGGTAGACTTGAAAGCGATCAAGGTATGGGCAAAAGGCACGCCCACGTTGCGTAGTACCGTGCTATCGGTAAGATCTCTTTGTAATCTCGATACAGGTAGTTTTGCAGATAAATGTTCGAAAATAGCATTGGCGATACCAAGGTTTCCTTCAGAATTCTCGAAATCAATAGGGTTTACTTTGTGGGGCATCGCCGAAGAACCAACCTCTCCTTTTTTAATGCTTTGCTTGAAATAATCCATTGAAATGTAGGTCCAAAAATCCCGGTCTAGATTAAGAACAATATTATTGATGCGTTTCAAGGTATCGAACAAAGCGGCCATATGGTCATAATGTTCTATCTGTGTGGTGGGAAAAGAGTGGTGAAGTCCTAATTTTACCTGGACAAAGTTTTGCCCAAAAGCCTTCCAATCTATATGGGGATAGGCTACATGGTGTGCATTGTAATTCCCTGTTGCCCCGCCAAATTTAGCGGCACTTGGAACGTCGTTCAACAAATTGAACTGTTCTTTCAAGCGCTCCGCGAAGACTTCAATTTCTTTGCCCAAGCGGGTAGGGGAGGCTGGCTGTCCGTGCGTTCGTGCCAACATGGGAATATCTTCCCATTCGGTTGCCAACTGCTTTAATTTATCCAACATGGCAATATATTGGGGTACATAAACCTCGTTCATCGCTTCCTTTATAGAGAGCGGAATGGCGGTATTGTTGATATCTTGGGAGGTAAGTCCAAAATGGATAAATTCCTTAAATTCCCCAAGGCCTAGCGAATCAAATTGATTTTTGATAAAATATTCTACGGCCTTTACGTCGTGGTTTGTGATCTTTTCAATCGCCTTGATCGCTTGTGCGTCACCAACACTAAAATTACCATAAATTTTTCTAAGCGCAGCGAATTTTGTTGCATCAAAAGAAGCCAATTGAGCCAAAGGGATCTCACAGAGCGCGATAAAGTATTCAATTTCTACCCTTACCCTATATTTGATCAAAGCTTCCTCCGAAAAGTAGGCCCTCAATTTTTCGGTCTTACCGCCATAGCGCCCATCTATGGGCGAAATAGCATTCAAAGGATTCAACGACATATTTATTAAGTTGGTTGATTTTTTGAAAGGAACAAAGATACTCAATAAGTAGGGGAGTTAAAAGTTCACGCTTCAAAGTTTAGCGAGCACTGTTTAAAGGTCGATGTTCATGGTTAGCATGTTTATCAATACTTGAAAGCGTACCTTGCTAGTGATGGATTACCTAAGCTTTGCCAACGTCATTCTCGCCCTTGCCTTGTATGCAGCGCTCCCTGAGGCATAATTTTGTTCCAATAGTGATTTGAGCTCCGGATGGATCCAATCGAATTTTTGTCCCAATAATAATAAAGAGGTCATGGAGTAGGCTTTTGGTGCCACCTTTTGGTCGCTGATGAGCCAATCGAAACAGGCGGTCGTAATTCGGGCTAAATGCTCCCTTTCGAGTGCAGGTACCCCTAGATTTTCTTTTGAAAAGTAGGACTTAACCAAATATTCACAAATTTTTGCCATAGGTCTCACGGCAGCATCTAGGTGAACCAAACCGAGGATCGAAGTGAATTGATCTAAATAGGGGTAAAGGTAAGACAAGTTTTCTTTTGCCGTGAACTCCATTACCCAACAAGC
>JBBKWR010000149.1:0-3024 GCA_037969055.1 Flavobacteriaceae bacterium | reverse complement strand
TCTTTTTCCGCCTCTTCCTTGATCACATCCACGATATCGTCGATAGTGATCCGCCCCACGAGCCTTCCTATATCATCGACCACGGGAATGGCCTCCAAATCGTACTTGCTCATGATCTTGGCTACTTCTTCAGGTTTCTCATTGACATTTACCGAATCGACTTTTGGAATATAGACATCCTTGATATGCGTTTTGGTAGAGGTTGTCAAAAGATCCTTTAATGATAAACGCCCCTTCAACTTGTCGTCGTCATCGACCACATAAATGGAATGCACCCGGGTCACGTTCTCGGCCTGGGCCCTCATTTCCTTGACGCAGGTAAGCACGTCCCAGTTCTCGCGTACTTTCACCAACTCCTTGGCCATCAACCCACCAGCGCTGTCCTCATCATATCGCAACAAGTCAACAATGTCTTTGGCGTGCTCCCTATCCTCGATTTCGGAGATGACCTTGCGTACCATATCTTGGGGAAGTTCCGCAACAATATCGGCCGCATCATCGGTGTCGAGTTCCCCCAATTCTTCTGCAATTTCTTTGGCGGAAAGATTGCCCAGAATAGCTTCCCTAACATCCTCATCCAATTCTGTCAAAACATCGGAGGTCTTATCGCTATCCAATAACTTGATCAAATAGGTAGCCTCTTCTTCATTCAGCTCGTTGATGATCTCTGCGATATCGGCATAGTGGACCTCTTCCAAAAGCGATTGAAGGCTTTTATCACTTTGGTTTTCGATCAGCTGCTCGATTTCAGCCAATAATTCATCGGTAAGCTTAAAGGGTGTCATTTGGGTTCATTAGAATTAAAAAGACCAGCGCAAAGCTAAAGAAAAAAAGGAGATCATAATTGGGTAGGGCCATGACTTTGGCTTAGGGAATTAAACGTTCAGTGCTATTGGTTTAGTGTTAAGCGTTGTGGATTCAAAGCTGCTTGTTAGGATCTATGCATCCTGATATTTCATTTTATTAAGCATCTTCTTCAATTTTGGTAGTGAGCCAGAAAAAATCGTCTACAGTCAACTGTTCTGGTCGTCGATCGAAAATCGGGTCTTGTCTCAGCGAATCACTAAGTTCCATTGTTTTTAAGCTATTCCGTATGGTCTTTCGCCTTTGGTTGAAGGCGGTTTTTACGACCCTAAAGAACAAGGATTCATCACAGTCCAACTTAAATTTTTGTTTTCGTTCCAATCGAAGCACACCCGATTGTACTTTGGGCGGGGGATCAAAAACTTCCGGGGGAACGGTAAACAAATATTCTGCCTCGTAAAACGCCTGTACCAAGACCGACAGGATTCCATAGGTCTTGTTGCCCGCTTTTGCACAAATACGCTCAGCGACCTCCTTTTGGAACATGCCTGAAAATTCGGGAACCCGTTCTTTTATTTCGAGCATTTTAAAAACGATCTGAGTAGAGATGTTGTAAGGAAAATTTCCTGTTATGGCAAAATGTTCCCCGTCAAACAGGGAAGGGAGATCATGGTGAAGGAAGTCCGCCTCCATCACTTTTAGGGTACTGGGCCCTTGCATCGCCTCTGGATGGTCTAGCGCAAAACTGTGGTTCAGATAAACAATCGATTCCGAATCCAGATCCATTGCCACTAGGTTGATATCCCTCTTCAATAGATATTTTGTAAGCACCCCGGTGCCAGGTCCAATTTCGATAACGTTTCGATAACCCTTCAAAGATAGCGTGCCTGCGATTTGTTGTGCAATGTCTTCATCTTTAAGAAAATGCTGCCCCAAATGTTTTTTCGCCTTCACCTGGCCATTTTCTCTTTTGGGACTATTGACCCATGGACGTTGGTGGTGCTTTTTCCCTTTTTTGGACATGAACGAGGATTTATGGCAAGTTAACTCTAATTACCTACATACACCCAGGCCCATTTACCAGATGACAAGCAGGTTTTGATTCTTTTGTATGCCGACCCTTCATATTCATCCGCCTTTCCCAGCTCAACCAAGGTTACTTCATAGACCCATCCCTCGATGCAATCGGAATCGTTGGCAGTGTCCCGTATGACAGGAAACTGCCCATAGATTTTTTCAGCCGAGAGTTTATATCCGACAAGAATGTCCTCGAAACCGATTAAGGTTCGGTCAAAGAGTTTTAGTTGCATATGCTTCCATTGCAAACTGCCGTATGTAAAGAGAAGTTCCACTCTAGGATCCAAGGTCAATGTTCACTTATAATTTCCAACTCCGTTCTAAAGGAAACAAATTTGCCCGGGAAACGTTTTAGCCCATCTTCCCTTAATTTGGGAGCTTCGGTAGCGTAATATTTTTCCAGGGTGTTTTTATCGGCCACTGTAAATTGAACCGAATAGGTAGTGCCGCCCATTTCTTCCTCGACCAACACCTTGCACATTTTTGCACTGGAAAATTTCCCCGTTGCGAGCATTTCAGGGATATGGGTCCCTTTCATCCATTCTAGCCATTCATCATGAACGGAGGCTTCGACATTGGTGGTTACATTGTAGATGTACATTTTTTGGAAATCAAGTTCAAAGTTTAATGTTTACGCTGCGAAAAAATTATCAAGTGGTGATCGGCTCTTCATTTTACCAATACTTAGGACAATGACGCTAACACTTTAAATAAATATTTGTTAGTTTAAAGTATCCCCCCTTAACATCCGAAAATTTTTCCTGGCCTGGGGAAAGTAATAACTATTCTGATAATTATAAATAATCTTTTCGTAATGCTCCATGGCTTTTTGAGGTTGGTTCAAATGGTTTTGATACAGTTGGGCAAGGGCAAAATGGGCATCATCGGCTAAAATCCCAGAGGGGTAAAATTCAACGATTTTTTGATAGTTGAATTCTGCGTTTTTGAAATCATCTAGGCTTTCCAATAATTCGCCTTGTTTTAAAAGTGCCTCATCCTCAATTTTTTCGCCTTTGTGGGACTTTAAAATGTCATCCAAAGTGGCAATGGCTTCTTTGGTCTTGTGCTGATAGCCCAACAAATCGGCCCGGGCATATTTTTTAAGTGCCGTTTGGGTAGAATCTTCCAAAGAATTATCGGAGA
>JBBKWR010000148.1:0-13321 GCA_037969055.1 Flavobacteriaceae bacterium | reverse complement strand
ATTATGCCTTCAAAAGTAAAGATAAAACTATTAGTGTAGTGGTAGTTAACGTTCATTTAATGTAAAGGCTAAACTAATAACACTAACAAAATAAATATTTAACACTGTCGTAAACTTGTACGCATGATCTGCCGTTCCGTCGCTAATTGAATTACAAGGGATGGGTGCCTTTGATGTCCTTTAACAAATCCAATGTTTATTGTTTTATTGAATGAAAGTGTTACCAGCTTTACAAATAAAATGCCCGTATAATCAATGCAGATCCAAATGAAAGTCTCGATATCATCTTTTACAAAGCTCCAAGCTCTGGACCAATTACCGGGCGGTTGGTCAGATCGTAGAACACCTTCAGCATTTTTTTGCTAAAAAAACTTGGGGCCATAAAGTCTCAAAAACGTAGGAACTCTGGGAACCAAGTAGTAAGAAATATTAATAAAAAGTTTCACTTAAGGTACCAATAACCATATTTTGGCCAAATTTTTGTACTGTTAAAGTAATTCCGGTTATTAAAAATCGTCAAAATTAGTATCTTTGTGGTATATCTAATTATATGAAGCACCTCTACCTACTAGTCTGTATTCTTTTTCTAACAGTCGCGTCTGCACAAGTCGCCCCATTTGGTGGTGATATCGATGGTTTTAAATTGTATCCCAATCCGGTAACCTATGGAAAGGTATACATCAGTACCAAGGCCAATGCCCCTAAGAAAATCTTTATTTTTGATGTATTGGGTACGCAGGTACTCCAAACTACCATTTTGGGTCCTGAGTTGGACCTTTCCGACTTGGATGCTGGAGTATATGTACTCCGGGTTTTTGAAAATAACAAGGTTGCAACCAGGAAGTTGATTGTAAAATAAACATGAATCTTGAAGTTGGCGCACCCTTTCTGTAATCAGATGATTTGCCATAAAATCCGATGAAAAGCATCGGTTTTTTTATTTACCTACAATTTATCGAATTTCACAACAATTTTAAGGTGTAAACATGCCCTTTATTTATCTTTATGGTATTGATCCCAAATCGATACTGAATGAAACTAATCTACACTACGCTGTTTGTCGCGTTTAGCTTTTGCGTCTCTGCACAGGAGGTGTCGGATTCAAAATATCCCAATAACCAAGAAATCCCTGGCTTTAAGCTATATCCAAACCCAACTTTCCACGATGTGGTTTATATCACCTCTGAGCTGAATTCCGTTAAAGAAATCACCATTTATGATGTATTTGGTGAAATAGTACTTAGGGATGTTATCAAAAGTACAAGTTTGAACATAGCAGATCTGTCTCCAGGGGTATATGTACTGCAGGTCGTAGAGAACAAAAAGACGATTACCAGAAAGTTGGTAGTTAAGTAGGTTCAACTTTGGTAGGCTTCGGTTCCCCGTTTGCTTCTTGGCATTCAAACCAAGAATTAATAATGCCCTCTGCCACCCTTATCGACCCATCTTATTTGGTTATTTTTGCCAAATGGTCCCGTCCCACAACATATTTTCAATTCAATCTAAAACTGATTTCGAATCCACTGCGCTTCGAATTTTTGACTTTCAATACAATAACAATCCTGTTTACAGGCAATTTTGTATTCATTTAGGGACGCCCAAGAACGTAAGCTTGCTTTCGGAAATCCCCTATTTGCCTATTGAATTCTTTAAATCCAAAAAAGTGCTTGTCGGGAACAAAAATGTTGCCCGCCACTTCACTAGCAGTGGTACCACAGGGAACCAACACAGTACACATTACGTGGTCGACCTACAGATGTACCAGCAGAGCTTTCAAAAGGGTTTCGAACATTTTTATGGTAATATTTCGAATTATTGCCTTTTGGCCCTTTTGCCTTCGTATTTAGAAAGGCAAGGTTCATCACTCATTTATATGGTCGATGATCTCATCAAAAAAAGTGGCCATCCGGAAAGTGGATTTTATCTTGATGATTTGGATTCCCTTGCCCAGCGTTTGGGACGCCTTGATAAAGGTGGTACGCGCATTATCCTTATTGGGGTTTCCTTTGCGTTATTGGAACTTGTTGAAAAGTACAGTTTCAACTTGCAAAATACTATTATAATGGAAACCGGCGGCATGAAAGGTAGGCGGAAGGAATTGGTCCGGGAAGCGCTTCATATATTGCTCCGAGCCGGATTTGGGGTAGACCATATCCATTCAGAATATGGCATGACCGAATTGTTGTCACAAGCCTATTCACAAGAAAAGGGCATTTTCAGGACCCCTCCTTGGATGTCAGTTTCGTCGCGCGATACTGAAGATCCGTTAACAGGACAAAATTTTGGCAGGACAGGGGGCATCAATGTGATCGATCTGGCCAACCTAAATTCCTGTTCTTTTATCGCAACACAGGATTTAGGAAAAGTATATGAAGATGGGAGCTTTGAGGTCTTGGGACGTTTTGATCAGTCCGATATTCGCGGGTGCAATCTCATGGTATTATAGGCTGTTATTTAAACATCGTCTGCCTATGAGACCACCAGAACAAAATAATGCTTTTTTCCACGTTGCAACAGTACAAACTTGCCATTGATCATATCGGCAATGGTAATCTTATAGTCTTCTCCTACCTTTTCTTTGTTCACGGAAATGGCATTCTGTTTGAGCTCCCTTCTGGCTTCGCTATTGGAGGCCAAAAAACCTGTTTTGTCGGCTAGGGCACCGATCATATCCAGTCCGTTTTCTAGCATGGATCTTGAAATTTCTGCTTGTGGCACCCCTTCAAATACGTCCAAGAATGTCTTTTCATCCAGCTTTTTTAGGTCTGCGGAGGTTGATCTTCCGAATAGGATATCGCTGGCACGTACTGCATTATCCAAATCGTCTTGCGAATGCACCAATTGCGTAATCTGTTCCGCCAGAGATTTTTGTAAAATGCGAAGATGTGGCGCTGCTCGATGTTCGTTAACCAAACTATTTATATCATCCTTTGAGAGAAAGGTAAATATCTTGATATACTTTTCTGCATCCTCATCTGAAGTATTCAACCAATATTGATAAAATTTATAGGGCGAAGTACGGTTGGCATCCAACCAAACATTACCCTCTTCTGTCTTACCGAACTTGCTGCCATCTGCCTTGGTAATCAATGGGCAGGTAAGGGCAAAACCTTTGCCGCCACCGATGCGCCTGATCAATTCTGTGCCCGTGGTAATATTGCCCCATTGGTCGCTACCCCCCATCTGAAGGGTGCAATTATGATTTTGGTAGAGGTATAGGAAGTCATAGCCCTGTACCAATTGGTAGGTAAATTCGGTAAAGGACATACCCTCTTTCGCTTCGGAGGATAATCGCTTTTTGACGGAATCTTTCGCCATCATGTAGTTGACCGTGATATGCTTTCCAACGTCGCGAATGAACTCAAGGAATGAGAAATCTTTCATCCAATCATAATTATTGACCAGTTCCGCAGCGTTGGGGGCATCGCTTTTAAAATCCAAACAACGAGACAGGTGCGCTTTCAATGACTCTTGGTTATGTCTCAGGGCGGCCTCATCCAACAGATTGCGTTCTTCGGATTTTCCCGAGGGATCGCCGATCATTCCAGTGGCCCCCCCGACCAGCGCATACGGTTTGTGCCCCGCCAATTGAAAATGTCTCAACATCATTACGCTTACCAAATGCCCAATGTGCAACGAGTCTGCGGTAGGATCAATGCCCACATAGGCAGACTGCATCCCAACAAGCAAATGTTCTTCGGTTCCTGGCATTGTGTCGTGCAACATTCCCCTCCATTTTAGTTCCTCAACAAAATTAAAAGCCATGTAAGTTCATTTGTGTTAATGCTGCAAATATAAAGAACTCCCTTTGGGTTTCCCTGATTGCTTCGCGCAAATTAATCCACCCCAAATGGTTACCTTTAGGCCATGATTTTGGTTACTGGCGGTACGGGTTTGGTTGGTTCCCATCTGTTATTTCATTTGGTTGGGCAGAACGTTCCAATTAGGGCCCTTTATAGAAAAGGAAGTCCGTTAGGCCAGGTACAAAATATTTTTTCATATTATTCTGAAGAGGGCAACGCCCATTTTCAACAAATTGAATGGGTCGAGGCCGATATTACCGATATTCCTGCACTAGAAATGGTATTTGACGGCGTAGACAGGGTATACCATGCGGCTGCAATGATTTCCTTTGATCCGAAAGATTACGACCTGCTCATGAAGATCAACGGGGAAGGCACCGCAAACATTGTCAATCTTTGCATTTCCAATAAAGTTAAAAAGATGTGTTATGTGAGCAGTACTGCTACCATAGGGCAGAGTATCGATGGTAAGATGGTTGATGAAGAAGGTGTTTTTTCGGAACAGCATGCCAATGTCTATGCGCTTTCCAAATATGCCGCAGAAATGGAAGTTTGGCGCGGATCACAGGAAGGCCTTCAGGTGGTAATGGTTAATCCAGGGGTTATCGTGGGTCCCGGTTTTTGGAAGGGCGGAAGTGGCGCCTTGTTTACCACGGCCGAAAAGGGCTTTTCGTATTATCCCCCAGGCGGAACAGGGTTTGTGAGTGTTTATGACGTGATTCGCATGATGGTTGGCCTAATGGATTCCAATATCAGCGGGGAACGCTTTCTGTGTGTTTCAGAAAATCTAAGCTATCAGGATGTTCTGGGCCTCTTGACCAAAAATCTTGAGATTAAGGCACCTTCCAAGGAACTTCAATTATGGCAATTGGAAACGTTTCGCCTTTTTGACTGGATCAGGCATTTGATTTCCAAAAGTACTAGAAAGCTTACTAAAAACACCATTTGGTCTTTTAGAAATCGGCAATTTTATAATGCAGCGAAAATCAGGCAACACCTGAATTTTAAGTTTGAACCTATTGCTAAGTCCATCGCATACTCAAGCACAAAATTTAAGGAAGAGAATCCTTCCTCCTAACCGGATTTTTGCCAATCCTTTTGGCTTCGTTCTCGATCAACTTCAGACTATCGTTGACCAATTTTGCTTGGCGTACCGCTTCACTCTGTTTTTCCAATTTGGATTGTACCTTTAGGTAAATTGCTTCATACTTCACAGGTATGGACGCATAATAACGGTCACTTTCAACAAACTGTATGCTATCGAAGCCATACTTCTTAAAAATGTATGGCAAGGGCTCGATATTATTATTTTGCAGCACGGTAACGTTGTTGATCTTTGCTGCATTAATCATGGCCAATTCTGTAAGTATTTCAACCATATCCCCTTCAGGAATTAGATTTTTGGGCGGCTCTATGACTTTCCTGTTACAAGAAAAAAGCAGTAATGCTATCCAAATATGTTTAAAGATTCCCTTCATTTTACGCCCTATCAAATGTTAACCTTTTGGCATTTCTATGTTCCGAAAAATGACCATTTTGATAAGCCAAATGTCCATTGACGAACGTGTGGCTTATACTTGTGGCGAAGGTAGTACCTTCGAAGGGAGACCAAGCACATTTATACGCTATATTGCTTTTATCCACCGTCCAAGGCTTGTTCATATCGACAATTACCAGATCGGCAAAATAACCCTCCCTTATAAAACCTCTTTTATGGATTTGGAACAGGATGGCCGGATTATGGCACATTTTCTGGACGATCATTTCCAAGGATATGGCTCCTTGTTTATGCTTTTCCAAAAGTGCTGGCAGTGCATGTTGCACCAATGGCCCTCCAGACGGGGCCTTGGTATATAAATTTTCTTTTTCGATCAATAAATGCGGAGCATGGTCTGTGGCGATCACATCCAAGCGGTCATCCAACAAGGCGGTCCATAATTGTTCACGATCAGCGGCCATCTTTATGGCAGGGTTCCATTTGATCAGGGTGCCTTTCGTCTTGTAATCCGCTTCCGAAAACCATAAATGGTGGATGCAGACCTCGCCGGTAATTTTTTTCTGTTCTAAGGGGATGTCGTTCCGGAATAAATTGGTTTCCTTTCCTGTTGAGACATGGAAGACATGTAATCGGGCCCCTGTTTTTTTGGCCAAACCAATGGCCTTTGAAGAGGACAGATAACAAGCCGATTCGCTTCGGATCCGCGGATGGTACCTGATCGGTATATCGTCGCCAAACCTTGTCCTATAATCTTCAAGGTTCTTTTTGATGGTACCCTCGTCCTCGCAATGCGCAGAAATAACCATTTCAGTATTTAGAAAGATCTGTTCAATGACCGACTCATTATCGACCAACATATTTCCGGTCGAGGACCCTAGGAACAGTTTAACCCCTGAGCAGGCATGCTTATCGAGCCGTTTCAATTCTTCAAGGTTATCATTTGTACCGCCAAACAAAAAGGAATAATTCGCATAGGCGCTTTTTGCGGCCAGAGTGAATTTTTCCTCCAACTTTTCGATGGTAGTGGTCTGGGGTATCGTATTGGGTTGTTCCATAAAGCTGGTAATCCCTCCTGCAATGGCGGCACGGCTCTCCGAAGCGATGTTTCCTTTATGGGTGAGCCCAGGTTCCCTGAAATGCACCTGATCATCGATAAGTCCAGGAAGCACATATTGGCCTTTTATATCAAAAACCTTGGCATTTGCATCGCTTATGTTTTTCTCAACTTTTAGGATAAGTTCATCCTGCAGCAAAATATCAGTTTCAATGATTTTCTGCTCGTTCACCAGTTTGGCATTCTTGATCAATTGACGACCCATATTAAAACCTATTTTTTTGGAACATACTTCTTATTTTCATATTTAAAACGCCCCAAACGGCCTCTTTGATTATCGATCCGCTCATTTTTGATTTTCCCCTTACCCGATCTCGGAACACTACCGACACTTCTTCTATTTTGTAATTCCTAAGGTAAGTTCGGAATTTCATTTCAATTTGAAACGCATAGCCGATAAATCGAATGGAGTCGAGATTTATAGATTCCAGGACATGCCTTTTGTAGCATACAAACCCGGCGGTAGGGTCATGTACCCGCATTCCCGTAATAATCTTCACATAGAACGACGCGCCATAGGACAATAAGACCCTATACAAGGGCCAATTGACCACATTGACCCCTTTCTTATACCTAGATCCAATAGACATATCGGCCCCATTCATACAAGCTTTATACAATCGTATCAAATCTGGTGGGCTATGGGAGAAATCGGCGTCCATTTCAAAAATATAATCATACTTTCGAGCAATGGCCCATTTAAACCCATGAATATATGCTGTCCCCAAGCCCGACTTTTCCCTTCGGACTTCCAAAAAAAGTCTTTGGGGAAACTCCGTTTGCATCCCAGCAACTTGGGCGGCCGTTCCATCTGGTGAATTGTCGTCTACGACGAGCACGTGGAAGTCCTTTTGTAACGAAAATACAGCCTTTATAATCGCCTCAATGTTCTCTATCTCATTGAAGGTGGGAATAATGACTAAGCTGTCGGACATCGATTTTAAAGAATTTGGACAAAAATAGTGTTTTATATAACCGTGTTAAAACCCGTTGGGCTATTTATGTTTTTTTTAGATTATCAGTGCGGTTGATAATTCGTAATTTTGATGCTTGAATCAACCAAGATACATGCCTCGTAAATTTCCAAGCATTTTTCTTTACCTACTTGGGGCCATTTTGGCCATCAACATAATTCAGTCCTATTATACCGAACTGATCTTTGATGAGGCCTACTATTGGTACTACGCCCAGCATTTGGCCTTTGGGTATTTTGACCATCCCCCCATGGTGGCCTGGATGATAGGATTGGGAAGTATTTTTTTTGATGGCGAGCTTGGGGTTAGATTCGTGAGCTGTGTACTGTCCGTCGGAACCATTGCCTTGCTCTGGGCCATTATTGAAAATCCAAAGAAACATAAGTTCGTGCCCTTCTTCTTCGTGTTGGTATTTTCAATGACCTTATTAAATGCTTATGGATTTTTCACCCTCCCCGACACGCCATTTTTATTCTTCACCGCCCTTTTTCTATGGACCTATAAAAAATTTATTGACACCCCTTCCGCGGTAAGGGCTTTTGGATTGGGTCTGGTCATGGCCGCCCTTATGTACAGTAAATATCATGCGGTATTGGTCATTATTTTTGTACTGCTTTCCAATCTTAGGTTATTAACGAGTCCATATGCATGGCTATCGGTCACGGTGTCCTTGGTTGCCTATATGCCACATTTTATATGGCTATATGGGCACGAGTTTATCTCCATAAAGTACCATCTATTCGAAAGACCCAACGATGCCTATCAATTCCAGCGAAATACCTTGGGCTATCTGTTGAACCTGATCGCCATAGTGGGATTTACCTTTCCTTGGGTTTATTTTGCATTGGTCAAAACGAGGGCAAAAGATAAATTTACCCGCGCGTTGCTGTTCCTGACCTTCGGCGTAATTCTCTTCTTTTTTATCTCCAGTTTTAACCGAAGGGTACAGACCCAATGGATCATTGCCATATCCATCCCGTTGGTGCTCTTGGTCTATAACTTTAGCATGGAAAACGAAGCTACCCGTAAATGGGTTTTACGATTGGGCCTCGCAAACATCATCGTACTGCTGTACCTTCGTCTCGGATTGGTTTTCGAACCATTATTTCCAATTTCCTATGAAAGCCATGGAAATAAACAATGGGTGCAAGCACTAAAGTCTAAAATAGGGGACCTTCCGGTAGTTTTTGAAAATTCTTATCGTTTGGCCCCGATGTATACCTTTTATTCCGGTATCCCGTCGTTTTCGCTCAATAACATGAACTACAGGGAAAACCAATATTCTATCGATACAAGTGAAAAAACCATGCAGCACAAGCGGGTATATTATATATCTCCTTTTATGCCCAAAGAGGAAATCGCTTTTACCTTTCACAAGAATGAAATCTACTACGGAAAATACATTGATAATTTTGAATCATTTCGCAAATTGAAGTGCTTTATAAATGATAATGTGACCGCTGTCGATAGCATAACCGTTCTTAAATTGAAGGTTTATAATCCGTATAGCCAGGACATCGACCTGAAAAAATTGAAATTTGCCATAGGATATATGAATGATTACAAGCGGGTACAGGATATTATTGGTATAAAGCTTCAACCCGAGGACATAAATATACTCTCACTGAAATCAAATGATACTACAATTTTTACGTTTAAAATGCCAGAACCGGTCATGGAAGAGCCCGCCTATTTTAGAATAGGTATTTCGGAAAATAGATTGCATTATGGCTTGAATGGAAACAGCACCCGACTAAAATAATGGAACCGATACTAAGAACAACACAAACAATAGATTGGATGATCATCTTGATTTTCTCAAGCGTCCTCTTTATGGTTGTTGCCAAACGACTATTTTACGGCAGATTTATGAATTTCATCATCCTTCCCTTTAATAATAAGTATGTTTTTATGTACAATAAGAAGGACAAATTAATGAACTGGTTTCATATCTTCTTCACCTTTTTTATGGTCATCAATTTCGCACTTTTTATCTATATGGTGCGAAACGTTTTGCTCGATATCCAACAAGGTTCCCATCCATTGGCATATCTAGTTATATTGGGGGGATTGTTATTGTTTTTGATTGCAAAGGTGGGACTCCAGATGGTTAATGGATTTATTTTCGGATCCAGTAATGTAATAGCAGATCTCATCTTTAAAAAGACTTCCTATCTCAATTATAGTAGTATAATCATGTTCTTTGCCAATTTGGTGCTTCTGTTTATCATAAGAGATTCATCAATGGTGATTTATGTAGCTATTTTCCTAATTCTTTTGGTAAATTCAATCGGTTGGGCGACAACATTGAAGAATCATCAAAAATTCTTAGCGAACAACTTTTTCTATTTTATTTTGTACCTTTGCGCACTTGAAATTACCCCACTCGTAGTAATTGCAAGCTACTTAAACCGCGGATGATTATGAAAGTTAAAACGATTTTGGTATCGCAACCAGAACCGAAAATGGAAAACTCGCCTTATGCAAGGTTAATTGACAAAGAGAAGGTTAAAGTAGATTTTAGACCTTTTATTCATGTTGAAGGTGTAGAGGCAAAAGACGTAAGACAGCAAAAAATAGACCTAAAAAACTATACTGCGGTTATACTTACCAGCCGTAACGCCGTTGATCATTATTTTAGATTAGCCGAAGAAATGCGTTTTAAGGTGCCAGACTCCATGAAATATTTTTGCCAATCGGAGGCAGTAGCCTTTTATCTACAGAAATATGTGGTATATCGAAAGCGAAAGATCTATGTGGGAAAGATGGATTTTTCAGAATTGATCACGCTTTTCAAGAAATACAAGGACGAAAAATATTTACTGCCGTCCTCCGATGTCCTGAAGACGATCATACCAGAAACATTGGACAAGTCTGGCATTAATTGGACGAGGGGTATCTTTTATAAAACGGTAATCAGTGACCTTTCGGATCTAAGGGACGTGTATTATGACATTTTGGTATTTTTCAGTCCTTCCGGAATAGAGTCGCTCCTAAAGAATTTTCCTGATTTTAAACAAAATGAGACCCGAATTGCCGTTTTTGGTGATTCAACGGTAGATGCGGCCACTGTGGCCGGGCTTCGTATCGATATTCATGCCCCTACTCCGGAAACGCCATCCATGACCATGGCGCTGCAAAAGTACATTACCACGGTCAATAAAAAGTAAGGACCCCCAAAACTGGATTTGGCCATTTAGGGAGCATTTGGAGATGCCGTATTTTCTACCCATTCATAATCATGTGCCGTACTGGACGCCTATGGGGATGGCCTTAACCATTGGAGTTCTTAAAACGCATAGCGTTGTGGACCGCCTCTTCTGATCTCTTCGCTTGCGAATGCCTCAAATTTTTTAAAGTTCTCCCGAAACGCGTTGGTAAGCTTGAAAGCCGTCGTATAATAGGCCTCATCGTTGTTCCACGTAGTTCGCGGACTTAAAACACTAGTAGGTACACCAGGACATTCCCGCGGCTGTGCTACCCCAAATACCGAGTGGATATGGTAGGTATCATAAGAATAAAGTCCCAAATCCCCGTTCATTACGGCATTGATCATTGCACGTGTGTACTTTAATTTCATCCTGGTACCGACCCCGTAAGGTCCACCGGTCCAACCGGTGTTAACCAACCAGACATTTACCCCGCTTTCCTTCATTTTTTTGCTCAACATTTCTGCATATTTTGCAGGATGTAAGGGCATAAAAGGTGCGCCGAAGCAAGCAGAAAAAGATGGGATGGGTTCTACTACACCCGCTTCCGTACCCGCTACTTTGGCCGTATATCCAGATATAAAATGATAGGCCGCTTGACTCGGGGTCAACTTTGAAATTGGGGGCAAGACCCCAAACGCATCCGCTGTCAAAAAGAAGATGTTTTTTGGATTTTTACCGATTGATGGCCTTTGTACATTTTTAATATGATAAATTGGATAACTTACCCTTGTGTTTTCCGTAATGGAAGTATTCCCAAAATCGACCACTCCGTCCTTATCCATGACCACATTTTCCAATAAGGCCCCTTTCTTTATGGCCTCATAGATTTCCGGCTCGTTTTCCTGAGATAGGTTGATCACCTTTGCATAGCATCCACCTTCAAAATTAAAGACCGCATTTTCATTATTCCACCCGTGCTCATCATCACCAATGAGCTTTCGTTCTGGATCGGCCGACAAGGTGGTTTTACCAGTGCCCGATAATCCAAAGAAAATGGCGGTGTCACCCGATTTGCCGACGTTGGCTGAACAATGCATGGGGAGGGTCCTCTTTTCTACGGGAAGAATAAAATTCAATGCGGAAAATATACCTTTCTTTATTTCCCCAGTATAGCCTGTGCCACCGATTAAGGCAATCTTTTTGGTAAAGTTTAATATGGCAAAATTATGTTGGCGGGTGCCATCAATTTGGGGATCAGCCATAAAACCGGGAGCATTGATGACCGTCCATTCGACTTCAAAATGTTTGAGTTCCTCCTCAGTAGGGCGAATGAACATATTATAGGCAAACAGGTTCGACCAGGGGAGTTCTGTTATAACCCTAATATCCATTCGATAGTTGTGGTCAGCACATGCATAACAATCCCGTACATATAGTTCTTTGTCATTTAAATAGGTGATCACCTTTTTATACAGGGCATCAAAATTAGAAGGTTCAAAAGGAATGTTGACGGGTCCCCACCATACTTTGTCCTCCGTAATGTTATCTTTTACTATGAACCGATCCTTAGGAGATCGCCCGGTAAATTCACCGGTATGCACCCCAAGTGCCCCAGAGGACGCCTCTTGCCCCATATTTTTTTCAAGCGTTATGTCATGCAATTCGGAGGGTGATAATTGATAGCGGATGTTTTCGTGGGTTATTCCGTAATTTGAAAGTGAAATAGATCTGGCATTATTTTTCGATATGTTCATTCAAAATGGATTTTGATGGGTCAAAATTATCATAATTTTATATTTTATGCGCCATATTTGAGAATTTATTAGTTTAAATACTTAAATGTACGATATCCCAATAATGCCCAACCCACTATCAGCAGTGTCCCACCTATTGGGGTCAAATAAGCAATGGATTTAAAATCAAAACCAGTCAGTGAATTAGTGGCCAATAGATAAATCGATAAAGAAAAGAGGATGGTGCCACACATGATGATATAGAACACCCACTTTTTAGACAGTTCAGGCAGTTGATTGGTATTGGCAAGGACCAATAGCAATAACCCATGGTACATTTGATACTCCACACCGGTCTCAAAAGTCGATATTGCTTGGTCATCCAATAGCTTTTCTAAACCATGTGCCCCAAAAGCTCCCAAAATGACTGCAAGGGCACCAAACAGTACCCCGGTTATAAAAATTGTTCTGTTCATAACTTAATTGCTTTATTTATGGATAAATGTAACAATTTGATACCTTCGTTTTCCGTTATCCAGAATATAAATAATAGTCAAAGTATATGTCGCGCAAAATACTAGTGGTCGGAGCTGGTAAATCTACCTCCTATTTGTTGGATTATATTTTGGAAAAGGCCGCAGCGGAAAACCTTCATTTGACGATAGGGGACCTTAATCCTAGTCTGATTCCTGATGCTATCAGAAGCCATAATGCCTGTACGGTCATTGCGCTTGATATTTTCAACAACGAGGCCCGATCAAAAGCAATCGAGGATAGCGATATCGTCGTATCTATGCTTCCTGCCGCATTGCACATAAAAGTAGCGGAAGACTGCATTAAATACCAAAAACATTTGGTTACCGCATCTTATGTTAGCGATCAGATCAAGGCACTGGATAAGCAAGCGAAACACAAAGGATTGGTATTTATGAACGAAATCGGCCTTGATCCTGGCATAGATCATATGAGTGCGATGCAAATAATCGATCAAATCAGGAACCAAGGGGGAAAAATAATTTTGTTTGAATCGTTTACTGGAGGATTGGT
>JBBKWR010000147.1:0-19922 GCA_037969055.1 Flavobacteriaceae bacterium | reverse complement strand
CCATTAGATTGTATTGAAGCCCTAAAACAGCGGATACTGGGCTATTTGATAACAGAAGATAAAAAAAGCACCAATATTCAGGAGACACCTCCGAATTACGAAGCCTATCAATATTTACTCGAGGCCAAACTGCATCAGTATAAAAATAATGACGAACACCTTCGATTGCTTGATAAAGCTATCGCTGCCGATACCAATTATTTTGAACCAAAAACTTATAAACTCACCTTTTATTACAATATGGGAGATTATGTGGTTGCCGATTCACTCCTTAGATCCTATAAGAGCATTACCAAGACCAACGAGCGTGAGCGGAACCTGCTAAGTCTCTACGAAGCACTTTTACTTGGAAATAATAGAGATATTTATACCTATCAGCAAAAAGAATATAATGCTACCCCGATTGACATGGAAACCAATTCAAGCATGATGACGGTTGCCTTACAATTTGTGAACAATCCCAAAGCCGTTGATTCCATATACGATGAGATTGAAATGAAGGACATGGACCTGCAATTTTGTTCCTACTGTGAGGACCGATATTATATTAAGGCCTTGGCCGATATAGCATTGGGAAACTATAAGTCCGCCATCAAGGTCTTACAGGAATTTGAAAAGAAACCGGCGTTTGATAAACTAAAAAAAATCCTGATCAGAGCCTATACCAAATCGGAGAATTACGACATGGCCGAAAAACTTATTTCCGATATTCAACTTACCGCTGACGAAATGGATTGGATGGCGATAGCGCTATACAATGCTCGCGACTTGTTGGTCCAAGATCAAATAGCTATGGGAAATGTGCATCTCGATAAAATTATATACGCGCTTGTTAACGCATCAAAAAGTCAAGACCTGGAATACCAGAAGATGTTGGCAGAATGCCTTATCTTGAAAGAAGACTATGTGAAGGCCATGCCCGTTCTTGAAAGAATAATACAAGCAGATAAAAATCAAATTTCCCAGTCCGCATGGCTGGCCTTATGTTATCAAAAAAATGGGAGGCCACCGGAGGCAAAAATGCAATTGGAGCAATTAGAGTCACTTAGGGGCACCTATCAATATGGCAGTGTAGATTACGCATTGGCACAATATTATGCAGCTACGGGGGACGAGGATAACGCGATAAAAGCGCTCACTAGGTCCGTTGCTGCGGGTCGTTGGTATGATACAACCTCCTATCAAAATGATTCATTTTTTAAAAATTATGATAGGTCCCCAGCTTTTGACCGCATTATGAAGTATTGGGAATGAACGTTGATTAGAAAGGAGCAGTAGGCGTTGCCAATAATAAAGTGTTAACATGACGACCACATAATCCTGAGATACAATGACCCAACTTAAAAATGCCCATGCGCTGATCATCGGAACTGAATATGATGATGACTTGAACACCATAGGCGATGCAGAAGACATAGCCAATATACTTACAGACAAAAATCTTTCTGGCTATCCTCCTAAAAATGTAACCTTGCTGACGGGTAAAAATGCCGATAGGAAAGGAATTTTGAAGGCATTTGACCATCTTATCAAGAGAACCGATGAGGATTCTTCTGTTTTTTTATACTATTCGGGTCATGGGGGCGTATACACTTATGAGGATTCAGGGGAACGGGTTTTTTATTTTTGTCCATATGGCTTTGGAATGAATCCCCAAATTACTATCGAGGAGGCAGAAAAAGTGTGGTTAAAGGCAGAAGAGGTAAAGCAGAAGATAAGCGCCCTTTCCTCCAAAAGAATGATTTTCTTTTTAGACTGTTGCCATTCTACCGGAATGACCTTTTCTGGTTTTACACCCAAAAGCAATTCTTCTACAAAAACTAAAAAGAGCGGGGCAAATCGAAATACCGAAAAATTCACGAAGGCTTCTGGACTCGCCCAAAAAATTGATAATGAACAGGGAATTTCAATTGTTGCATCCTGTAAGGAAGATCAGGAATCCTATCAAATTGATGACAGAAATAGTGTGTTTACCAGTTTCTTATTAGAGGCCCTCAAAGGCAAACATAGAACCGATTTTAAGGATCCCTATATTCGCATCATGGAGGTTTCAAGTTATCTGTTCAGTGCGATTCCACCCTACGTTAAGGAAGCTGGGGAAGCCTGCAATCCTCCTTTATTAATTGCGCAGGAACCCTATGTGAATTTTGAATTGTATGATAATTTTATCCTGAGCCAAATTCCCCAACAAATGAGGGAAGAAATGGCATTGACCGATACTGAATCACCCCCTGTGCAACGTGCCAAAGGTTCCAAAGAAGCAAAGACCATTTTCAGGGAATCCCAAGGTGCCAACAACCTACTGATATTTATCCATGGTTTCTCAGGGGAAGCTGGCGAAACTTTCGGACAGATGCCTGATTTATTGATGGCAGATGCCGGAATGGATGGCTGGGACATGAAGCCATTTGGCTATTCTCAATTTATAACACCTGAAATGGGAAAGGACATATGGGCAGGAATTGGTGATATCCAAAGAATTGTTGAATACTTATGTACCTCTGTAAAATATAAGTTCGAAAAATATGACCGTATTGCCATCGTGGCCCATAGCCTCGGGGGATTGATCGCCCAAAGGGCAATTTTGGATTTTAAGAAGGAATTCCGTTCCAAGATATCCCATGTGATCCTGCTGGGTACTCCAAGTAATGGAATTGAACCAGAGAAATTATCCAAGTTGTGGAATGCGAAATACCAAGAGATGAGTAGCGAAGGCGATTTTATCAAAACCCTACGAAAAGATTGGCAAGATAATTATCCAAGCAACTTTCCCTTTACAAAATTAAAGGTGGTGGCTGCCACAGAGGACGAATTTGTAACGGCCCAATCTTGTTTCTCCCCATTTACGGCAGCACATCACGTGATGGTGGGCGGGAAACATTTGTCAATGGTAAAACCCAAAGATGCAAATGATACATGTTACCAATTGATATTGAACACCCTAACGGAAAGCGAATCTTTTGAGAACTATACCAACAAGGAAGAAATTAACATCGCACTGGGCCAATATGATGCGGTAGTGAAGAAATTGATGCCCATGATGGACCGGTTGGATGAAAATGGTCTTAAGCAACTCATTTTTGGGTTGGAAGGATTGGATAGGAGGGAAGAGGCACTTCAAATCCTTGAAAATCATCCTAAGGCCAACGAGGCTACAGATCTAATGGGGATTATCGGAGGGCGCTATAAAAGATCTTACTTAAAGTTTCCAACAGCAAAAGACGGAGAAGCGGCCTATGTATATTATAGTATTGCTCTGGAAAAGTCGGGGACGAATAAGAATTTTGAACAAATATATTATCATGCCATCAACCTAGCCTTTTTAAGCCTTATTGTGGAACAGGACAAATCCGCCATGAAGGATTATGCCCAGCAGGCATTGGATGCTGCCGATAAATGCGGAGACGATTTATGGAAAATTGCCACGGTCGCCGAAGCCCAAATGTATTTGGGAGATTTGGAAAAAGCGCGGAAGTTTTACGAGAAAGCTGCAAAAATGGCGGGGATACGCGAAAAAATTTCGATCCATCTGAATGCCTATGCAGGTTATACCACTCTGATGAAGACTGCTGCCCCTAGTGATGGGTTCATTCAATTCCTTAAAAATCAATTTTTGGCTTAGCCATCAAAACATAACCTTTATGCGCACTTTTAAATCCAGCGAAGTACCGGATCTATCTTTTAAGAAAGCCATAAAAAAGCCCATTCCCATAAAGTGCGTGCAGATTATGGAGCCATTTGTGGTAGAGACCATGGAAGGCCCAATGAACGGGAAGTCAGGGGATTGGTTAATGGTTGGCATCCATGGTGAGATGTACCCGATTGATAATGAAATTTTTGCAAAGACCTATAATTTAATGTAGCAAATCATCTCTTAAGGTAGGGAATTCTGTTCATTGGCCATCGCCTTCGTTGCTATTTATAGCTTGTTGCCATTGGCTATTCTCACTGCTCATCAGGTTTTCCATATTCAGGACAAAGAGTTTGAAGGTAGCAGCACCTTTGTCATACGGACTAGTACCGGTTTGGAATAATATTTTCTCTCGTTGGAGCGCCTCCGCGGTAAGCCTGTAGGTCGTCCATTTTTCTTGAAATTTTAAGAGTGCGGAAAGTCCGGTGGAGACCGCCGTAAACACCCCCAAACCCGCAATGGTATATGGAATCCACATACTGTTTGTGCCATCGGCACTACCGTTACAGTCACTACTGATCAAGCCCGTGAAGAATGGAATAAGGGCTGAAAAGGTAATGATAGTACCATTCGACCATAAATGATAATTTTTGTTTGTGTTGCTTTTTTTGCCATACCAGGCTATTTGATCGTCTACCCGATCTTTGAGGTAATCTGCCTGGGTCATAGTTTAGGAATTTTTAATAATGAAAAACCAAAGTATTAACCGACTATTACGGTACGTCAATATAGCCAAAATAATTAAGTGTAATTGAGTGGATGGCAAATGATTCAATAGTTAATGTCATTGATGATATGCTTGCTTATTTGAGATTGGCCCATCAATAAGCAAATAAAAACGCTGCTGAACTTAAATTCAGATTTTTGTAGTCAAGCGCTCCATTAAATTAAATGATATTAGTAATATTGATCTCGTTAAGAAAATAACCAAAGTTGCTATGGCTAAGCCACAAAAAACCACTTTAATAATTCTTGCATTTTTTTCTATTTACTTTATTTGGGGTTCCACATACCTATTGAACAAAATAGCCGTAACCGAATTGCCGCCTTTCATGCTGGCCGGGATACGGTTCATCTGTGCAGGACTGTTGATCTTCGTGTTGTGTAGAATTTTGCGCATTTCGATTTCCATTACCCCTAAGCAATGGTTCAACACTTCCATTGCGGGATTTTTATTTCTCTCCTTCGGAAATGGGATAGTGGTATGGGCCTTGAAATATGTCGATAGTGGCTTTGCTGCCCTTGAGATATCTGCGCAACCCCTTGTGGTATTGCTTCTCATGCGACTGATTGAAGGGAAAAAAATCCAAACCATGTCCGTCATCGGGGTTATTTTAGGTTTTGTAGGGATATATTTATTGGTAAGCCAAAAACAGATCATTACCCAAGAGGGATCCCTACTCGGGATGATCATGATTTTTATTTGTATGATAAGTTGGGGGTATGGAAGTTTGTTCGTTGGCAAAGCAGATCTCCCCAAAAACTTTTTTGTCAACACAGGATATCAGATGCTCACAGGGGGCGTAATGTTGGTATTGGGAAGTTTGGCATTAGGGGAACAATGGACCTCTCCTTTGAGCTGGAGCGGGCCGGTACAAATTTCGATGATTTTATTGGTTTTTTTTGGTAGCATCGTGGCCTTTACCTCCTTTAATTTTCTACTTAGGGAGGTTTCCCCTGAAAAAGTTGCTACTTCTACGTACGTTAACCCGATAATAGCGTTGGCGTTGGGATGGTATTTTTTGAACGAACAGATTACGCTGCAATCTATTATCGCCGCAGTAGTGCTATTGACCGGCGTATATTTTATTAATACGAACAGAAAGCCAGTAATCTTTACTAGGTTTTACAGATAAGCCGATCGCATATGAATTTTTGTAACCAGCCATAATCCGATGCTCCTGCAGTTCTTCATTCTTGTTTGTTGAGCGCTTCGAGCAATTGGGCGTAGTTTTCAATGTTGGTGAACAAGCGGCCACCCAGATTGATAATGGGCTGTACAATGGAATCAACCGGCCTGGAGAAAGAACTTTTTAATTGTTCCTTGATGTCAGGATGATCTCTCAGCCAAAGCGCCTTAAAAATATAATTACTGAGCTCTAGGGGCCTTACGATACTATCGCAATTGATACACGCGTCGGTGATGTATACCGAAATCGATTTTTTAGGCTTCACCTTGATTTTTTCGAACTCGGTTTTTAAGGCACGGTTAGACAGACTGTCATTTACCACAAGGTCATAAGTATAATTTGGTGTTTTGCCCCTTACCAAGATAATGGTCTTTAAGTGAACTTTGGAGGCCCCAGGCACACGTATAAATCTGGGCCGCGCCTTGCTTTGTCTAAAATTGGTCCCGTTAATATTGATCATTACATCGAAATCCTGCTCATTCTCGTTTATGGCATAGAACGCCAAACGGTTTGGTATTTCTTTGGTCTCTATCTTAATGCGCTTGTCCTGTGCTTCGACCCGAAGAACGAGTAATAATAATAACAAAGGAAGTTTCCGCAACATAATTACCATGTTTCTCTGACGGGATAAGATAGGAAATTCCATAGAAAGCTGCGTAGAATTCCCATTGAAAAGCGATACAACCATGACTAAATACAATTAAATGGATGCCCCGGGTCTCTTTCGTATCTAGCTCATAAATTAGATGTGGCTTACGATGCAGAGTGGCCACAGAGTTATTATCTTAGGGGAATGGTAATAAGACAAAGGGTAATATTTTTTGTACTGCTCACAACTTTTCATGTAAATGCTTTTGCCCAATATTCGATAGCGGATTGGGAGGACAGGGATGGTTGGATGCATGTTGTTAAGTTATTCGAGCTAGTAGGCATTGCAATGGGAGATAAGGTTGCTGATGTAGGTTGTCATGAAGGTTATTTAAGCTTCCATTTGTCCGAGCAGGTAGGGGAGCGTGGGAAGGTGTATGCGGTCGACGTGATGCCATCACGTTTGGACAAACTCAAGGCACATATTGAAGAAAGGCAAGTAATCAACATCGAACCCATATTAGGAGGGTATGAAGACCCAAAACTTCCGGCCAACACTTTAGACGCAATCCTAGTGGTCGATACCTATCATGAAATGGAAGCTTATGCGACAATTTTGGAACATCTCAAAAAGGCACTTAAAAATAATGGACGACTTCTTATTTTAGAAAAGCTTAAAGCCCATATGAAGGGAAAAACCAGGGAAGAACAAAGCGATGCCCACACCTTATCCCTAAAATATGTAAAAAAGGAACTTAAGGAAGCCGGGTTCAATATCGTTGAAGAAATTTCCGATTTTGGAACATGGAACCATGAAGCGCATAAACAAATGTGGGTTTTGGTGGCAGTACCTGTGAAAACATCTCCCTGATTGCTTGCAATTTGTAATGATTCTTATGGTGTTTTTTGGATTTATTACCCCAATTTTAAAGATGCTATACCAAATTAATTCATAAATTAAAAAGGATGTCTTATCTTCGTAGGCGTTTAAAGAAGGGCTATTGCCCACGATTACGATCGATCTGGCCGAATTATAGCTAAACTATTGGTTTGCATTTTTCTTTTCCACAACACTCGTTTTGTTCTTTAAATATCAACTTGTACTATTAGTAAAAATGTAAAAAAGGCGAATGGCAAAATCACAACAGACCTATAATAAAACCGAAAAAGAAAAACAACGTCGTAAAAAACGTGAAGAAAAACAAAAGAAAAAGGTAGCCCGAAAAGCAGAAGCAAAAGAAGGCGGCGGCGGCATACAATTCGCGTATGTTGACCATGATGGCAACCTAACGGATACCCCTCCAGATCCCTCCAAGAAAATTAAGGTAGATGCAGAGGACATTATTTTAGGGATTCCCAAAAAAGAGGAGGGCGATGAAGTACCATTCGATCCAATCAGAAATGGAAAAGTGTCGTTCTTCGACCATTCCAAAGGATTTGGGTTTATCATCGATACGGAAAACAACGAAAAATATTTCACCCACGTGAGCGGATTGATCGACGAGATAGATGAAAATAATCATGTCACCTTTGAATTGGAGAAGGGCCCACGGGGTATGAACGCAGTTCGCGTAAAGAAAGTCTAAGACTACAAAGAAGACTCAGTTCCCCCCTGACCATTCTATGTGTAGGTATTACAATATTACTGGAATCACATCATGTGCCATGCACTTATGTGTTCAATTTTTATAAATTGAACAGCAAGTAATGTTCCATCCAACCTATCCCATATTATGAAATCATTCAGCATCCAAGAAATTAATGCCATAATTGAAGGGACCCTAGAAGGTTCCATTAGCCAAAATATCCAAGGACTGGCACAAATCGGAAAAGCCAATAATTCAGAAATTACCTTTATAGGGAATAAGAAATACGCGCAAATGTGGCAGACTTCGAAGGCCGCAGCTGCCATCGTAA
The DNA here is from genome assembly GCA_037969055.1 of Flavobacteriaceae bacterium. Lineage (GTDB taxonomy): Bacteria > Bacteroidota > Bacteroidia > Flavobacteriales > Flavobacteriaceae > Pelagihabitans. Next base: position 11,816 of record JBBKWR010000147.1, on the reverse strand, counting down.
CTGAAGGAATTGATTTGTCACCGGGAAAGGATAGGGCCTTTATAAAGGTGAAGAATGCTGACCTTGCCATGGCGAAACTTTTAGAAGTCTTTACCCCGGAAGGTCCCCATTTTGATTTTGACATCCATCCATCCGCTGTTGTTCATCATACGGTCGTAATTGGGGAGGGCACAAAAATTGGAGCTGGTTGTTATATAGGTAAGAATGTTGCGTTGGGGAGAGGGGTCATAATTTATCCGAATGTTTCTATTTTTGATGATACTACCATTGGTGATCAAACGGTCGTTTGGTCGGGGACGGTTATCCGCGAGCGATCTGTAATCGGGAGCCATTGTATTTTCCACAATAATGTGAGCATCGGTGCGGATGGTTTTGGCTATAGACCTAGTGACGACGGAAGGGGTCTTGTAAAAATTCCCCATATTGGAAATGTCATTATTGGGAATGGCGTAGAAATCGGGGCCAATTCTTGCGTAGATCGGGGCAAGTTTAGTGCTACTATTCTAGGGGATGGGTGCAAGATTGATAACTTGGTACAGATAGCACATAACTGTGTTCTAGGCCGTTGTTGCATTATGGCAGGAAACAGTGGATTGGCTGGATCGGTTACTTTGGGAGATGGGGTCATGATAGGGGGCAGTGCTTCCATAAAAGATCATACAACCATAGAATCTGGGGCTATCGTAGGGGCCGGTTCCGGAGTGATGAACGACGTAGCGCCCGGCAAAACCGTTTTGGGCTATCCCGCATGTGATTCCAGGGATATGCTAAAACAGTGGGTCGCCCTTCGTAAATTGGCCAAGTAAGCAACTATTTTATCGGGACGATATTCTTCGGAACAATTTGGCGCTCCTAATTTGAAAAGAAATTGATACCTTGTATCTTCATTTTCAACGTCAACATTATGAAAAACTTAGCATTTCTATGCTTTATTTTTATTACCCTTCTAAGCTGTCAACCCAAAACGACTACAGTAAGTCTTTTTAATGGTAATGATCTTACAGGCTGGCACGTAGATGTGCCTGAAATGGATAGCATTCCTGGAACGATCAATCCTTTTATTGTTAGGGACGGAATGTTGGTGAGTCTCGGGACTCCTCAAGGGCATTTGATCAGCGATGCAACATATAGTGACTATAGATTGGAAGTGGAATACCGTTTTCCAGGGGAACCTGGAAATTGTGGGGTTCTCGTACACGCTTCAACCCCTAGGGCCTTGTATAAAATGTTCCCAAAGTCAATAGAGGTGCAAATGATGCATGAAAATGCAGGCGACTTTTGGGTCATTGTCCAAGACATTACCACAGATAATATGGAAGCACGTCGAGGTCCAAAAGCCGATTGGGGAATTACCGAAGGCAAGGAACGGCGGATTAAAAATTTGACAGACGACTCCGAAAAACCACTAGGGGAATGGAATACAATGGTCGTGGAATGCCTTAACAAGGAGATTAAAGTTTGGGTAAACGGCGATTTGGTCAACTACGGACATGATGCCACCGTAAGTAGTGGGCAAATAGCGTTGCAGGCTGAAGGTTCTGAAGTGGAATTCAGAAAGATAGTTTTGACCCCAATAACTGGCCTGACCAACTAGCAAAGGCATTAATTATGTTTCTGAAAGGTCAATTGATAGGGAGGTATAAAGAATAGGCGTTATTTATTGGAAAGGATACTTATTAAACGAAATTTGGCCAATATTGCTTTATTTTTTTTCTAAGGAACGAAACGCTCCGCTCTAATTGATCCATCCCATCGACACCATCCTCCACGCTTATCCAACCATTGAAACCGACCCTTTTCAACTCAGAAAATATGGCGTCATAGTCGTTCAGTCCTTTTCCGATTTCCCCGTGTCGTAATCTCTTGGCGTAGCCCAGTGCTCCAGTTTCCTCCCGCCGTAAATCTTCTATCGTGCCTGCGATAAGATATCGGTCGCTGGCATGCATGGTAACCACCCTTTTTGAGACACGATAGAGCAATTCCAATGGATCTTCGCCAGCCAAAATAGTGTTGCTTGGGTCATAGTTGACCCCGAAATTTGGATGATGGAGTCGGTCCAATAAGGCGCAAAAATCATCCATTGATTGGGCAAATTCGGGGTATTCCCAAAAATCATCCTTATAATGGTTTTCAAGGATAAGGGTAACCCCAAGTTTTTGGGCATGGGGGAGACAGTCCTCAATACATCGTGCGGCCAGTTCAATGCCTTTTTCGAGCGTTAACTCAGGTCTTCGTTGTCCTGACAACACACGGCAATATTTTGCTCCCAAGGCATGGGCCATATCGATCCAATAGTGTTGTTTGTCAATTTCAGCCTGTCGAAATTTGGCATCGGGATGGGTGAAATCTGGCGAACAACAGAGCATGGGGATAGATTTGCCATGGGCTTCAACCTGCTTTCGAAAAGCCTGCCAATTGGTTTTATCCGCCATTTCTAAAAAACCGGCATACCATTCCAGACCATCAACTTGGAGGGTACAGGCCAATTCAATCCATTCTGATACCGACATGCTGCCATCCTTGCAAAGTGCTTGCATAAAGGCTTTTGGAAATACGGCGAGTTTTGGCAAATTAGTTCTTGATTATTATTAATATTTAGTAGGTAGTAAATAGTACTCAGTATTGAGTATTTAGGATTGGGTCGTTCATTAAGGGAACTGATTTCTGATTATGTATCATTGTTAATTGATTACGCCCACATATTCATGTTTACTGCGTACTGCCCACTGCCTACAGCCTACTGTTTAATTTGTTTGGCCACTTTTTGGGGGATTTCTTCCGATCATAGGGAATTGCTCCAATTCCAACACTTGGCCGCTTACAGGACCACATTCATCGGAAAGCAAATAAACGGCTCCCGCGGCTATTTCTTTCGGCTCAAAAATACGTTTGGCAGGGGCAAATACATCTGGTAGTTCTTTATACCAGTCGTCATTCATTCCCTGTTGGCGCTGGTTCACTTTTTCATTTTCTGTTAACACCCAGCCTGGGTTGATTTGGTTGACGCGTACCCCGTAGTCTCGGAAAAGGCTATCCCCAAGATTACGACTCATGGTCATCAGGGCTCCTTTGGAGATGCTATAGGGGAGTAAATTCGGTTCCCCACTCCAGGAATTGATCGAACCGATGTTCAACACACATCCTCTTGTTTTGCTCAAGTGGGGTAACGCCGCCTGTATGATCGCAAATGGCGCCAAAGTATTAACGGCCAACATGCGCTTAAAAAAATCCATAGTTGTGGTGGCCATATTGGAAGAGGCCACTATGGCCGCATTATTGATTACCGCATCTAGCTTTCCAAAAGCTTTAATGGTTTCAGTAATTAGAAACTCCGGCGCTTTTTCTTCGGTGATATCTATGGTAAGGTGTATTGCATTTTTATTGCCTAACGCTGCTACAACTTTTGGTCCCAACGCTGGTTGCAAGCCATTCACTGCTACCTTTGCGCCCTCCTCAACGCAGCACCGCGCAATGGCGTTACCAATGCCGGTGTAGGCCCCAGTTATTAGAATTACTTTCCCTTTTAATCGCATCTCATAATTTTTTATATTAACTAAACACCGCCATTTGTTATGCCGGTCTTAGAACACTTTTGACTACATTCCCGGAATGCATTTCCTCAAATGCATGGTGCCAATCTTTTAATTCCCAGACGCCACCGATAATGGGTTTTACATCCAATCGACCAGAGGCCAAAAGGGCAAGTACTTTTTCCCAGATAGGCCAGTTGTGGCTAAAGCTTCCCTGGAGCGTCACATTTTTTTGTACCAACGGGTCTAACGAAAAGTTCAGAGGGGTGGGTCCCCAGCCTACCTTGGTGATCTGACCTTTGGGTCGCACCCATTGCATAGCCAATGCTAGGGTGGCACTAACGCCCGCTGCATCGATAACACAATCGGCCCCAAGTCCGTCTTGGGCATTGGCCCACTGTGAAGCATCCCCAACAATTGTTTCGCAACTGTACTGCTTAGCTATTTCCAATCTTCCGCAATCTTTTTCCAACCCCACAAGGGCTACTTCGGCACCACATAATCGGGCCATGGCAGCGCATAAAATACCAATGGTCCCAGGACCTAATACCAAAACGCGATCCCCCGGATTAATGTTCGAATTCATGATCACGGCGTTGTAGGCAACTGAACAGGGTTCTGTTAAACAGGCCTGTTCAAATGGAAGTTGGTCAGGTACCCTGTGCAAACATCTTGCAGGAACCCGTACATATCGTGTCATTGCCCCGTCCACGCCATACCCAAAACCTTTTCGGGATGGATCTAAATTGTAGAGACCTTGCCTTGACATCGGACTCATACCATCGATTACCGCCGCCGTTTCACTGACCACACGATCGCCTTCTTGCCAGCCATCGACCCTTTTGCCCAATGCTACAATGTGTCCACCAAACTCATGGCCCAGCACGACTGGATAGTTCACGGGCCAACTGTGATCTGAAGTCCATTGGTGTAGGTCACTTCCGCAGACGCCCACATTGGCTACTTCGAGCAAAATGTCATCTTCGCCAATGGCAGGTCGTGGTATTTCCCGAAGCTCCACGCTTCCCTTTTCTGGGGCAAAATTTACAACCGCGATCGATTTCATTCTTTGGATTAGCGTATTAAGTTACTGAGTTACTAAGTTAATGGGTTATTAAGTTATTCGGTAATTAACGGTAGTCTTAAAAAATAAATATTGTGTAACCTTATAACTTCTGTATCAGATATCACCATAAGCATGTATTTTTTGACAGATCAACCGTAAAGAACTTTCTAAATCGCCATCGGCTGTTTTAAAGGCATCGGCATCGATGGTCAATGGTGCCCCTAATACGACCATTGGGGCTCCATATTCTGGACATTGCATCGCCTGTTCAAGACTGAGTCCGCCTACAGCCTGCACCGGAATCCCCACTGCTTCTACCACTTCCTTTAATTGATCCAACGGACTAGGCATTCGCAGTCCCTTAGCGGCAATTCCCCTGCGTTCGTCATAACCTATATGGTGCACAATGTAATCACATCCCAGGGCTTCTAGCCATATGGCGCCTGCTACCATATCTGGGCATCCTAAATTATCGCCCATGACCTTGACGCCATAATCCTTGCCTGCCTGGACCACCACTTTGATGGTCTCTTCATGGGCCCTGGCCATCACCACGACGTGGGTAGCCCCGGCCTTCGCCATCATTTCGGCTTCCAAATAGCCCCCATCCATGGTTTTAAGATCTGCAACTATGGGAACTTTGGGGAATGCTTGTCGTAAAGCACGTACCCCGTGCAATCCTTCGGCAAGTATGAGCGGGGTTCCCGCCTCTAACCAATCAACCCCGGCACGCAATGCCATTTCCGCTGTTTGCAATGCCTCCTCAATGTTAGTAAGATCGAGCGATATTTGAACAATGGTCTTCATAACATAAATATAGATAATTAGGGACTATCAGAAGCCAATGCAACTTTCGATTACCCACAATAATTCTGTTTAAAGTAAAGATTATACCATAAATCCTTCTACAAAAGCTTTAAAGCACGTTGTATTCCTTAGTCATGTTTCTAAAATTTAGGATTGATCTTTAACAGTGAAAGACCCAAAAGTTTTATCTCATTTTCGTATCTTATTCCGACAGAAATTAGGGCCGATGCCTGTTCTGGAGCCATGAACAAAATTGCCATAATCGCTATTTATATTTCTTTGATACAAGGTGGTCTTTTGATGGCCCAAGACACATATGCCGATCAAAGGAAGCACATGGTACAAACCCAATTGATGGATAGGGGAATAAAGGACTTCCCAACGCTAACGGCCATGTTAAATGTCCCTAGGCACGAATTTGTGCCCAAAGAATTAGTGCATAATGCCTATTTGGATGGACCCTTGCCCATCGGCAATGGTCAAACTATCTCCCAACCATTTATTGTTGCCTTCATGACAGCTTCGCTGGCATTAAAGAATACCGATCGTGTTTTGGAAATTGGTACGGGTTCAGGGTATCAAGCCGCGATACTGGCAAAAATAGTAGATTCCGTCTATACCATAGAAATTGTTGATGCATTGGCCCAAGCAGCGAAGGCCAGATTGAATCGCCTTGGGTATGGCAATATAAAGGTAAAATCTGGGGATGGTTATCACGGTTGGCCATCCAAAGCGCCTTTTGATGCCATTATGGTTACAGCGGGAGCTGAATCCATACCACAGCCATTGATCGACCAATTAAAAAATGGCGGGCATATGATCATACCCATAGGACCATCAAATTCCGTCCGACAATTGGTTAAGATTACAAAAAAGAAAGGAAAGATCTCTAAAAAGAATATGATGCCGGTTCGATTCGTACCTTTTACTAGGGACAAATAATGCCCTATCAAATGCCTATCCCAAAACTTTGGTTATAAGCTTCCTAAGGGTGTTTTGTTGCCATGCATTTGGTGAATGGGCTCCTCTCTATTACTCACAGATTTTTCAATCTAATATTCCGGAACTCCACTTTCATGGGTGGCCCTACGTGCACTTGCATCCCAAGTAATCCCGAAGTCCCTCGGTTGGTGCTGTCATTATCGATTACTTCGCTCATGAGGATATCGTTGATGTAGTGCTGCAGGTTATTGCCCTTGACCACCAAGTGGCAACTGTTCCAGTCCCCGCCCTTGATTTTGGCTTTTAAGGAGTCTGGGTCCCCCAAGAATGCAACCACCTCTCGGCTTTGCCATGCATTGCGTTGCACGTTGGCCCGTAGGGAACCTGGTTGCTTTGGCTCTTGTTGGGTGCTAATGATCACCTTTTCGCCCCGATAGGCAAGGGTGGTGCGTTTTCGTTCTTCATAATTTTGTCCTGTGTAGGTATTTTTACCATCGATATCGGCCTGATAGCCCCGTAAGGCATATGGAATGCTATCAACGGGCTCACTCCTGTAATTGATGCCACTATTACCCTCAACCGCAATACGAAATTCCAATTTAAGTTCGAAATCAGCAGGCTCACCTCCTTCCCAAACGATAAAAGTATTGTTTTTGAGCAGGGTAGTTGGGGTCACTTCGCCGACAAGAATGCCTTTTTCAGCACGCCAGTAAGTGGGGTCCCCGCGCCAGTTGTTCAAGCTCTCGCCGTCAAAAATGGGAATAAAACCCCCTGTAGCTTCGGTAACTTCCCCGGAATATTCAATCGAGGTCTCCTTTTTATTTTCCTTACAAGAAACGGTACCAATCAATAAAAAGAGCAGCACTATAATACCCTTAAAATTACTTTTTATCATTGTTTCCATTATTCTATTGCATTTTATTAATATGATGGTTCTTTAGGAGTAAGATACCATTTTTTATAAGCACCTACACCAAATAAAGTTATCACCCCCTGCCCATGTTATTTTTCCCTAATGATTAAACCAAGGACACCTTCCTTTATATCCATAACAACTGATGGATTCTAATTGTGCTCACAATGCCTAAGGTCGGACATCAAATCCAATGGCGAAGCCGAGAATAATTACCCTTTGTGATTTACTTGATAAATAAAAGCTAGGATTCGGACTTTAAAACAAGGGCTTCGTCCTTTTTTGGTTAGTTTTTTAAAATATTTTGGGGATAATTGCTTAGTCCGCACTTAGCGCGCGGGCAGTTTAAATTTAACTAAACCAAAATGATCATGAAAAAAGTAATTTTACCAATACTATTATTAGTTTTTGCCTTGGGCAGTTCACAAAAGAAAAAAAATGGGACGATTTATCTGGAGCATCCTGCCATAGAGACAGCGAATTCGATGCTGGCCGCCTTTGTTGCGGGGGATAAGGAAAAAGTGGGCTCATTTCTTGCCGACGACTTTAAAGCTTATAATGGAACCAACACTAATAAAGACAACAAAGGTCGTAACAAGGAAGAATACTTGAATTCTTTAGATTGGTGGAAAGAAAATATAAAATACTTATCCTTAAGCCCCACGAAGGGTTCCTATCCCGATGCGCTGGAATACAAAGATGGCACGCTTTGGGTGCAGACCTGGAACGATTTCAAAGGTGTGCATGACAAAACAGGCGTAAAATTGGATATGCCTTCCCAACAGTCGTTTCAGTTCAATAGCGACAACAAAATTAAAACGATGATCAATTACAATGAGTCCAACGTTTTTAGGGAAATAGGAAGAAGTTACGGTGACCGAAAAAATGGGACAGTGTACGATCATCATGACAATATCAATAAGGTTAGAAGAATGTTCAGTGCTTTTGAAAATATGGACTTGGATTTAGCCTATAGTTATTTTGATCCGGGATGTCGATTTAATACTTTGGAACTACCGGATGGTGAAACTATGAGCTTGGATGAAGTAAAAGAGCGGAATAGCAAGATTAGGGAGAATTTTGACATTAACAGCATCGATGTGGTGGGCTATCCCGATTATCTGGAATACGACCTTAGGGATGGAAAAACGGTACAGTCTTGGTGGAAATTTAGAATGACGCGAAAATCTGATGGCAAAAAAATTATCATGCCCGCATTGTATATCCATGATTTTAATGATGAGGGAAAAATTGTGCGTTCTAACGCCTATATCAGCACGAAGGTACTGGATGCTAAATAAATTCTACAAAAATAACAATTGCAAAGGGCCTTCAGTGGCCCTTTTTGCTTTAAGGGACGATAAGTAGTAATAAAAGCATTGGATTCTAGAAATTCTGCGTGTCTGTATTTAATTAAATGGTTCCAAGGAGGGTCAAATTAAAAACCTAATTAATATGGGTTCTTTTGTGATAGCTTAAAACCAAAAAATACGTACATTTATATGTTCAGTTATTTCACTTAGATATCATCGTCCCTAAAGTTCTCCCATTTGGTATTTGCCGGCAAACCAATAAACTGCAGTTGATGCACTTTAATGGAGTCCCCCTTGCTGGTGATACAAAGTTTAACATTCATTTTACGCCTATCCAACCATGTCAATTGAGAAAAACAACTATGTTGATTTCCATTGCCATTCTGCAATAAAACCCTACGGAAAAAGCTTTAATTATAATCCTATTGGCCGTAACCACACGTATAGGAGCGCCGTAAACAGTATTTGGTATTACAACCCTCCCTCCCTTACAGACAAGCTGCTGAACTATGTCATCAATATCACTAAATTTTCACAGGCCAATTTCACCAGTATGGCAAAGGGTGGGGTACGGGTAGTTTGTGTTTCACTTTATCCGATCGAAAAAGGTTTTTTTGTGAACCGAATTACAAACGAGTTTCTTCGTGACCTAACCGCCAATTTCGCGACAGGGGTAGGAAAAAAGCGGATCGATGCGGTTCAGGGCATGACCAACTATTTCAAGGACCTTCAGATGGAACTCGATTTCTATAGACAACTGGACAAAAAGGTAGTTCAATTACCAGAAGGGGCGTACCGTTACCAACTGGTACGAAACTACAACGAGATCCAAACCTTAATCGAGGACAAAAAAAACCCTATCACCACCATAGCTGTCGTTCTTAGCATAGAAGGGATGCACGTGTTGAATAACAAGTTGGACCAAGCACCCGTTGAATTCGATTTTCTCGCCAATGTACGCCAACTCAAAAACTGGGATACCCCACCTTTCTTTGTGTCGATGGCGCATCATTTTTGGAACCATCTCTGCGGCCATGCCAAAAGTTTCACCAAATTGGTGGCCGCCAATGTACGCCAACAGGAGGGCATGGATTCCGACTTGACCGATTTGGGCCGTAAAGTGGTACACCTATTGTTAGATGATTCTAATGGCAAACGCATCTTGATCGATGTTAAACATATGAACACCAAATCGAGGGCTTCCTTTTATGCCATCCTTGATACTGACCCTAGATATGCCTCCCTACCGATCATTGTGAGCCATGGGGCCGCGAACGGACTACAATCTTTTACAAACCCTGCCCCGGGTGGTTCCCAAGTTGCCCAAAAACTCAATCCTGCGGAAATTAATTTTTTCAACGAAGAACTCATTAGGGTTGCCAAAAGCAAGGGTATTTTCGGATTGCAATTAGATGAAAGACGCGTGGCCAGTGCCGAAACCATCAAAAACACCAAGCATTCGCTCATACGTTCCAAGATCATGCATTATCGATCCGAACTGCTATGGTACCAGGTCCAACATATTGTGGAGGTGCTGGACAATGAGAGCCTGTTTGCTTGGGACTGCATTGCCCTCGGAAGTGACTTTGATGGTATTATCGACCCATTAAATTCGTTTTGGACCGCAGAAGAGCTCCCATATTTGGCTGACTTTATGGAGCGACATGCGCATAACTATGTCCAGACAGCAACCTTCAAACTGGCGAGCAATAAATTGGATGCCGACGAGATCGTGGCCAGGATCATGTCTTCCAATGGTCTCAATTTTTTGAAACGCCATTTTCGCTAAATGGCGGTATGGATTGCCATGGCATTTAAGCTTACTTTCGATAATTATTCAGGTTGCATTTTAATTGTCATCACGAATTTGATTCTTTAAAATTGATGGTATAAAAATGATGTTTTTATTGCGTTTTAGGCTAAGTATAAATTGCATAAGGCAATAAGGAAAGAATAGCGAAAAAATCCCTAAATTTAGAAAAACAAGCACTTATGCCTATATATATGGATCGGCACGATATTCCGGATGAAATCACGGCCGAACATGTAGCCCTGATGCATCAGGAAGATTTAAAAGTACAACACCTTTATGGCTGCAAGGGGATGACCTATTGGTGTGACAGTGTAAGGCATACGGCTTTTTGTTTGATAGAAGCGCCCGATAAAAAGGCCATTGAAAAAATGCACAAGCATGCCCATGGTGAGATCCCGCATCAGATCATCGAGGTTGATGCACATATAGTTGAATCATTTTTGGGACGTATCGAAGATCCTGAAAAAAAGGGTAATACAAACTTAAATATAATCGATGACCCTGCCTTTAGGGTTATAATGGTTTTGGAGGCTGGTGATTTAATCAATAATTTCAAGGCCGACCAATTGGATATTTTTTCACAAAAATTTCATAGGAGTGTATTCAAAACAGTGCAGCGCTATGAAGGGAGTATCGCCAAACACAATAACGATTCCTATTTGGTTTCCTTTAAAACTGTTACCAATGCAATATTATGTGCCTTGAAAATCCAATACAACTTCAAATACATCACGCCAAAATTAGATAGTGCCCACCGTCGTTTAAAAATAGGAATAAGTGTGGGTACCCCGGTGACAGACCATGGTGGAATATTTGAGGAGACCATAGAACGTGCTACCTATATGTGCGAAATTGTCCAAGACCAAGTTGTAATATCGGAGGAAGTGAAGAACCTATACGAAAACGAAAATCACAGTGCGAGAATTGACCGGGAGTTGATCCGTATTTTAAGGCCCAAAGAGATAAAATTTCTCATGCAATTAATGGCCTTTTGTAAGTCAACATGGAACAAAGACGATTTTAAATTGAGTAAGCTAGCCGTTGTAATGGGTTACAGCAAAGCCCAATTAAATCGAAAACTAAAGAAACTGACCTCAAAATCACCCAACACCTTCCTCCGGGAGTATCGGTTACGCAAAGCGTTGGAATTGTTGCACCAACAATTTGGGAATATCTCGGAAGTGGCCTACGAGACCGGTTTCAATAGTGCCGCCTACTTTTCTAAGTGCTTCCTGGATGCCTATGGGATACTTCCATCCAAATATGCCCAACTAAACCTTAATTGACCCTTTTTCTGCCTTTGGTTCAAAAATGATTCAAATGTATCATCATTTGAATTAAATGTGTAAGTCCCAGCATTTATCTATAACTAGCTTTGGGTTGAACCTAAAATTTAGATCGAGATGACAAACACATTATTTGAAAGGTTGGG
>JBBKWR010000146.1:0-6400 GCA_037969055.1 Flavobacteriaceae bacterium | reverse complement strand
TATGGTCAGGTTCAAAGTTTCAGGTTTCAGGTTTCTAGTTTCAAGTTTCAAGTTTGTGGTTCTCCAAGCTTCAATCCTAATGGCTTTTCCAGATGTTCACTAATCTAAAGTCTATTTTTTAGCTGGGCAAATTTATCAAATATAATAGCAATAGGAGGTGGTGGGACTTTATGTTTTACACAAAATATTGTTAATTGGCGTTAATAGGCAGCTGTTAGCTGTTTATTAAAAATTCCTTTAACGCTTCGTAAGCAGTAAGTTTAATGGAACGTTTTTCTTTTCCTAATAATGCTTCAATCTGAGGTGGAATATTCAAAGTTTTGCCAATGGTCTTCTCCACAACCTCCAAGAATTTAACTGGGTGGGCAGTTTCTAAAAAGATTCCGAATGTGTTGGGATGGTCTATCTGGTATTTTTTAAGGCCGAGGTAGCCTACCGCCCCATGGGGATCGGCGATATAATGGAATTCTTGGTATATTTTTAGGAGGGCCGCTTTGGTCTGTTCATCAGTAAAGGCATAAGCCGAAAGTGATTGGGAAAGCATATTTATATCATCTCCAAAAAGATGTCTAATGCGGATAAAATTACTGGGATCACCGACATCCATTGCATTTGATATGGTCGCGGAGGATGGTTTTGGTAGGTAAACCCCAGATACCATGAATTTGGGAACCGTATCGTTTATGTTGGTGGCAGCAATAAAATGTTTTACCGGCATCCCCAATCGCTGGGCGACCAATCCGGCGCATATATTACCAAAATTCCCACTCGGTACTGCAAATACGATTTCCTTACCCTGAATTTTGGCCTGCTTGTAGGCGAACAAATAGTAAAACAATTGTGGCAACCACCGGGCAACGTTTATGGAGTTGGCGGAGGTCAATCTCATACGTTGTAAAAGATCGGGGTCTAAAAAAGCCGACTTTACCATATTTTGGCAATCATCAAATGTACCAGCCACTTCCAAGGCTACAATATTTTGGCCAAGGGTGGTTAATTGCCTCTCTTGGATGTCACTGACCTTCCCACTTGGATATAGGATAACTACTTTGACGCCTTTTACGCCAAGAAAACCATTAGCAACAGCACCGCCGGTATCACCCGATGTGGCGACTAATACCGTAATTTTTAAATCACTTCCTTTTGAAAAATAACCCAGACACCTGGCCATAAAACGGGCACCAACATCTTTAAATGCCATAGTGGGGCCATGAAAAAGTTCTAAACTGGCTACGTTTTCTTCAAGGGGAACAAGTGGAAAGTCGAAATCCAGTACCTCCTTTAAAATAGACCTTAATGTCTCGGCCGGGATCGAATCTCCAACAAATTGTGCTATGGCCTGGAATGCAATTTCTTCTTGAGTGTAGTCGTGGATATTTTCAAAAAAAGAAGATGGCAAGGCGTTGATCTGCTCCGGAAAATATAAGCCACGATCTGGGGCAATTCCATTGACAACGGCTTCCTTAAAAGATACTTTTGGTGCTTGTTTGTTAAGGCTGTAAAACTTCAACTTAAATTTGGTTTTATTGGTTTATGTTTTAGCACATTAATGGTTAATTGTATTTTACTGCTTACTGCTTACTGCTTACTGCTTACTGCTTACTGCTTACTGCTTACTGCTTACTGCTCTGCTTTATCCTCCGTAGCCCTTTGACCTCCGTAGCCAAGGCAAAGGGGGGTGGGCGAAGGAGGACTATCCACTGATTTTCCCCGGTCTTCTTATATTATTTCTTTGACCCCTTCTTGGTTCACTTTGGAAACATGGACATCGTGATCGATACCAATTTCCTGGTATACTTTTCTCATTGACATCGCAACCTTTTGCGCATTTTCCTCTCCCTTGCTGAAGGCAAATATCGACGGTCCTGAGCCTGAGATGCCGCAACCCAGTGCTCCTGATTCTATGGCCTGGGATTTGACCTGTTCAAAGCCCGGTATCAATATGGAACGGATAGGTTCGACAATATGATCCTCCAAAGATCGACCAATAAGACCATAATCCTCTGTAAACAGCCCGGCTATCAATCCCCCCAAATTGCCCCACTGTCTTATTCCGTCTTGCAAGGTAATTTTGGTTTTTAAAATTTTCCTTGAATCAGAGGTCCTTACCTCTATCTGTGGATGGATTACCGTGGCATATAACTCTGGTGGGCAATGAATTGGAACGATATCCAAGGGTTCATAACTACGTACCAAAGTGAAGCCCCCAAATAGGGCAGGGGCCACATTGTCTGCATGGGGAACGCCACTTGCAAGTTGTTCGCCGACCATGGCAAATTGCACCAATTGTAATTTCGAAAAAGGTCTGTCCAATAATTGGTTGATGGCCCACACGACTCCTGCTGAACTCGCCGCGCTGCTACCTATTCCGCTACCTGCTTTAATCTTTTTATAGATTTCAATTTCAAAGCCACCTTTGTAGTTACTTTTTTCCAGGAGGGCCAATGCTGCGACTCCCGCTACGTTCAATTTGGTCTCCAATGGTAAATCCTGGCCTTCCAGTTTAGTGATCCTTATTTCCTTATCCTCGATTTTGCGTACGACCATTTCATCGCCAACAGATGCGAGTGCGACCCCCAATACATCAAATCCACAGGAAATATTTGCAATGGTTGCTGGACAGAAAACTTTTATTTCATTTTTGTTCATTACACTTGTTTCTCCAGTTGGTTAAAAGGATTGGATCAATAATGTCTTAAATTTTTAAACTTGGAATGCTTAAAAATTACCGATCCTAATAATATCGGCAAAGATGCCAGAAGCCGTAACATCAGCTCCTGCGCCCGCTCCTTTTATGATCATTGGTTGATTAGGATAGCGTTCCGTATAAAAGAGCACAATATTATCGCTCCCTTCCAAATTATAAAAATCATGTCCTTTTGGAATTTGTTGCAAACCTACATGGGCCTTTCCATCTTCGAATTGGGCCACGTATTTCAATTTGCTGTCAGCCGCAATAGCATCGTTATATAGTTTTTGAAAAGCCGGCTCATGTTTTTTTAGCGAATCATAAAAGGCATCGTTATTTTTGCTATCCAGACTTTCTTTGGGCAAAAACGATTTATTCGCGATATCGCCCATTTCGAGCCGATAACCACTTTCCCTTGCCAAAATCAATATTTTTCGCATTACATCAATCCCACTCAAATCAATTTTCGGATCTGGTTCGGTATATCCTTCTTGCTGAGCCTGCTTTACGATATCGTGAAAAGTAGTTCTTCCGTTAAAGTTGTTAAAAACAAAATTAAGACTTCCAGAAAGTACAGCTTGAATTTTGAGCACCTTGTCGCCTGACGCGATCAAGTGCTTTAGGGTATCAATAATGGGCAGCCCCGCCCCTACGTTGGTCTCGAATAGAAATGGGGCGTTGTATTGTCGGGCAAGGTTTTTGAGGTTACTATAATTGTCAAACCCCGAAGAGCAGGCAATTTTATTACAGGTAACCACAGAGATACTGTTTCTTAAAAAGGAACCATAGGTGCCGGCAACCTCATCACTAGCCGTATTGTCTACAAAAATGCTGTTGCGATAATTCAATTGGTTTATAATTTCCATGAACTTGGTACGGTCCGCTTTTTCCCCTAACTCAAGTGCTTCGTGCCAATTTTTTAAATCGATACCATTTTCGTCAAATATCATTTTCCTGGAATTCGACATGCCTATCACCCTAATATTCAATTTCAAATTTTCCTTAAGGTACTTTTTTTGATTGCATATCTGTGTTAAAAACTTGGAACCTACATTGCCAACCCCCATTACAAAGAGGTTCAATTGTTTCGTGTTTTCCTCGAAGAATTCCTCATGCAGTGCATTGAGTGCTTTTTTAACGTCTTCAGTGGCAATGACAGCAGAAATGTTTCGTTCAGAGGCCCCTTGGGCGATCACCCTGATATTTACATTATTACGACCTAGGGTACTGAACATTTTTCCACTCAGGCCTTGATGGCTTTTCATATTGTCGCCCACCAGCGCTAGAATGGCCAGATTTTTTTCAGCAATTGCAGGTTTGATCTTGCCCCTTTCAATCTCATACTCAAATGCTTGGTTCACCACCATCACTGCCTTTTCTAGGTCGTTTGCTGAAAACCCTACACAGATTGAGTGTTCTGAGGAAGCTTGTGTGATAAGAACCACACTGATCTCTTCTTGCGAAAGTACTTCAAAAAATCGTTTGGAAATACCTGGAATACCGACCATACCGGGCCCCTCCAATGATAAGAGTGCAATGTCGCCGATATGGCTTATGCCCCGGACCGTTTTACCTTTTTCATTTTGGTTCTTTGTGATCAGCGTGCCTTCCGCCTCTGGAACGAAGGTATTTTTAATGACAATGGAAATCCCTTTCGATAATACTGGTTGAATGGTAGGGGAATAGAGCACTTTGGCGCCGAAATGGGAAAGCTCCATGGCTTCCTCATAGGATATATGTGGAATTGTTTTTGCTTGTTTTACAATTTTGGGATTGGCTGTGTACATTCCGCTGACATCTGTCCATATCTGAAGTATTTTTGCATCTATGGCGGCGGCAATGATCGCGGCCGAATAGTCCGATCCGCCCCGTCCCAACGTTGTAGAATTACCATTTTCTGACGAGGCAATAAAGCCAGGCATTATTGTAATCTGGTGAGGGGCGTTCTTAAAGAATGTCCTACAATTCGCATCCGTAAGTTTAAAATTAACCGCTGCCTTACCGTAGACCTCATTGGTCTTGATCAGTTCCCTGCTATCCTTGTGGGAGGCATCCATCCCTTCTGATATAAAAAATTCGCTTATGATATAGGATGATAGTAGTTCTCCATAACTTACTATTTTATCCGAAAGTTTTGGCGTGATCTCGCCGATTAAAAAAGCACCTTCAAGCAAGGTCTCTAGGGTGTTTAGCTCGCTTTTCACCTTACTGAGGACCCTGCTCTGAGAATTTATGGGGATTAATTCTTTGATGCATTTCAGGTGTCTGTCCTCAATTTCTTTCATGATTTCGGCATAGGCCCCATCCTGAAGGGATGCCATATTTGCTGTTTTCAAGAGAAGATCGGTAACCCCGCCAAGCGCCGAAACCACCACGATGGTCTTTTCATTTGCCGCTTTGGCGATAATGTCTCTGACAAGGGCTATATTTTTTGCATTGGCTACCGAGGTGCCTCCGAACTTTAATACTTGCATGATGTAACTAAATAAAGGTGTAGTTTCAATGGGAGTGCGATGAATCGCGAAAACGGTCGAATATGTAGTTGCTTACCCCAAAGGGGTAGTGGTACCTGTGGTAGCACGGCCATTTGAAGTAATTGGAAAGTTCGGATATAGTTCCGTTGTATTGAATTGCATGTATTCGATATAAAAGTCAAAAGTAGTACATTTAAGCCCTTGACCAAAGGTTTCATCGCAATTTTACAAATTCGATTCTATTTGTTCCATAATTTTGATTCATGAAGATTTTATCCGCAGAACATATATATGCCGCCGATCAATACACCATTAAAAAGCAGGGAATCACTAGCGATGACCTAATGGAGCGGGCCGTTACCCAAATTTTTAATTGGATACACCTGAGGATGCAGGGAGCACAGGTAAAAATTCACCTTTTTTGTGGTATAGGCAATAATGGGGGGGACGGAGTGGCCCTTGCCAGGCATTTACAGGAACACGGTTATAATATTGGGGTATACATTGTAAACTATAGTAAGACCCGATCAAATGATTTTTTGACCAATTTAGAGCGTCTGAAAAGTCGTAAGGTCTGGCCAGACTTTTTGGATGTTGATAGTGAATTCCCTTATATAGGAAAGGACGATATAGTTGTTGATGCCATTTTTGGAATAGGACTTAACAGGCCTCCTGCCGTATGGGTCGTAAACCTTATGAAACACATTCGTGCCAGTGGGGCTTTTGTGCTCTCCATTGATGTGCCCTCCGGCCTATCAACGGATAGGGGAATTGAAAATCCTGATGCGTTGGTTAGGGCCAATTATGTCTTGAGCTTCCAAGCGCCCAAACTTGTTTTTTTCTTGCCGGAAACTGGCATTTATTGTGAGCAGTGGGAGGTGCTCGATATTGGATTGGATCATGAATTTATCAGCACCTTAAAGACCGGATATGAACTTATCGGTAAAATTGAGGTTCTGCCTTTCTATAAACCTCGGGATAAATTTTCCCACAAGGGCACTTATGGTCATTCACTGACCATAGGGGGCAGCCTTGGCAAGATAGGGGCCGTACATTTGGCCACTGCGGGTAGTTTACACGCGGGTTGTGGTCTGGCAACTGCCTATGTTCCCAAATGTGGGCTTGTCCCGTTGCAAAGCAGTTTACCTGAAGCTATGGTACTGATCGACGAGGAAGTGTCGCATATAACTAAAATTCAATATAGTATAGAACCCAATGCCATTGGTATAGGGGTAGG
>JBBKWR010000145.1:0-18766 GCA_037969055.1 Flavobacteriaceae bacterium | reverse complement strand
GGGCAGCGATTTTTTGGGTAGAATCCCCTGCGTGCAGTCCATTAATGTGTTGCCAAGCCCTATCGCTCTCGAAATAATCGTAGAAATACTGTTCCGATTTGTCCATGCCCCCAACGGTGGTGCCGGAGATCAGCCCCGAACGGCAGTCGTTGATATTCTTGATTCCTGACTGCTGTACTGCCTCTTCGGCAGCGATGGCCCCCATTAGGGCAGTTCTCGACCAGGTATTGGGTCGAAGACCGAGCCTTTCTTCCAGTTTTGAATTGGGGGCTTTGACCTCTCCCACCATAATGACATCATGGTGCACGGTGTTGATATGCGATATTCTGGAAATTCCTGTAGTATTGGAAATCAGTGATTCAAAATTTTCAGCGACATTCTCGCCTATGGCAGAAATGATGCCCATTCCGGTTATTGCAACGCCTTTGCCCATATCAAAATTCGAACTGAAAAGTTTTCAGTGGCAAAAATACAAATATCCTTAGTTTATTGGCGGCTTTTGGCGTAGCGCTTTTTAGCGGCTATACCCTAACTGGGAGTTCCAAACAAAAATGTTGCTAAGAAGTTTTGCGAAATTGGGGCAGCATTTGGAGCGAGTGTTCAGGCTCCTTTGTGCGCCGAAATATAGGCAGCCATGGTTTCAACAGATTCAAAAATCTTCCTGCCCTCTTTCGGGTCGGCCAATTTTATACCATAGTCTTTGTCGAGCATTACGATAAGTTCCAAGGCGTCGATAGAATCGAGACCGAGGCCTTCGCCGAATAAGGGGTCGTTGTCGGCAATCTGTTCAATCGATACATCCTCCAAGTTCAGTTGCTGTATAATTTTACCCTTTAATTCTTTTTTCAAATCGGTCATTCGGTCTTGTATAATCGGTTTATTTCCTTTTTGGAATGGGCAAAAATACCATTCTTTGCTACAACGTACAAAAACGCATCATATTTTCCGTTATCAAAATCTACCCACCCGCATAGTACTTTTTTGGCTTTTTGGGTACTGAGCAGATGCTCTGCATATATTTGCAGATATTCTGCGTTGAATGTATCAAATATAAAAAAACTATTCTCGGAAAGCAGTCCATTTTTAATGCTTATTTCCCCAAGGCAAATATTGGGAAGCGTATAGACAAAAACGGCGGGACTCGCATAAGGTTCCTGTTCCTGGAGGGACGCCTGATGCTTGCGGTCTGTATCCAAACTTGATGCCCTGTTGCTCAATACCAGGGCCACATTTTTGTCGGTTTCCGTTTTTAAGAGGATATCAGAAGCGATCAAGGCCAACTTGCTGAGTTGGTCCATTTTGAAAAACTTCGGATATTGGGTGTCCAAAGTTTTGTAGGCAGATTTGATAAAAGCGTTAAATTCGGTTTCCGCGCTTTTAAAAATGGTTTCACCATTCAATGAAACACTTTGGTTCCTAATTTGGCTATAACTTTCTATATGGAAATTTTCAGTGCTCATAGCCCCACTTTTTGAAAAATCGCCGCAGTATTGCATCCCCCAAAACCTGAAGCGGTTTTAAGGAAGGTGTTTATTTTTTTGGAAGTAGTTTTTTCAATAATGTTCAATGGTTCGCTAACCCCTAAAGCTTTAAATCCTTTGGAGGCAAATAGCACATTTTGGTGCAGCGAATGCATACCGATAATGGTCTCTACCAGGCCCGAGGCACCCAAGGTGTGACCGAAATATCCTTTTAGGCTATTCATGGGTACCTGTTGAAGCCCAGCCCGATTGAACGCGATGGCTTCCATTTCATCATTGAACTGGGTAGCCGTGCCATGGGCCGATATATAGTCTATGTCATCGGCGGTCAGGCCAGCTTCTTCCATAGCTAATCGCAAACTTTTAAAGAGGCCTTCCCCTGTCCTGGAGGGACCAGAGATGTGGTTGGCGTCATTGCTGGAGGCATCCCCTAATATCAACACCGATTCCGGTGCTAGGCGAGTATCTTCCTTTGTTACCAAAATACTGGCACCAAGTTCCCCAATATTAATGCCCGCCCTGGTATTACAAAAGGGTCTGCATGGTTCAGCGCTCAAGGCCTGAAAGGCATCGAAACCTGAAAGAATAAATGGTGTGACCAGGTCGCCCCCGACCACGAAAACATGGTCGAACCGCCCTTGCCGTATGAACCGTTTTGCCACTGAAATGGCGAGGACACCAGATACACAGGCATTGGACAGTACAATAGCCTCGTTATGGAAACCAAAAAAAGCTTTTATTTGCTTACCTAATTCGCCCAAGTATGCCCTATCTTCAGGAAAAGTATTTTGGGCTTCCAGCACATCGATATTTCCCTTGGTGGTCGATATGATCAATCCGACCCTTTCCGTTAATTCGAGCTTGGATTCCTTTATCACCTGTGATAGCGAAACCAATAATAATTGTTCGAGTCGGGTATGCCGTTCCTTTGGTTGTAGCTGCTGGTAAGCCTCAAACAGCTTGACTGAATTTATCATTGAAGCGCAAAATGGATGTGACAATATCTTGCTATCATCAAACACCTTGAGACCGGATTCCTCTTTTTTTATCGATTCAATTGCGGCATTGGTATCAAACCCATACGCCGAAACGATATTATTATATGATAAAAAGACATTATCCATCCAGAAGGCCCACTTTTTTCTTCCAATCCATAAAAAATTCTGGTAAAACTAAGGAAAGTTCCCCGCCAAGTTCCACGAAGACCTGTACCGTTCTGCCCGTACACACTATTTGCCCCAAGGCATTCAGGATTTCATACTTAAAGATTATTTTGGCCGCAGCAGAATCGACGTATGTTGTCTTGATGATTGCCACATCGCCGTAGGTGAGGGGCAATTTGTGCTCGCATTTCGACTCAACGATCGGTGTCGAAAAGTTATTGGCTTTCTGATCTAAATAAGAAATGCCATGATGGCGTCCAAAGGCTTCCCTACCATCTTCGAAGTATTGGATATAATTCCCGTGCCATACAATTCCCAAAGGATCAGTCTCGGCAAACCTCACCCGTACTTCGCTGGTAAAACTGATTTCTTGGTTAGTTTTAGAGGGCATTTTTTCGATTATTATAGCTGATGGCGATTAGGGTGGTAATCATAAAAAAAGCAAATAAAAGTGCCATTTCAGGAACTAATTCCACGATGCCAACATCGCGTAAAAATACATCATAAAAGGCATTCAGCCCCCAATTCATGGGAGATAGATTGGATAGGGCCTGCATAAACTTGGGCATCGCGAACACCGGCACCCAAACGCCCCCCAATGCGGCTAGAATAACCACAAATGTGGCAGCAAAAGGTGCAGACTGCTCTTGGGTCTTTGCGATGGTGCCCAGCAAAAGCCCAAGGCCTACCGCCGCCATACCAGCAAAAAATGCCACCAAAAAAAGAAGTGGGAGCTTGCCTGCAACATCAAGTCGGGGTAGTCCGATGAGTGGAAACAAGTACACCCCGACCAATAGCATAAGTCCAAATTGTATCATCGCCACACTCAAAAATATCAGCGTTTTACCACCTAATACCGTAGCATAGGAAACTGGATTGGTCTTGAGACGAACAAACGTTCCTTGGTTTTTTTCGTTGACCATGTTGATCGATAAGGGCAAGATGATAAAGAATATGGCGAAAAGCGTCCAAGCAGGAATATTGTGCTGGGTAGAGTTGGGTATAAGCGACGCTTCACCATCTTTATTCGGGATGATTTCAGTAAATTTAATAAAGCTTTCCGTATCAAAGATCTCCTCCGTTGGGTCATCCGCCAACTGATCTTGAAAGGCTTGATAGATGGTCTGTGATTCGATTTGGGTGACCATTTGGTCGATGCCACTTTTAATGGAACTTCGAAAGGAATATTGGGTGGCAGGATCGAAATAAAGCCTAACCTCTTTGGGTTCGGGTTTTAATCGGGGCAAGGAATCCACTTGTTCCACGGCACCGAATTTTTCCAAGATATCATTGACATTCTGATCGACTTTCTGAGTCAGGTCATGAGATAGGTTTTTCGGGATGATGATCGCAAGTTGATATTTCCCGGTTTGCACCAAAAGTTGTGCTTGCTGTTCGTCAAATTGGTCAATGACTTGAAAACGTCCTGTTTGTCGTAAACTTTCCAAAATGTTTTCCGAAACATTGCCCTTGTCCTGGTCGACCAAGACAATAGGGATTTGGGTCTCTTTTAAGGTCTTAAAAGTATTGTTTTGAATAACAGTGATGGTGATAACCAACAATAATGGCATTAAAAAGAGAATCGCGAGCCCACCGAAATCACGGGTGAGCAACAAGAATTCCTTATATGTAGTCGCCCAAAGCTTATGCATAATCCCGCAAAGATTTACCTGTTTTAGCCAAGAATACTTCTTCTAGATTTTTAGCCTCATTTTGTTGTGCGATCAGTTCCGAAGGCTTTCCGATGCAAATAATTTTACCCAAATCGATAATGGCTACTTGTGTACAGAAATGCTCTGCTTCATTCAAATGATGCGAAGTATAAATTATGGTAGTACCGTTTGAATTCAACTGCTTGAGATGTTCGATGATGACATTCTTAGATTGTACGTCAACGCCGACGGTAGGTTCGTCCAAAAAAAGCACTTTAGGTTGGTGCAAAATACTGGCGATCAAATTAACGCGTCGTTTCATCCCACCTGAGAATTTGGCAATTTTTTTATCCGCGAACTGCAAGAGTCCCAAAGTCTCCAAATGCTTGTCTATGTTGTCCCTGAGCAAATTGCCCTTTAGGCCATACATGCTGCCAAAATAAAACAGATTTTCAAAGGCCGTCAAAGAGGGGTAAAGCGCATATTCTTGGGGAACGATACCAATCAACTGTTTTAGTTGTGAGCTGTTTTTTCCATAGGTCAACCCGTCTATGGTAAATGATCCAGTCGTCGGCTTTAACAAAGAACTTAGCATGGAGATCAGGGTCGTTTTTCCTGCCCCATTAGGGCCGAGCAGACCAAAGATTTCGCCTTCTTCTATCGTCAGATCCAGATTGTAGACCGAATAGTCATCGGCACCTTTGTATTTTTTGGAAAGTTGTTCGATCTTGATCATAAGGGCAAAACTAGCAGGAAATAAACAAAATTTGTTACCAAAGCCCCAAAAAATAGAAATAATGGCTTAGTTGATACAATATAAAGATCAATGGATATTGTTCAACCCACAACGCTCCGCAGCTTCCTAAAAAAAACTTCCTCACGATCGGCAATTGCGAGCAATTGGTCCGCAAGTTTATTATAGCCATCACTTTCACCGCTACGATTTTTGTAGATTCTAGAGGCATCGAGCGCAAAATCGCGCCAGGTATCGCCAATTTCTGTCATTTCCTTTGAGAACACCTTGAGCTGGTCATTGCCAAGCACCACAGCGGCTTCTTGTAAAAAAGCGGCATATATATATCGGAAACCGCCTCCCCCTGTACCGATTTCTTCTTGCATTCGAACAATTTGGCCCAAATAGTGGTTCGCTTTTTTGGCCCCAATCTTTTTTGGCCATTTTCTGATATTCTTCGCCACCCAGCGCATGGCTTTTACGCCTACGAAGGGCACGGGCGCTGTCATATCCTTACAGGTATGTTTGATGCCTTTGATAATGGCTTTTTCAAGGTCTAATTTTTCAGGAAATGAAGTGGGATAATACATATGTCCCCTTGGGGCAAAGGCCCCTTTAGCAAATCTGACTTTCTCCAATTGCTTTTCAGTAAGCATGGTGACACCCTCCATCACTGGGTCACTAATAAGATATCCTTCCTCCGTTTTGCCATAAACCACCATATTATGGGCATTAAAATGAAATCTGTATTCGTCTGGGAAATAGATGAGGTTGTAGACCCCAACTTGCAGCCCCACAGGATTCTTGTTGTTTAAATTTTCATCCAACCTCGCCTTTGCCGTTATCGGGTTGCTGAACTTCTCCCTTTTGATCTTGACCCCGACCCGTTTGGCAAAACGGTTAAAGATCAAGCCCGGCATGACCCTATAGGTAAATACCGGGGCATAGTTCACTTTTAAAAATGGGAGGTAACTGAAAAGTAGGCCAGACCCGATACCAAAGACCATAGGCTCGCTGACCTCAAAGCCATTGTGGCGCATTAGGTTTGAAACAACCCCATTTTCACAATGGGCGGACTGTTTGTGGGAGAAATCTATTTTCAATGGAATTATAAATGATAAATTTTGAATTTGTCTAAGGTTTAAGGTCTAAGGTCTAAGGTCTAAGGTTGCTTATTTTATTGTTTCGTCGAATATTATTTGATGTGCTTCAATTCTTCCACAGAAATTTCGAAAACATCGGCATATTTTTGCAACATTTTATGGTTTAGTGTATTAAAAATAGAGGGTTTGAAATGCCTTTTGACACGCCATTTCCAGATCCCGACATAACTTGCCAGAATAGGCAGGTCCATTTTATGCAATTCCATATAGTATTCCAAAGGACTGGTTTCTTTCTTCAAGACTTTTTCCTTGGCATGCGCAATTCGCTCTTCTATTTCTATAATCGCATTATCTAGGGCGATGGACTTAGGCTCCCATCCCGTACTAAGTTCCGTTACATATTCCCCTTGCTCATTTACCGCATAGACCATATCCTTAATGTTGGCCTTTTCAAGATTACTCTTGTCTTGAGGGACTTCCTTTTGTTTCATTATTATTAGATGTTAGCGAACGGCAACTTATCCGGAAATGATGTTGGCACCCAATCTCATTCCACTTCCTGTATCAAAAAATTAAAGGTACAAGCTACGATTAAATCGTCATTTCTAAAAGTGGAGGAGGTCACGGTGCACAAGGTCATATTTCCGGTATCATACCTGGAAATCAGCGAGGCATTGGTGACCAGGGTATCTCCCACATTGGGAAGTTCATGGACCTGCACATTTTTAATGGCGCTTATGTAGCCTACTAATTTATTGCCTTTGCCTTCAAAGTCATCTATTGCGAAATAGCTTTGCCCAACAATTGCCGTACAGGCTTGGGCGGCATTTTCTATGAGACCCGTTGCGGAAAGCAGTCCATTGCCATTGACAAAAATACAATTGTCCTTAATCTTAAAATGGGTTACTACGGATGTTTCGTCCAAATAAGGGGTGTTGCTCGCCATGAGCATAGGCGGACGATGCGGCAGGAAATTTTTGATATCGATATTATAGCGTGGTTTTCTCACTTAATCGACTAAAACGGTTTTCATTTCACTTGATGCGATCAGCGTCCCATTGCATTCAATACTAGCAGAAACTAAGGTAACCCCCATGATATCGTGCAGAATTTTGACTGTAGTGACCAATTGTTGCGAAACAAACGGTAATCCCAAAATTAGGGCAGATTTTATTGCGCCAATATAACCAGTTGGGGCAGGCTTGTTTAAAAGATGATATTTATAACCGGTATGCAAGGCGACCGTTTGAGCCATATTCTCTATGAGGCCCGCCGCAGCGAAGCGATTTTCGGACACAAAAATATTATCCTCTTTAATGGTGAAACCCGAAGTGATATGTTTTTCAGAAAAACGGTACAAACTATCGACCATGACCAATGGTTTTTTCTGTGGGATCAGATCCTGAGGTAAGGTGCCCATTGGAAGTAGGTTTTTCTGTTGGTCCATCAATATACGGTTAAATAGGCGTACATGTAGGAGAATCGTGCGCTCTCAGGCACATGCAGCAATATTTTTTCCCCTTTTTTAAGCTTCCCGGAAGCGATGAGGTCGTACAACATTACATAAATTGACGCTGCGCCAATATTCCCAATATTTTCAAGGTTAATAAACCACTTTTCCCAAGGCATCTCAATACCCTGATTTTTCATTTCATCATACAGTCCTTGTTTGAAATAATATGAAGAAATATGCGCTAGGTAGTGATCCACATCTTTGGGGCCGATACCATGGTTTTCGTAGGCCATTTTAAGACTGTTTACCCCTTTGGTCAAAATGTTATCACCCAATAATCTGGTATCCTGTTTCATGGCAAAAAGTGATTTTTTGCCCCATTCTTCTGCCGGGTACTCGCTCCATGGCTTCAGATGACCATTTTCAAGTTTGTCGCCACCAGCATACATACAGGTCTCCATTTCATGGGCATAGGAGAAACCTTGTATCCATTCAATTTTCAATGGAGTGGTGCCTTTGGGTTGATTTTGCAACAAAACTGCGCCTGCACCATCGGAAAGCATCCACCTTAAAAATTCTTTGTTAAAGGCCAACATGGGGCTTTCCTCCAAGGCCTTCATATTTTCGACCTCGTTTTCGAAAACCTCGGCCCGCATCCAAGAGGAGGTACGCTCCGATCCAGCACAAACAGCGTTCGATACCTGGCCCGCCAATACGGAAAGGTAGCCATACTTTAGGGCATTCATGCCAGAGCAACAGGCACCTGAGGCCGAGTTGATCTCCATGTTCCTGTTTTGCAAAAAACCCTGCACCATGGCAGTATGGGAAGGTAATATTTGATCTGGACTTGAAGTGCCACAAGAGAGTAGCTCAATGTCCTTTGTGGTAAAATCGTCATCACAAAGTTCGTTTACCGCTGAGGCCGTAAGTTGGGCATTATTATGGGTGACATTTCCACTATCATCGATAGCGTAGTAACGATTTTTGATCTGGTTATGTCGTAGGACAATTCGCCTTGCCTTGGAAATTTTTCCATCGATAATTCCAAGTTTTTCCTCCATCTGCTCATTACCTACTGGTTTATTGGGCAAAAATCTGGATATTCTTGTTATAAAAACGTCCTTCATCAATTATCATTTAAAAAAACGGAAGCATAATACTTCTTCTCCCTGTTCATTTTCTTGTAGTTCGGAATATAGGTGATCAAAAATACAACAAAAACTATGGGTGCTATGACCCATATGGCAAATAACAAATAATATTTGAATAATTTAATCCATTTTAATCGTTTTGGATCCCCGGGTTTTCCTTTTTTAATAATCAAATTGGCCCACTTTCCAAAGAGTACATTCCCCCTTTTATCAGTCATGACCAAAAATGGGTTGACTCGCACGGCGTCATGCTTTATCAGAGACCCCTGAAGGTTGGAATAGTCATTTGCCAGTACGGCATCCCTGATCGGGAAACCAAACTTTTCTGCATCCTTAATGTCATGCTCGGAAACTCCAGGTTTAGGAAAAATGCCCATAAAACGGTCCTTTTTTCCTGAAAACATCCAATGTGAAATCGTAATTACACTGATATGGTTGATATGCCTATCCACAAGGGCGATATGGCCCACAAGATTGGCATTTAGGGCCGATAAGTTTTTTTTCATTTTTTCCTGTGCCTGTACCCACATGTTCCTGCATGCAAGAACCGTAACTACTGGCGTGTTTTTAAGCATACTCGCAGCTAAGTTTGATTTTAGAAACGAATTAATCGGGATGGAAGGGGTCAAATACCATACTTGGTAACCTAGGATTATAAGATCATATTTTTTATTGGCCAACTCTTGTTTGGGCAATTGGAATCCAGAAGGAATCTGTAAGAAGGACTCCGGAAAACAATCGTAAAATACTTCCTGTTTCCATGGAAAATTATAAACAGGTTCCGGAATGATTTCGAAATACGAGATGTTAATCTTGTCGGTTTCCAGGTTTTTGGCAATGTTTTTAAGAATTGTCTGCAACTGGCCTGTTTGGGAATAGTAAACGATGAGTATTTCTTTCATTTGCTTAGGTTGTCTTCCCAAAAATCAAAATAGTTAAACCATTGTAAGGGGTACTTATTTAGGATCCACTCCATACTATTTGTGTACTCTTTTAATAGGCCCTTTGCGTCTTTGGTATTTAAATTTGCTGGGTGGGCGTATAGGTTATAGTGTCGTTTTACTCCTTTCATAACATAAACGAAAAGCACAGGAATTTTGAGGCGGGAGGCCAACAAATAGGGGCCAAGGGGAAACTTTGCCGCTTTGCCCATAAAAGTCTCGGTAAGATATTTGCTTCCTGGAAGGAATCTGTCTCCGGTAAAGACCACCAATCCCCCTTCATCCAGCGCCGAATGGATTTGAAAAATATGCGACATATCTTCTTGGACCACAATAAAATTTAGGTTCGATTTGGCAGAAATCCGATCCATGTAATCCTTTATTTTTTGTCGTTCGGCATGGGTGGTAACCACACTTACAACTGATGCTGAGTATCTATCCTCAAAAAAGTAATGGGAAATTTCAAAATTTCCCACATGCCCACTGATCAGAATACCCCCTTGTTTTTTATCGACCAGGTCGTCGATATATTCGATTCCATCGTGGCTATAGGTGAATTTATCGCGAAGCCCTGTTGAAATGGCAACCTTATCGGTCAATACCTTCCCAAAAACATAATAGCTGTTATATACGTTTACCCAGGCCTTTGCCTTAGCATATTTTAGCCTTTTATGCAGGTATTGATATATCGCCCAAGAACTTTTAAATGAGAATAAGAAGTAATACAGTACCACGAATCGCAGTAAAAAATAGGCCGATCCTATGCCAATATTTTGAAGAAAGAAAATATAAATTTTATATCCTAAGACGGTACCCTTGGATTTTCCTTCCCATTCCGCAGCCATTCATTTTGATTGTTGTAACCGGTCAGTCAAGTTTTCTTTCAATCAGGTCATAAAAATCCTGAAGCGTGGTGATGTTCGCAAAATCTTCGCCCACCAACTTTACCCCAAAATTACTTTCAACGGCAACCACAAGGTCCACAAAGTCCAAACTATCCAGACCCACGGCATCTTTTAGGTTTGCACCTGGGGCAAGCTCTTCTTTATCGACCTCAAATTCGTCGATGAGGAATGCGTCTATTTTTTCAACAATAACTTGTTTGGTCATCATCATTTTCGCTAGCATTTTTTAATGATCAAAGCAGAATTTGTTCCACCAAATCCGAATGAATTTGACAAAAATACGTCAATTTTTTTATTTAAGGTTTTGTTAACTATGTTTAATTTGGCTGAATCCTCATCAGGATTCTCCAAATTGATGTTCGGTGCGATAAAGGAATTCTTCATCATCAACATCGAATAGATAACTTCACTGGCACCAGCCATCCAACACTCGTGGCCGGTCATTGATTTTGTGGAGCTTACATAAGGGCAATTTTGCCCAAACACTTCCAAGATGGCCTTAGCCTCGTTGGAATCGCCTACAGGGGTAGATGTCGCATGTGCATTCAGATAATCTACATCCGAAGTTTTGATTTGGGCCTCTTCCAATGCTTTTTTCATTGCCCTTGAGGGTCCTTCTACGTTTGGGGTGGATATATGGTCGCCATTCGACGAAAACCCATAGCCGATGATTTCTCCCAAAATAGGAGCCCCCCGTTCGACGGCCGAATCATAACTTTCAAGTATCAAGGTCGCTGCGCCCCCGCTGGGCACTAGGCCGTCCCTATCTTTATCAAATGGGCGTGATGCCTTTGTGGGATTGTCGATTTGCATGGCAAAAACACCAAGGCCATCGAAACTACCCATGGCCAAATGATTGATTTCTTGTGCCCCACCTGTAATGATGCAATCTTGCATACCACTTTTGATCAAATGATATGCGGTTCCAATGGAATGGGAGCCACTTGCACAAGCAGCGCTTATGGTAAAATTTATGCCCCTCAGTTTAAAAATCGTTGAAAGGTTCATGGTGACGGAGGAGTTCATCGCTTTGAAAATAGCCCCCGAACCCACCAAGGTGGTGTCTTTTTTCTCGCGCAACACATCGATTGATTCAATAACAGATTTGGCGGTGCTGTCATTCCCATATATTATGCCCACCTCATGAAGATCTAAATAGTTTTGATCGATCTTGGCGTTCTCAAGTGCCTCCAAGGTCGCGATATAGGCGTATTGTGTCTCTTCGCCCATACTTATCCGCTGTCGTCTGGAAAGTAGGTTTTTGAGGTCTGGCTCGTCGACGGCCCCAGTCAAAGGGGAACGATACCCAAAATCTGCACGCACCTGATCGAAGATTATTCCTGACCGGCCCTCATAAAGTGAGGCCGTTACTTCGTCCAGGTTTTTGCCTATGCACGAATAAATACCCATTCCTGTTATCACAACTCTCCTCATGTTCTCTTTCGCTTGGGCGTCTATGAATATATGCCTCCGTTGATATTTATTACTTCCCCAGTAATGTAGGATGCCTTGGCCGAGGCCAAAAACGACACCAAATGCGCTACTTCTTCGGCTTCGCCGAATCTGTTGGCCGGTACCATTTTCTTCAATTCCTGTTCGTTCAAACCACTGGTCATATCGGTATTAATAAAGCCGGGGGCAACTGCATTTACAGTAACGTTTCTTTTGGCCACTTCTTGTGCAAGGGCCTTGGTTGCACCTATAACCGCTCCTTTGGCAGCACTATAATTGGTTTGTCCAGCCGTGCCCTTAAGGCCTGATACGGAGACCATATTGATAATCCGACCATATTTATTGACCAATAATTTTTGGATCAAAGGACTGGTTACATTGTAAAATCCGTTCAAACTGGTATCGATCACGTTCGACCAATCGTCTGGCGGCATCCACATAAATAGTCCGTCTTTGGTAATACCAGCATTGTTGACAATTACTTCTATGATCGCGTTCTTATTTTCCTCGTGCCAGGTTTCCAAAACTTTTTTGACATTTTCACCGTCTACCACATCAAAGGCCATCAATGTTCCTCGGCCACCGACCGACGCTACCAAGCGCAAGGTCTCCTCCGCGGCAGACTTATTGCTGTGATAGTTGATCAAGATGTGATAGTCCAGATCTTTGGCGATCTGTACACAGATGGCACGGCCAATTCCCCGTGACCCTCCGGTTACCAGGGCGTATTTCCTTTTCTCCTCTTTTTTCTCCTCCATGAAATAATCTAAGGCCTACTTGGAAATTACGAAATATATATAGAATTGCATAATGATCAAAGGCCGGTTTATTAAAGGTGCAACCGTTACTTAACAACTACAAATGGCTCCGCATTTTGGTACCATTTATTGCCGATCAGTTCTCCTTTATCATTAAAGAAGCCCCATCCTTTTTTAGATTTGACCCTAGCGATGCCATTGACAAACCCTTTTTCTTCCGCTCCTTTAAAAAATGCAAGTCCAGCGGTAATATCATATTCCATCGGTATAATTACATTTCCGGATGTATTTATAAAACCCCAAGCCTTGTCCTTTACAGGCGCCAATCCGTTATCCGAAAAAACTTCCGCATCCTTGTATTTAAATTCGACGACGGTCTCCCCTTTGGCATTTATATACCCCCAGTTTTTGCCATTGGCCACCGGGGCCAAGCCACTGCAGAAGGCCCTCGCTTTGTCGTAGGTGGGTTCGATTACCCATTCGCCCTTGCCGTTGACAAATCCAACTTTTTTACCTTTTTGGGCATAGGTCAGCCCAGAATCACCATAAAAATTCCACACGTTATCTGCACCGGCAATAGGGTTGAAGGTGCCGTTCGACACGATGCCATAAGTGCCCCCTTTCGCGGCATATACCCCAGAAGGATTATATTCATTCCCTATATCTTCGTATTCTGTTGGAATTACCACTTCTCCCTTCGCATTGATCATGCCCCAAGTAGTTCCTTTTTGGACCTTGGCATAACCGTTCCTAAAGCTTTTGATCGTTTCATAGGTCGGTTCCAAGATCACTTTTCCATCCGTACCCAAAAGACCTATTTTATCCCCTTGTCTAAATATGGCCGCCCCATCTTCAAAATCATAATATTTATCGGAAGTGGGTGTTTCCAAAACCGCTCCAGAGGTATTAATATATTGCCATTGGCCAGCTTTTTCAACGAGGGCAATTCCCGAATTAAAATACTTCACTTTTTCATATTGGGGCTGTATGGCCCAGTCCCCTTTGGTATTGATATAGCCCCAAAATCCATCCTGCTCGGCGGCGGCCAATCCGTCCGAAAAACTCTTGGCATCGGTAAACTTGGGTTGGATCACATATTCTCCGGATCGATCGATATACCCAAACCGATCACCTTCGCGCACCAAGGCCATTTCTTGTGCATAGGAAGAAATAACGGTTAATAATACAACTGCTAAATTGATATAGTACGTTCTCATGATTTTATATTTTGATGGTTTATAATATAGTCCTTTACTGCATTGACAAAGGGATACATAATCACATCTTCTTTGAAAGGGGGAACTATATTTCTGACCGCGTCGTACATTGTTTTGGTCTTGGATGATACCTTGTCCTGTAATTGAAGGTATTCGATCGCCTGTACGACGGTAATCATTTCAATGGCAATGATCTCAAATGCATTCTCGATCACCTTTTTGGTGATCAGGGCCGCATTGGTACCCATGCTTACGATATCCTGATTATCATTATTGTTGGGAATACTATGCACGTACATAGGATTCGACAGCATTTGATTTTCTGCCGCTGTGGACGTTGCCGTAAACTGCACGCCCTGCATCCCAAAATTCAGTCCTAACGTACCCAAATTTACAAAAGGGGGGAGAATTTCATTCAATTTTGAGTTTAATAAATAATTTAATTGTCTTTCTGCTAGCATTCCCATTTTGGTTACCACAATTTTGAGCTTGTCCATCTCCAAAGACACATAATCACCATGAAAATTACCGCCGTGATATACATTTTTCTTTTCTACATCAACGATGGGATTGTCATTGGCAGAATTCACTTCTTCTATTAAAATGCGTTCTACATTGTTCAAGGTATCGAGCACTGGTCCTAAGATCTGAGGCACACAACGCAGCGAATAATATTCCTGCACCTTCTCTTCAAAAACCGACACCTCATCTGTCGCCACATAAAGATGGTGTTCCCGCTTTCGCGTAAGCGTACTGTCTTTCAAATGGCTGCGCATGGATCTGGCGATTTCCCGTTGTCCCAAATGTTTTTTGGTCTGGTTCAGGTCATGGCTCAAATGATCGTCATAGGCTTGCACAATTTCGTTGATGGCGGAGGAACAACAGATCATCCATTCCAACAATCTTCTGGTATAAATTGTGTTTACCAGTCCAATACCGGTCATCACTGAGGTGCCGTTGATAAGTCCTAGGCCTTCCCTAAGTTCGACTTTTATGGGCTTTATGCCCTCGATTTCGAATATTTCTGCGGTAGGCCTTCTTACACCTTTGTAAAAAACTTCGCCTTCGCCGATCAAAACCAAGGCCAAATGGGCCAACTGAACCAAATCACCGCTTGCCCCGACCCCTCCGTGTTCATAGATCAATGGGTTTATATTTTTGTTGATCAACTTCGCCATGACCTCGATTACCGATACATGGACCCCAGAGTTTCCTAAACTGAGCGTGTTGAGTCGGGCCAACATGGCCCCTTTTACATATATTTCCGGGATCGGCGCTCCAGAGCCGGAAGCGTGGCTCCTGATAAGGTTGTATTGGAGTTGTATCGTATCGGAATCTTTGATCTTATATTGGGCCATAGGCCCAAAACCAGTATTGACACCGTAGATAATCTTGTTTTTGGAAAAGCTTTTTAAAAAGTCAAAGCTGTTCCGTACTTTTTGTCGCGCTTCATCGGTTAGCTCCAACGGCTTTTCTTCAAAAATAATACTGTAGAAGTCCTCAATTCCTAGTGTTCCTTTAATTTTTGGCATTTAATATGGTATCAATCTTGCACATAATCGCACTTAAAGTGGATAAAAATAGCTAATTTGGGTGGTAAATTTAAAAACAATCCAACAAACCAATCGGAATCACCTATGAAAAATGAAAAGGTCGATGTTTTGATCATCGGTGCCGGGCCTTCGGGATGTGTTGCGGCTGCATACCTTCATCGCCAAGGCATACGACTTAAAGTCGTGGAACGGGACAAATTTCCTAGATTTTCAATTGGAGAAAGCCTATTACCGCGATGTATGGATCATTTCGAGGAAGTGGGGTTATTGGATACGCTCAATGCCCAAGGATATGAGATCAAACGAGGCGCTAGGTTTATGAGGGGCGACGAGGTCTGCAATTTTGATTTTAGCAAGAAATATACGCCTGGATGGGACTGGACCTGGCAAGTACCCCGTGCCCATTTCGACAAGGTGATGGCCGATGGAGTGGAAGCCATGGGGCTTAAGATCGATTTTGAAAACGAAGTCGTTGCGGTTGAATTTGAAGATGAAAAATCTACCACAACAATTAAAGATGCCGAAGGTAATTTGAGTAGTGTTACGGCCAAGTACATTATAGATTCCAGCGGGTTTGGCAGGGTACTGCCTAGATTGCTCGATTTGGACAAACCTTCAGAAATCCCAAAACATTCCTCCATTTTTACACATGTGAAGGATCTTAAAAGGCCTGAAGGATGGGAGGGCACAAGAATTACCTTTGATGTGGTAAGTTTGGAGACTTGGCTTTGGGTCATTCCTTTTTCCAATGGCACTACCAGCATTGGTTATGTCGGGCCCACCGATTATATCGAATCTTTTGGAGGAAGTCCGACTGATAGAATGAAAAAAATGATGGCGCTCTCTAATTATTATTGTGACAGATTTGATGGGCTCGATTACGATTTCGAACCCAAAATATTCAAAAATATCGCAAAGTCGGTAAAACAATTATATGGACCAGGTTATGTTCTGACTGGCAATAGTGCAGAATTCTTGGATCCTGTTTTTTCATCGGGGGTAACGATAGCAACAGAATCATCTTTAAAGGCTTCTAAACTGATAGCCAAGGCGTTGAAAGGGGAAAGTGTGGATTGGGAAAACGACTATTCGAAATATTTGAAAGAAGGGGTGAATGTTTTTGCGACATATGTCAAAGAATGGTACACCGGAAACCTGCAAAAGATATTTTTCCATAAAAATGAGAATCCAGAGATCAAATCCCAAATCTGTGCGGTTTTGGCGGGCTATGTTTGGGACAAATCGAACCCCTTTGTAAAGAACCATGATCGTCTGGTAAAAACAGTGGCGCGTATCGCCGATATGGAAATGGAGCGGGAAATTAATTCCTAACGGAATAAAGCATAAAAAAGGGGGTAGCGTACACTACCCTCTTTTTTTATTACAGATATGGACTTAGAAGGCCTCCTTGTCAATAAGTTTAGCCAAAGACTTGCCTGTTTTGGCATATCCTTCGCCCATTCGACTTTCATTGCTGAAGTTGTTGCCCCATTGATCGCCTGGAGCTTCCTCACTGGTAACAAGGGCCAAGACATTTTGTTTGTTGGCCGTTTCCACAAATCTTAATTCGGTGCTTACTTTGGCAGGTTGTTTCATGATGCCCGCATCCCATCCCGGATACACCCAGATGGTATCAACGATCAAGGTGTACTTTGAATCGCCAAGACCTTCTGCAAAGCTGATTCCTTCTTCACCGAGGTATTTGTTCATTAACTCCAAAAATTTTGGTGCCCAGATAAGTTCCCTACTGGCATACCAGCTCTTTTCCCAAGTCGCGCCCTTTCCCCTGGATTTTTCATCCAACTCGGCGGATCGATTTGCTACGTACTCATCATTGGTAATGTTCTCCTTCATGAGTTTCATATTGTCATACAGGAACTCCACATTGATTTCTTTTTGGCCTTTAATAAAATCGAAGCCTCCCTCCTTTAATTTCATTTTTTGCGCAAAGGACGCGACACCTATAAACATGACGATAAGCGTTACATATTTTTTCATTGGATTTTTATTTTGAATGTTTTGAAATTTATGGCCATTTCCAATTAAAGTTAACAATATTGCCAAAATATTATATGTTATTTATTGAAATCTGAAAACGTATCATTAATCATCGACCGCTGTAAAGACCATCTGTCTAAATTTCCAACCGGTCTCATCGCCCGTATCGCCTTGGGTCTGCTTCATCAAGACCCCAATGATGTTTTCTTGGGGATCGGCAAAATATTGGGTATTGAAATACCCTCCCCAATCGAAGGTGCCCGTACTTCCTTGTCCACCAGAATCCTGGCCAAAGGGAGTGACTACCCCGAAGGCCAACCCATAATGTTTTTTTCCCTCCCCAAATTTAGCTTCGGTCTGGTTTCCCATTATGCTCTGCACCGTGGTCCGGCTCAAAAGGCGTTTGCCGTTGAGTTCCCCTTCATTGAGGTACATTTGTAGAAAAGTAGCATAATCTTTAGCGGTGCTCGATAGTCCGGCCCCTCCGGAGAAAAATCGTTTGGCCCCTTTTTTGGGATAGTCGGTATCGTAAAAAGTAATGGGGTATCTTTCCCATTTCCCATTTACTTTGTGTTGTACCGATACCAAGCGCTCGTGCTTTTCGTTAGGCAAATAAAACCAAGTGTCGTCCATGTTCAGTGGCTCAAAAATACGGGTCCGCAGAAATTGATCGAACGGCATGCCGGAAACCACCTCAATAAAATAACCCAATACGTCAAGGCCTTCACTATAGGTGAATTTTTCCCCGGGGTTATGGTGTAATGGTAGTTTTGCCAACTTTTTTACACTTTCTCCTATGCTTATATTTTCGGTAGTAAACAAGTCTGTTATGCCAGCTTTTGCATATATTTTTTTAAATCGATCGTCCCCATCGATGACTCCATACCCTAGACCTGAAGTGTGGGTAATCAGGTCCCGGATCGTAATCTGATCCTCGGCGGGTTTGGTGGTATAGGTAGAATCGCTTTCATTGAAGGTATCCAACACTTGTGCTTTGCCAAATTCAGGGATGTATTGGGAGATGGGATCATCCAGTCTAAATTTGCCCTCTTCCCATAACATCATCACGGCGGTTGAGGTGATGGCTTTTGATTGGGAGGCAATCCTGAATATTGTCTCCTTTTCCATGGCTTTTTTGGATTGATTGTCCGCCATCCCATAAGATTTATAGAAGATTATTTTGCCATTTCGGGCAATCAACGCCAC
>JBBKWR010000144.1:0-3860 GCA_037969055.1 Flavobacteriaceae bacterium | reverse complement strand
ATATTATTTTCCAAGGTCTCTAAATCGGTGTGCATGGCGGGGACCTTCATGCCGTATTCTTTAAAGATACCTTTGATTTCTTCCTCTGAATGTCCAAAATAACCGCTGCCCGAAAAGCCTAACATTGGGGTAACGGCCTTCCATCGCTCTTGTGCAGACAAAGCACTGTAGCTGTAGGGCCCGAACATCTCTATTTCCTTAAAACCTATTTGGGCCAGCATGGCGATCGAGCCCTTAAAATCTTTTTCAAGGGAGGAGGGCAGCGAGAATAGTTGTACGCCAATACTGTTCAGCAGTTTATAGCGATCCAAATTTAGGGGGTTCCCCAATAAATCATTAGGTAGGAGTGTGCCGGCTGCAGTAAATAAGCTTGCCTGTTTGATAAAGTCGTTTCGATTCATGGGTTACTTCGTTTTTATTCAGGGTCTTATTTATTGTCAACTAACCAAACAATCCTAATGAGCCTATCATTAATTATATTCCGTTTAATCTCATTGTATCCATTTGAAGTATATATCCTTAACCTCCTTTTTTAGTCCATTCGGTCCAGTACAATTTATTAATTTCAGGCAACAATATTGATAAAATGGGCACTTTAAAACATTTCTGATTAAAAATCTGATTTTTTAAAAGAACAACGATATAATTCCATTACCCTTTCCATTATTCAGCGGTCAATATGACCCGTTGATAGTTAGTCATATTCGGGAATTTATCATCCGTAACCGCGAAGATGATGTGGACGGTCTCCCCTTTCCTGATATCTCCCGGAACTTTTAATGAAGCGTTGTCAGAATCGGAATTTGACAGGAGAAGGTCACCTTTGTAGGTCCCTACTTCTTTATATTGCCACCATTTATAGGACAGCAAGTCGCCATCAGGATCCGTTGCCTTGCCACTGAGCTTTACCATTTCATTCGGCTTGATCGTAAGGTGATTTAAATGGTTCAATTTCACGGATGGGGCATGGTTGGCCTCTTTGGTCGATTTCACACACCAATCGGCGCGGGCCGCAAAATCGAGCTGTAAAGCTTTGATCCATCGTGATTGGGGATAGGCATTGTCCATCTGTATTGTAAAGGGATTGAGCTCCGCAACGGCCTCTCCGTCTTCCCAACGATTGGGGTTCGAATTTGACTGCATTAAACGGCCGCCCCACCCACCAAATTCTGGATGTTGCAGATTGTCTAAACCCACGTTGATCAAATGTAAAAACGCGGGGGAGTCGCCTTCCGAAATAAAGTCATATTGCTGGAAGCTGCCCCATTGTGCATTTTCCAATTTGGCGAGGTCACCATGTACATGTTCATCATCGCCCTCTTGTTTTTGCCCATCCCCATAACTGTAATACATTTTTGTCAGGGGACCGTGATTATTGATAATATGTTCCCCCATAAACCCACCCTCTAGGTATTCATGCCAAACCGAAGGGATGGCTTTTTTCCAGTTATAGGCCAAACTCCAGAATTGGTTCGAATTGTAGTATACTTTGATAGCTGGCCAAACCTTTTCGATATAGTTTTTGTAGGTGGCATCCTGGTCCATGATCGTAAATAAGATGGCCTTCCCGCATACTATATCGTAGACCTCATCCCATTGCCCCGTGCCCTTAAACTCTTCCTCAATAGATTTTAGGGCCCTTGCAATGGTATTGGTGCCGCCCCACACCTGAAGGTACAGT
Organism: Flavobacteriaceae bacterium; assembly: GCA_037969055.1. Lineage (GTDB taxonomy): Bacteria > Bacteroidota > Bacteroidia > Flavobacteriales > Flavobacteriaceae > Pelagihabitans. Next base: position 2,179 of record JBBKWR010000144.1, on the reverse strand, counting down.
GGGGCAGTATTGTCTTCCAACAATTTTGCCTTTATAAAATCCGAGCCTTCGGTATCCTTATCCATTTCCCCTTCAAAATCGATGTTCCCCACTTTGACCAATCCCCTTAGATAGTCGGCCGTTGGAAATCCTTCTGCATGCCTACTTAAATTGGGGTAGACTTTCCCATAGGCATCTATCAACCCATCCATCCAATGGGTTCCGGGCCATCTCAGGTCGGTCTTTTCACTATATAAATTTCGCGTCATTTCCATTTCAGAAATGAAAGGAGTACCCTTTCCATCGCCCTTATAATGCCACATCGAGCTGCTATATACCAGTCCCTCCAAATGAAATTCATTCGAATATAGCAGCATCCGTATAAAGGAATCCACGTCGTCGATCTCCCCATCAGTAGTTACTATGGTACGGGGCTTTTCACCTGTTAGCTGTGCCGTGGCAATCGAGCCAAAGGAAATTACGAAGACCAGAAATGCAATTAATTTTTTCATACTAATTTTATTTGTGGAAAACTTTAGTTTTTATAGGCCTTGTCCAAGAAAAGATAACGGGCCTCATTTTCCGCATTTCGAGCAGCACTTTCGGTGTTGATGATCATGACCGGTGGGGTGGCATTGTTGGCAGCGGCCTTGGGCCATTCCGGTAGGTTTTCCCCATTCGGGTTTCCGGTTTTGATAAAATTCGCAAAATAGTTCTGCATGGTTTCAGACGTTTTAAAATCATCGGCTGTCCATGCATAATCTCCTACCAAATGCAGGTTGCCCATACAATACTCGATTTCGCAGGCATGTGGTGCCCCAACAGGTACTGGCAATTTTGGGGCATTCGTATCTTTGGCTACCGTTCCCCCGGCCAATCCAGAGGCCAGGTTTTGGTCGACCAAAGGTGGGCGCAGTTTGCTGTACAGATAACGGTATACCGGTTGGTCACTGTTTTTACGGTGTAGATCGAACCACTTCCAGGTACTGTAAGCAATAAAACGATCCGATGCCAATGCCGTGGCAGATATTTCGATTTCCTTGGGCGATCCGTGCGGGTAAAGTTTCAATACTTCGTTATAGTTTTCTGGATAGGCCTCCTTGACTTTCGCGACATAATTTTCTTCGGAATAGGGCTGCCCTTGCATAAAGGCCGTCCCAGGGATTTCTGCTGAATTCCATCCCAAAAGCAGGGGAACTTGGGCCTGCTGTTTGGCCTTAAAGATCTCGGGCAATGATTTGGGTAAAAAATAGTTGTCAATAACCATCGGAAATCCGAACCGTTTTGATTCGTTGTAGATTTCGTAAATCTCGTTTGTACCCAATTTTCTAAAGTCTACGATGTGAGCATAGCCAGCAGCGGTAAGAAAGTCCCCTCCCTGTTTTTCTGCTTCTACCAATGGTACAGGGGCCATGGTCGGGTTAATGGCGGCGCCGCTTTCCCCTATGGCGCCGGCAATCAAATTTTTGGATAAGGGGGAGGCCATCTGCGCGCTTACCGCAATGGAACCGGCGGACTCACCAGCGATGGTCACTTTTTTTGGATCACCACCAAAAGCCGCTATGTTCTTTTGTACCCATTTAAGGGCCGCGTTTTGATCTAATACACCGTAATTGCCTGATGCTTTGTAAGGGGCTTCGGCACTCAATTCGGAATGGGCCAAAAATCCAAAGATGTTCAAGCGATAATTGGTCGTCACGACCACCATTCCCTTTTTTGCCATGCTCTCTCCATCGTACCGGGGCTCGGAAGCGTCGCCGGCTACATTTCCGCCGCCGTAAAAATAGACCAATACGGGCAGGTCTTTGGTATTCCGTTTTGCGGGGGTCCACACGTTCAGGTACAGGCAATCTTCGCTGACCCCATCAGATCGGGAGGCCATGTCCCCAAAAACCAAAGTTTGCATCGGTCGCGGGCCGAATGCCTTGGTCGCTTTTACACCCTCCCAGTTGTCGAGTGGTTGTGGCGCCTTCCATCTAAGCTCTCCAACGGGCGGCTTGGCAAATGGAATTCCAAAATAGGATTGGATCCCGGTATGGGTATCATAATTACCTTCGATCTTTCCATTTTCAAGTTTTACCTGAACAGGAAATGCGTTCGTATTTTGAGCGGATATTTCTGTGTTGGCCATTACTAGGACAACGACAATGAGAATCATTTTTTTCATATAGGAACGTCTTTAAAATATTTATTGTCTCAA
>JBBKWR010000143.1:0-3134 GCA_037969055.1 Flavobacteriaceae bacterium | reverse complement strand
CGGTACAAAGGTTGAAAATAAATGGTCCCCGTAAAATCGAGCTTGGGCTGTTCCAAGGTATGGGAAAGCGATAGATAACTACTGCTACGATGGTTGTAAAACTGCTGGTTGGTCAACTCGATTTTCTCTATTTCGTACATATAGGCGTTCCCAAAGTAAGCCCTGGTCATTTTTGTAGATATAAACTTTAATCGAATGCCCGCGCCCACTAGGTTCCGTGTGGCAATGGTGAGCAATTTGTTGTTCTGGTTTTGGACAAATGCCTCCAATCGCAGCAGCTTTGATACTTTTTGATTGTACCGAAAATGAAAGAACCAAGAATTTTGATAATCCTGTTCCTTACTGCGGACCAAATTATAATTCCCAATAAAAAAGTATATCTTTTTAAGATCCTTCGATTTGTATTGGGTCGCGGTGTTGGATCCGACCTGGAATAAATAATCCCCATTATTATTGGAATAATTGAACAATAGGTCTGTCCTTAATGCAAACCGTATCGAATCGAGCTGCATGCGTTTTGATTCTATGTTTACCAATTGGGCCACCGCCGAATGGAAGCATCCAAGGATGGAAATAATTATAAATGCTTTTTTCATTACGAACATTTGGCCCTCACTATTTTGGGGGCAAAACTATTCAAAATATTTTGAAACTTAAGGCAGCTTTGGGACCACTTTAATTTTAGATAAACAGGTTGTTAAAATCACTATTTTTAAAATCCATATTTCTAAAGATCCAACCATGAGAATCATAATATTCCTTGCACTCTGCTTAAGCCTTTCTTTTTCCTTTTCCCAAGTGGATAAATCATCTTATCAGGGCTTAAAATACAGGATGATCGGTCCCTTTCGCGCGGGGCGTACTGTGGGTGCCGTGGGGATCCCGACACAACCCAACGTTTTTTTTATTGGGGTCAATAACGGAGGGGTTTGGAAAACAGATGATTATGGCAGGACTTGGAAGCCGATCTTTGATTCGGTCCCAACAGGTTCGGTGGGCGATCTGGCGGTATCGCCCTCGCATTCCAATATCATTTATGTGGGTACAGGGGAAGGCCTGCACCGTCCCGATCTTTCGGTAGGGGATGGACTGTTTAAATCTTCAGATGGAGGTAAAAATTGGGAACACATGGGCTTGGATGATATTCAGCAGATCAGTCGGGTGATCGTACACCCGACCAATCCCGATATTGTATTCGTGGCAGGTTTGGGCCACCCGTATGGCGCCAATGAAATGAGGGGCGTTTTTAGATCTATGGACGGTGGAAAAACATGGGAAAAGACTTTATTCATCAATCATAATACTGGGGCCGTCCAGGTTGAATTTGACCCCAATAACCTGCAAATATTGTTTGCCGACTTATGGGAACACCAAGAAGGTCCTTGGGAAAATGCTTCTTTCTCGGGCCCGAACAGCGGACTTTACAAATCTACGGACGGGGGCTCCACCTGGCGCAAACTTGAAAAAGGGCTTCCCAATGCGGAGCAGGGCTTGGGACGGATTGGCATCGCCATCGCTCCCAGTAATTCCATGCGGATGTATGCCACTGTAGATGCGAAACAAAATGGTGGGGTCTATAAAAGTGATGACGCTGGGGAAACTTGGTACCTAATCAACGATAACGGCCGCCTGTGGGGGCGCGGTAGCGATTTTGCCGAGATCAAGGTGCATCCCAACAATGAAAATACGGTATATGTTGGCAATGTTGCCTCTTATCGATCCGATGATGGGGGACTTACCTGGACCTCCTTTAAAGGGGCGCCCGGGGGGGACGATTACCATCGCATTTGGATCAATCCGCTGCAACCCGATATCATGTTGTTCGCCGCCGACCAGGGAGCCGTTGTTACCGTAAACGCCGGCAAGACCTGGAGCTCTTGGTACAACCAGCCAACGGCACAATTGTACCATGTTTCGACCGATAACCAATATCCGTATTGGGTCTATGGCGGACAGCAAGAAAGTGGTGCCATCGGGCTATCCAGTCGGGGCAATGGGGGGCAAATATCCTTTCGTGATTTTATGGGGGTCGGCGCCGATGAATATGCTTATGTGGCCCCTGATCCCAAAGATCCAAATATCATCTATGGGGGACGGGTAATCCGGTTCAATAAAAAAACGGGCCAATCGCAAAACGTCGCGCCAGAAATATTGCGATCAGGGAAAACCAGGTTTTTGCGCACCATGCCCTTGTTATTCCATCCCGCCGATGACAGTATGTTATTGTTCGGCACCAATGTGGTCTGGAAAACGCATAATGGGGGACAGGATTGGGAGCAGATCAGTCCCGATCTCACCAGAAAACAATCCGTAGTGCCGGCAAGTGTAGGCGATTTCAAGACAAAGGAAATGGCGTCCATGCCCCAACGTGCCATCGTATATGCCTTGGCTCCTTCTCCCCTTGATGCCGATATTATTTGGGCCGGCACCGACGATGGCCTGGTACACCTTACTACCGACGGGGGCAAAACTTGGAAAGACGTGACTCCCCCTGCCTTAAAATCTTGGGATAAAATATCCCAGATAGAGGCAGGACATTTCGATGAAAGTACCGCCTACATTGCTGTAAACGCTATCCGTAAAGATGATATGCGTCCCCACATTTATAAGACCCACGACTATGGCGTTACCTGGGAAGAGGTGGTCGGGGGTATGGCGGCCTCAGGACCGGTAAATGTGGTACGGGAAGATATCCTTCAAAAAGGACTTCTGTTTTCGGGTACTGAACGCGAGGTCTATTTTTCCAATGATGATGGTGGACATTGGCAATCGTTGCGCATGAACATGCCCGCCTCCTCCATTCGAGATCTGGTAGTGCATGAAAACGATCTGGTCATCGGTACCCATGGCCGATCTATATGGATCATGGATGATTTTGCACCTTTGCGTACGCTTTCCGCAGCCCTTCCGGGAAAACCATATTTGTTCAAACCTTCCACAGCCACGCGCGTGCGATTCAATATGTTCGGGGATACCCCTTTGCCCCCGGAGGAACCCACAGGGCAAAATCCGCCTGATGGTGCGCTCTTGGATTATACGCTGGGCATCGGCGTACAAAATGTCGCATTAGAGATTTTGGACAATCAAGGAAAAACCATCAACTCATTTTCCAGTGGGGACCCTGTCGAGCAGCT
>JBBKWR010000142.1:0-7614 GCA_037969055.1 Flavobacteriaceae bacterium | reverse complement strand
GATGCAATCACTAATCCTGTCATCGCATCTATATTTTCTTGTAAAAAAGTTTCCCAAATGCGGAAAGACCACAATGTGTCTACCGTTACATCGTCATCGGTATATGCCACTATGGGATACTTGGCTACCCGTGCACCGGTATTTCGTGCTATATCCAATCCTGGACGTGGTTCTTTGCAGTAACTAACGCCATTGAATAAATCTACGGTCAACTTTGTACTATCATCAGAAGGTGCATTATCTACAACAATGATCTCCCGTGGCATACAGATTTGTATGATTAAACTATCGAGACATTTTTTTAAACTTTCACTGCGGTTCCGGGAACAGATCACAACGGATACATTAACCTCAGCAGGTACGTCCATGAACAAATAGGAAGAAAGTATGTCTTCCATTACCCTGGAAAATTTTAAAAAATCCTTGGCTTTATAGGCTTGTACGATATTGTTTATTTGTTGCTTGTTGGCATTGTAACTGGTTAGGGTTGGAATAATTGTATCTAGCGTGTCTATCGTAAAATCAGCACTACCGCCTTCCTCTTTGTATAAATGACCGAGAGGTATTTTACGCCACCAAAAAATATAGTAATACCTTTTGCCAATTTCTGGAATTGAAACAAACGCCGTATCCAGTGCTGCTAATTGCACATGATGGATAATGTAAGGAGATCCGTTGAGCATAAATATTGTTTTAGTAAGGACGCTTTTTAAAAAACCTTCGGTACGGGAAAGACCATATATATAGTAGCAAAATGACTATTCTTGTGATTACATGCCTATCTACATATATGCCTAAAATGGTTTTGATTTGATTATAGGCAATCTTATTGTTTTTATGGGAAAGCCAAGCCCAAAAAGTTTCATTCAGTATCCAATAAGCAAAGTTTTTTTTGGCCGTTTTAAGCATTTTTCGTTGATCTTGTTTGGGCAGATAACTTATTATTACCGATGTAACTTTGGCAATATCCTTAACGTTTTGTCCAGTTTGGTAACTGCGCCAAGAAATTGAATTTTTATGTTCTCTATATTCGGCCAAAAATTCTGGGATATAAGCCGTCTCATAATCTTTGGCTATCCGGGCCCACATCTCCCAATCTTCACCATAATGTACTAAATAAAAGCTTCCTAACTTTTCATAAATTTTCCGTTTTACGGTAATGGCCACATATTGCAGACGCGGACGCTCTGCCAGTTTATGTAACCAGTCATCCAATAGGCAAGGTTCTTCCGCCTCTAAACGGGATTGATGTGTAAATTTACCCTCACTATTTATATACTCCCATGCGCAAGAGGCCGCTCCTGCCTGTGGAAATTTTTCAAATATATCCGTAACGGATTGGTAATATCCTTCCTTAACCCTGTCATCACCATGTAACAAGTGAATATACTCTCCTCTTGAGCGATTGATACAGGTTTCAAAATTTCTTAAGCTGCCTACATTTGTTTTTTGCCTGAAGTAATTCACGCGACCCTTACCTATGGTTTTAACAAGCTCTTCTACATTGGCATCTGTACTACAATCGTCAATAACCTCAATCTGCATCAAATTTGAACCCAAATCCTGCTGTAACACACTTTGTATGGCTTCAGGCAAATATTGGGAACAATTATAGGTCGGGATCATTACAGACCATATTGGGCGAGGTGATCCATCCGTAATGGGAGCGATTTGTGGAGGGGTTTGTGGTATTCGTTCCAATATTTCTTATTATAAATAAATTACATTCACATTTTTGTAAATAACTTCAGTTTAGCAAGTATTCTATTTGCTAAATTATATAATATGGGATATTTCAACTGTTGAAAAGCCTTTCTCATCAAGAAATTAAGTCGCTGGTCTTGAATATTATTTTTATTTAAATAGGATCGAAACCATTCGAGATAGTATTTTCGTACTTTATTGTAAAGGCCAGCTGCATGAACTGTTTTTACTATGGACTCTTGACGTTGTCTGTACATGTTATTACATGTGGATGAAATATACACTCTTTCCTTTAAATATATTTTACTTAAAAATGCTTGGTCTTCATATAAAGCATATTCCCGTTTAAAAGATTCCTCAAAATATCCTACATTTTCAATCGCCTTTTTTTTTGCCATTATTGATGATGGGCAAGGAGCTGCTCCTGCTCCTAATGGATAAAGTTGATACATTAGATATGCGGGTTCATAAATTTTATCTGGGATGGCGCCAACATGCACTAAGACGTTATCCAGGCCATCATCGTCCCAATTATACCAATAAGAAGACGCCTCGGCCAATAATCCAATAGATGGGTTTTCCTTAAAAATGGTGACCTGTTGGGCTAATTTCATAGGCAGCCAAATATCGTCTGCATCAAGAAAAGCGATCAAATCACCTTTTGATTGTCTTATCCCTTCATTTCTACTGGCACTAAGCCCCTTGTTTTTATGATTATGATGGTCCCGATAATGGATCTTGCCACTAATTTTTTTTTCAAAATCCAAAGCTATGGAAGTGCTTTTGTCAGTAGACCCGTCGTCAATCAAAATAAGTTCCCAATTTTTATAGTCTTGTTCAAGGACACTTGTAACTGCTTCTCCTAAAAAGTTTTCCTCGTTTAAAAAGCAAATTATAATTGAAACTAGTGGTTGGTCTTGACTATTCATCTTTTATTAGGTCTATTTGTTTTAAAAAAGCTGAAATCCTACGAATCGGTAAACTTGTTGATTATCGGTTGATACTATCCATTCAGGTAACACAATTACATTTATTCGTGAATTTCAGATTGTTTTGTAATTACGGGAAATTTTGGGCGGACATATCCCATCCACTTTCCGTACCAATTGATATTTTCCCTAAAATCTGCTACCTCAAAAGATAAACACTCTTCGTAATAATACAATTGCTTGGAAGAATCTTCAACGAATATTAGAGAAATATAATAAGACCCATCATTTAAAAAATCACCCGGTATATTGCATTCTCCCTCAATAATGCCTTTTTTATAAAGAAGTGGGTCATGGGAAACATCAAAAATACATTCGCCTGAAATTGTAAAAAGATGTACACCTACGGCCAACAGGATGCCATCAAGCGCATTATAAAAACGAAATTTAACAGTCAGTGGGGTTCTGATGTCCACTACGGAAAAAGAGTCAACAAAATGGGGCGATAATTCAGTATAAAGGACGCGAATAAAATCATTTCCGGGAGCCTCGGTTAGTGTTTTGAACTCCTTTATCCAATTTTGTTTTTGCAGGGTGCTCAAATATTGGTTAATAACCGTTTTGGCATTTCCCCTGGCACAAACGCTCCCTTTGTCCAACCACAATGCATTGGAACAAAGATTACTTACGGCCTGAAGATTATGGCTAACGAATATAATGGTACGGCCACTTTTACTGGAGGCTTCATTCATTTTACCCAAACATTTCTTTTGAAACTCTGCATCGCCAACCGCCAAAACTTCATCGATAATAAGGATATCCGGCTCTAAATGTGCGGCTACCGCAAAGGCCAATCTCACATACATTCCTGAAGAATACCTTTTTACCGGGGTATCAATAAATGCCTCAACTCCGGCAAAATCGACAATTTCATCAAACTTCCTTGATATCTCGGTTTTTTTCATTCCTAAGATATGACCACTGATAAAAATATTCTCCCTTCCAGTAAGTTCTGAGTGAAATCCTGTTCCCACTTCAAGCAAACTACTGATGCTACCTCGCCCACGAACGATACCTTCAGTAGGCTTCACAATACGGGATAATATCTTTAACAATGTTGATTTTCCGGCACCATTATGACCAACAATGCCTAAAGCCTCACCGACTTTTAGTTCAAAGTCAACATTTTTCAGTGCCCAAATAACCTCAGAATTATCAACCTTTTTACCGCCCCTGATGTACTGGTTGGGGTTTTCCTTGTTTAGGATATTACGCTGCCACCACCATTGCATGTCACGACGTAATGATCCAGAGCCTATGATGCCTAGACGATATAATTTTGAAATATTTTCAGCCTGTATTGCTATATCGGACATAATTTTTTATAAAATATCTATCAATTTATCACTCATTTTATTAAAAAGCATAATACCAAAAAAGACGATAACCACCATAAAACCAATACTATAAAGAAGCTGGATTTCATTTATGCTACCTACGTCTAAAAATGCAAACCGGAAATATTCAAAGAGGGCAGATAATGGGTTGATATTTACTAACCATTGAAAATTTTGGGGAACCATACTCAATGTATAAAAAACGGGACACATAAACATAAGCAAACGTATTAGGACCTGTATTAAAGACAACAGGTCGCGGTATTTTGCAGTAAGAACGGAGAATATTAATCCACCTCCAAATCCTATACCAGCAGTAATAGCAATTATAGGGAAAATCAGAAGCCCTTGGCCAGCGTTAAAGTCGACCTGTCCAGTAAAAAAATAGAATAGATAAACGGCAACAAGTAAAAGTAACTGAATACCAAATAATAATATTTGCAGCCAGAGGGCAGAAAGTGCAACTATAATTCTTGGGAAATACACTTTACTGAAAATTGCAGCATTTTGGGTAAAGGTTTTTGACGTTTGTAAGAATATTTCTGAAAACAGATTCCAAAGGGTTATGCCTATCAAGTTAAATAAAAAAGGCGGTACACCTCCCGTAGGAATACCAATTACTTTGTTGAACACAACTACATAAGTGAGTACGGTAAGTAATGGTTGGAGTAATGCCCAAAAGGGCCCTAATAGGGTTTGTTGGTATAATCCTAAAAATTCTTTCCTAGTTAATTGCAACAATAGATCCTTATAGGAATAAAGTTCTACTAAGCTAATGTTGCGCCATGATGTCTCGGGCCTAATTTCCCATTCCCAATTTGAAGACCCAAGGCCATTAGTTTTATTGTTCATTTTACTTTGGATAAACTGTTCTTTTCAAATCTGATCTTTTTTCTTTTCCGTAGCATATTTTCAATTTGTTTGTACCTTAGAATATACATGGCATAAAAGCGCAGTATCCAATATAGTGTAGTAAAATCCTTACTCAAGCTCCAAGCTCCCTTAATTTGCCTCAAGGCAGCTTTTCTATTATTTAAAAGTAAGCTGCTGGCACATTTTACAGTATATTGAGCAGTGTCTGCCAAGGATGCTTTTCTTATTTTAGACCGCTTATGTTCGGGCAAATAGTGCTGTATTATATCGATTACCTTCTTCATGTCCACAAAATTTTGACCAGTAAGAAAACTCCTGTGGCTTATACCACTACCATGACCAACTCTATAAGATGCCAGATATTTCGGTGAATAAGCTACCGGAAACTTGGATGCTATCCTTACCCACATCTCCCAATCTTCCCCAAAATGGACCGCAAAAAAACTACCTAACGCCTCATATGTGGTACGTTTGACAACTATTGCGGGAGGTTGTAGAAGATTTCTAACGGCTATTTGATCAATAAAATCCGCTATGATTCCTGAACTCTTTTGAAGGCTTTTGTTTTTATGGGGCACTAAACCGCTTTCACTATTGATATAATTGAAATTTGTATAGGCTGCACCGGATTCAGGATAATCACGAAACAAAGACGCTATCTCGTTGTAAAAACCAGCTTCTATTCTATCATCACCATGCAGGAGATGAACGTACTTTCCTTTTGAACGATTGATACAGGTTTCAAAATTTCTTAAACTTCCCAGATTTTCTTTTTGCCTGTAATAACCAATTCGCCCTTTACCTATTTTATTTACCAGTTCTTCAACATCACCATCCGAACTGCAATCATCAACAACTTCAATCTGCATCAACCCACAGCCTTTATCTTGCTGAAGAACGCTTTCCAAGGCCTCCTCAAGGTAATGAATACAATTGTAAACAGGAATCATTACTGACCAAAGAGGATTCTCGACACCTGAATAAGATTCTATATGTGGAGGATGGTCAGGAGTACGTTTGTACATATATAATAGATTTATAAACGATATTAAATGTGAATTTAAAAGGCTGATAACTCCATTTTAATTATAAAAAAATAAAAATGATGAAAAAATTGAACTTTTCTGTTGTTTATGAATTATAATTTCCTTTGTATTAACTTCTCAAAGTGTGTCAACATAAATTTCATTGATTTCAACTATAATTTGTTATAAAAATTAAAATGCCCAGTCCATTTTCAAGCCTAAACTCCATTCTATCAAAACTCATCTTCAAAAACCCCTTATTAATTTATTCCGGTAATATGAACAGCTACTAAATCAAACTATTATTAACTTTACTTAAGTAAACATTTTCTTAGTGCAAATGATTTAGTTTAAAGATTAGCTGAACTTTAAAAATGCCAAACTTTATATATTGGGTGATATTCAACTTAAACCTGATTAACCAGTAAAGCGATAATAAGAATAAGAAGGGAAGGTCCCTATATAAGTAATAATTGCTTAACATTAAGTGTTTTCATCAAGATCTACTTTGATTTAAAGTGCTAAAAATCTGCAAAATGCGTGTATAAAGCAATAAACTCTGTTTTAAGTGCAGTTTTATTAGGTGAAGTTTAATTTGTGTTTCATTCAGGATTAACAACTTAAACCAAATACAGAATTAAGTATTCCGAATGCTCGATATGATGGCCATATACTAGGTCTCTCATTACTCATGCCAATTCTATCCCAACAAAGGATGTTTTTGGATGGTGCAGTATTTCGGGAATTTACTTTGTTAAGTCCCGCCCGAACATGTTGAGAAGTAAAGACCAGTCCCTGCAGAACTGTTATCCGGTAACGGATTTGGGGATTTTATGGAACAGGCCAAAAAAGAATTTGATTATATCATTGTAGATACCGCCCCTACCATGTTGGTAGCCGATACGCTATTGATCTCGAAATATGCGGATGTGACGGTCTTCGTAACAAGGGCCGGTTATACCGATAAAAAGCTACTGGCTTTTTCCAAGGGGCTAAGCGAATCGAAGAAGCTAAAAAACATGGCCTATGTGGTCAATGACGTGGCGCCCGATAAAAGAAAGGGCTATACCTATGGCTATGGCCCAACCGATCAAAAAGGTTCGTAAAGAAGCATTTCCCATTGCCTTATAGATGCCCGCAGTTTAATCCTTTACACTATAGCTAAAACAGGGCCGGTTAACCAACCCCCATCGATGTCGTTTCCTATTGTACCTTCAATTTCCAGGTGATTACCGGATGTTGCTTCGGCGCGGTATAGGCACCCAGGGCCTTCAACTGCAGGTCCAATTCTTGTAGCACTTGCAACGTCTTAATCCGCAATACCGTGGTTTGTCCCGCCCCGATCTCTATAATCGCCGGTTTTGTATAAAAGGTAAAGGGCATCTGGTTTTCAAACAACAGATCGCTACTGCTTATATTTTTAAGTTCTACCTCCAGAACCGTGGTATCGGGAATATAGGATACCTTTTGCACCACAATACTGGCTTGTAGCAAAGGGTTCAGAAATTCAGCCCTACCTACCAACAGATCATTGTAGACAGCTACGGTCCTGCCGGCAAAAAGCGCTTCCCTTAAGCTTTCCAGACTCCTTTCTTTGGCAAAGACCAAGGTGATCGGCCGGTGGTTTCCCCGTTCTATATAATCCCAGGCGATCAATCCATGGATATCACTTGTACCCATAATGGT
>JBBKWR010000141.1:0-5964 GCA_037969055.1 Flavobacteriaceae bacterium | reverse complement strand
TTATGTAACCATATGCTATCCGCTTCTCCGGTGTTGGAATCCGAGAATTGGCTATGGCCATTATGGGCGAGCGAAACATATCTCGCTCCCAATTCGTAGTACCTTTTAAATTCAGAAAGATCGGTACCGATCGGGTAGGCATTTTCAACGCCTATCATGGCAACTTTCTTGCCGGCTGCGTTGATCCTGCGCACATCGTTTGAACTCAATGCCAGTTCAATCTGTTCCGGTGCCAGTACTTCACATAGGCGATGGATCGCATCGAATTTCTCCATGGCATTTTCTTTTGCTTTAGCGTACCCCTCAATATTTAGCGAATCTTGGCCAGTATAAACAATAAACCAGGCCACATCCAGCCCACCTTCCGTCATTTTGGGAAGGTTCACTTGGGTGTCCAATCTTTGGGTGTAGTTAAGGCTATCCGTAAAATTTTTGATATTGATGTCGTCATGGGTGTCGATGGTGATCACGTTTTCATGGATTTCTTTGGCCCTTTTTTCCATGTTTTCAGTTTGGTCTTTTGGGTGCTCATTGCAGGAGAGTACTAGTAAAATGCAGAGCGGAGCGATGGTAAACTTCATATTGCAAGAATTTTTAACATACAAATAAAGGGATTTGACAACACATTACGGGCATTCGGTAACATTTAATTGTACGCTCCGCCCTAATTGAAGAATTTTATGTCAAATACTATCAAAATGTTAAATAATTTAATCGGTCTCTTGTAAGAAAAATCTTTTATCGTTTAAAACCGGACCATAAACCAAATCAATCCCCCTAAATTGAAAAACCTACTTTCCCAATTATCACAATTAGAAGCCTTGTTGAACACGTTTTCCTTCGAATCGTTGGATTCAAACGAAGCAACGCAACTTAAAAGCTCTTTTGAAGCTTTTAAGGTTCAAGTATCCGAAAAAGTACTAGGAAAAGTGGTTATCCCGAGTGCAAGGGAATACCATGGCATAGACAATCTTCACACAACTTCTGATAAGAACTTCATCCCAACACCAAAAAAGGAGGAGGGAACGCTAATTGCTAAAGTAAGCCATGAGATACGCACCCCCTTGAACGGCATAATTGGATTTACAGATCTTTTGAAGGAAGATGAACTGAACGATTTGCAAATGGAACGCGTGAAAGCCATTGCGACCGCCTCTTATTCCCTATTGGATATTATTAACGAACTACTTGAATATTCCAAGCTTTCGGCCGGATTGGAGCCATTTGAGAGCATCCATTTTAGTTTTTACGGCTTGGTTCGTGATATCGTATTTCTATGTAAAACACTTATTGTTAGCAAAGATGTTGTTCTCGATGTAGATATGGATCCCGCTATCCCGGAGGTACTCAAAGGCGACCCGGCAAAACTTAGTCAGGTTTTGTTGAATCTATTGGGCAATGCCATCAAGTTTGTGGAAGAGGGGGAAATTGCCTTAAAAATAGTATTGGCAAAAAATTCGGGTGACCATTTGCTATTGGAATTTACGATCTCTGATCATGGGATTGGAATTGACGAAGACCAATTGCCATTTATTTTCGATGCGTACCGGCAGGCCGAATCAGATACTGCGTCCAAATTTGGAGGCACGGGGCTAGGATTATCAATTGTCAAACAGATCATCGTACATCAAGGCGGGGATATTTCGGTTTCCAGTAATTTAGGGCAGGGCACGACCTTCAAATTTATCCTTCCTTATGCCGTCGGCGATAAGGCCAAATTGCCCAAGAAAGTACAAGACATAAATCATTTACGGGACGGCGCCGGTTTGGTGAAGGGAATGGCCATCTTGGTATTCGAGGATAACCTCCTGAACCAACGGCTGATCGCGCAAAGATTAAAGGTATGGGGATGTCATACGTATATAACAGATAATTGTCAATATGGGCTTAACATCTTGAACAACCATGATATTGATCTGGTTCTCATGGACTTGCGAATGCCAGGCATGAGCGGATTCGAAGTAACGGAACAAATACGGAAGGTTGAAAACGCTGCGATAAAAAACGTACCGATCATCGCCCTCACAGCTGATTTCACCATTCAGGACAAGCAAGAATCAGAATTGCGCGGAATTAATGATTTTATATTGAAGCCCTATAGTCCTGACGAACTGTTATTAAAATTGGTTAAGAATAAAAACTGTAATCACCAACAGGAAGAACCCGATGAAATTGTATTAAAACCACAGTTGGAGGTTTTGGAAGAAGCCTTGGAATTAGACCTAAAACCTGTATTCAACGATTGTATGGGTGAAATCACCTTGCTGGAGGAGTTGGTAAAACTCTATAAAATGAACGCTGTGGAGTTCATAGGTGCCATGAAGTGCCATCTTAATGATTTGGATTTTAAGGCACTGGGATTTGCCCTGCATAAAATTAAGGCTGGGTTGGCGATGATGCGCACCGACACTTTGCACGCTTTGGTAGTAGAAATGCAAGAGTGTGTCAAATCCGATCAAGATATTAATAGACTTCAAAAAATATACGCCAGGTTTCTGGACGAATATCCAAAAGTGGAAGCCTGTATCGACGATGCCTTGGCTCGTCTAAAGACCAACAAATAGAAAGGATGTCCGAAAGAAAGAAGCTTTTACTTGCGGAAGATGATGAACTCTTAGCGGCGCTCCTGAATTTTCGACTTGAAAAAGGAGGTTATGAAATTACACTTTGTGCAGATGGTAAAGCGGTAAAGGAGCAATTAAAGGTTGCTATGCCTGACCTCATTATAAGCGATATCATGATGCCCTACTTCTCCGGCATCGAATTGATTGATTACGTTCGTAACGAACTTGGCTCAAAGACCCCGATCATTATTATATCCTCGGCCGGGAATGAGGAAAACGTCTTGAGCGCTTTTGAGCTTGGCGCCAATGATTTCATTTCAAAGCCTGTAAGTCCTTCTGAATTAATGGTCCGTGTGGCCCGAGAATTGAATAAAAGATAAAGTGGTATTGGCCTCCTATACATATCATACCTATTCGGCGATTACCGCCCCCAAGATCCATACGGATCTTTTATGGGATTTGGTAGTGCTGTTTGTAGGTTTGGCCGGGGCATATTTTATCGCCATTTTCCTTTTTAATAAAATCATCTCCTCCAAATCATTAAAAGTTGGGAAACTTAAAAAAGAATTGTCACCGATAATCAGCGAATTTATTTTCATTGAGGATGATGCGACCAAAACCGAGAAAAGCAATTATGTAAGACTAAAATTGGAGATCCGGGAACTTCTTAATGATCCATCCAATCGCAAAATAGTGTTAGAACTCTTACTGGAACTTCGCAAGGATGTTTCTGGCTTGGCCCGGGAACGCTTGTTCGAACTTTACCAAGAACTTGGTCTTGATGCCGATTCGTACAAAAAACTGAAAAGTTGGCGTTGGCAGGTGGTCTCCCAAGGAATACAGGAGCTGACCAAAATGGGGGTTACGGAGTCTTATGTGTTTTTGACAAAGTTTATCAATGATAAGCGATCCACCATTCGCAAGCAAGCCGAGTTGGCCGTGGTCACCTTAAAGCACGAGGGGCTTGATTACTTTCTCGATACTACAAAGCACAAAATATCAGAGTGGCAACAATTAAAATTGTTGGAGGTAATAAGTAATAAATCCGACTATCTTCCCCCAAACTTTAAGGCTTGGCTCACTTCCAAAAACAAATATGTCGTTTTGTTTGCGCTGCGATTGATCAAACATTATAACCAAAATGATGCGGATGCCTCGATCATTGAATTGGTAAAAAATCGACACGATCAAATAAAGAAAGAGGCCATTGAATGTATTAAGGCTTTTCACTTAATACCGGCCATTGAAAACCTTAAAGCCGTCTTTTGGAATAGCACCGCCGACACCAAGATCGCCATCCTGGAGGCACTTGGGGAATTGGGAAGTAAAGCCGATATTGAATTTTTACAACTTATTGATAAAAAGGAGTATAGCTTTTCGGTCAGAAGTAAAGCTTTAAGCGCTATTAACAAATTGGTTCCAGGGAGTATCTTGCCTACCGAAGGTATTATAGACACCAACACCCTTCAGATACCATCTGATTTGAAACCCGGTAAACTCGAAGAAATGAAGACCGAAAGGTCTTTAGATGATGTCATCAATCCAACCGTCGATCCCATGGCCTTTTCAAAAAATGAAAATGCTCCGGAGGTACCTATCAAAGCGCCGGCGCCATCACCATTGCCAGAAAATAAGGCCATGGAAGAAGCAAGCGCGAATGCCAATGCGGAGGATTATTTCGAATTAACCGATATGCCCATTTATCAAGTGCAAATGACCGATTCAATCACGGCGATCAATACTCCTGATCCTTCCGTGACCTATCAAGAAATAGATCCAGGACCTGTTAAGGAAATGGAACCGTTGTTTCAGATTGATTTTTTGCCAATCGTCATCGAGGCGGAAATTGGGTGTACCAATGAAAAAACCGAAGAAGTCCCACAAGATGGGACTTTGGACATTAACAATATGGAGGTATTGTACGATCAAATTGAGGGGAAGCCAGAATCCATACTATCTGAAAGTGATCACCCCAACGAAATCACAATAGATTTAAGCTTTATTCCTATTGTAGTGGATGAGCAATCCGTCGCGCCGACTGCCGCGTTGAACGGGGAGAGAAAAATTAGTGGTAAACCGTTAATTCCATTGTCCGAAATACCTATAATTTATGAAGACATCACCGTGACCGGGCCACAAGTGCCACAGGTGTTGAATTTAATGGATTTGGAGGTGGATTTTGATGTTATTCAGCTGGAGATGGCAAAAGAGGAACAACAGTATTCATCTTTGCTTGAATTAGAGGTGCAATTTGAGGAGGTTGGCCCAAATGCGGTTGAAAAATTATTGGACATTGAAGTGATATTCGAAACCATCACAAGCCAATTGGATGTTGATGGTCCACAATTGCCCCAGTGGCTGATGGAAGAAATTTCAGCTTCTGTTCAGAATACCCTTTCAAACAAAAACGCCCTAAATCCTGATTGGGAAACGAAGTCATTTAAAATGTGGCAGGAAATAGACAGCCTCCTGCAGATCGTTCCCCCGCCTAAATACTATGACCACGAGGTGGCGGAAAAAATGATATTGCTGGATAATATAGAATTGTATGGTGATGGTCGCGAAATTGAATTGCTAGGGGAACTGATGCTGCAAGAATCCGATCATGGTGCACAGTTGCGCATTCGGGAGATCAGAGACCATTTTTTAAAACAATGGAAGGTATCGGGAGCAAAAAATGATTCCCCTGATAATAAAGGGGAAATGGCAGTCTATAGTGTTTTTGAGGATTTTTTTCGGCCTTGTGATACGGAATCTAAACTGATACTGTTAGACGAGATCCCGGCTGTGGGCGATGTGAAAGACATCCCGTTTTTGAAAAAACTCCTTTTTGACAGTGATGCCCGTATACGCGAAAAAGCCGCAAAATCATTGGCCAAATTGCAGACACGACTCTTGGCCTCCGGAATGATTTTAAAGGCATCCGATAGTACCACAGCATCGAACACAGTGAACCAAGTTGACCTGTTGCTCGATGCGTTGGAAATCGATCCACCCAAAGATTCGGACATTTTTGAAATTGATTTCGAAATAGGAATCGATGTACCAAATGATGTCACTAATGGCGATCCGGAAACAAAAGAACTCAGCAACGAAACGGATACAGGCAAGGCCAAAGGTTCGATCCTTCAGCGTATCTGCTGGTTTACAAGCTTATTAAAACCATGTGATAATGGATAGTGGTCTGTTTAAAATATTGTTGGAGTATATAAACGTCGTTTTCTTTTCGTTTACGCTCATCCTATTTGTCATGTTTACCTTGATGGGGTATCTCTCTACGCGGAATTCTATCCATTATAGGAATAAAAACAGCTTTATTGATCTTTCAAAGGTAATGGCGTCGCCCTTGGCACCGAGTATCACCATCATCGCACCGGCATACAATGAAGCCCTGACCATC
>JBBKWR010000140.1:0-3466 GCA_037969055.1 Flavobacteriaceae bacterium | reverse complement strand
GGAATGATAAGCTTTAACAATTTGGCCACTCGGCAAGAAATTAATTCATACCCTTTGACCAGTGCGTTCATTTTTGAGCATGTTTATGCAAACTATAGTGGAGATAAAAGGGCTTTGGACAATGATTTGACGGCTTTGCTAAACCGTGCCGCTGTTCCTTTTCCTAGTAATGAACAAATGGTCTATAATGCTGGGGAAGATCTTAAATCCCGAATCAAAAATATTCTGGTCAAACAACGGCTCAATTGAGACAACAAAGGGTGCTTTACAGCATCCTTTTTTTATACAAAATTTCTTAAGTCGAGCTCAACGATCGCCCCATGGGATGCATTTGCAACCGCATTCCCATTTCTTATCACCAACAACTGTGGCGATTGGTGAACGACCTGAAATTTTTGTTCAACTTCATCAGATACAGTACGATGGACATGTAGATCTAAATAATAAAGGTCTAATTGGTCAGGGGAAAAACCATAGTTCTTCTTGAACATCTTGATTACCATTCGGCTAATGCCACAACTGGTAGAATGTTTGAATATTATTTGTGGCTTTTTTTGGGATTTTTCTACCAGCTCATCCAGTTGTTTCAAGGAGTCCAGAGAATTCCATTCAGTGTAATTAGTGTCTTTTGTTTCTTGTAAATTTTTCTTTCCAAAAAATCCATTCAATAAGCCCATTTTGTAATTTTAAGCAATAGGTCGCAAACAATCCGAATACTTACAATCTGTCGAAATGTCTTGTAATTCCAACATTTTACCGACATTTTGTCGCTAATAATGTCTTGGTAGGATTGTTGTCTATGTAGTGTCAAATGTAATCAAATAGGCATAATATAAAAGGTCATGAATATAAATAATTATACCATAAAATCTCAGGAAGCCTTGCAACAGGCACAGCAGCTTGCACAAGGCATGGGGAATCAACAGATCGAGAACGAGCATCTTTTCAAGGCTATTTTGGAGGTCGATGAAAATGTGGTTCCCTTTATCCTAAAAAAATTGAATGTAAATCTTTCCTTATTAAAACAGATTTTGGACAAAGAACTTGAGCGATTTCCTAAAGTTTCTGGAGGTGAGATAATGTTTTCGAGCGATGCTGGCAAGACCATCAACGAAGCTAATATTGTAGCTAAAAAAATGGGCGATGAATATGTTTCCATCGAGCATTTATTATTGGCCATCTTTAAATCGAAAAGCAAGATCGCTCAAATTTTAAAAGACCAGGGCGCAACTGAAAAAGATTTGAAAAGCGCGATCGAAGAACTCCGAAAAGGCAATAAAGTAACCTCACAAAGCGCCGAAGAAACCTATAATGCCTTAGACAAGTATGCGAGGAATTTGAACAAGCTCGCCGATAGTGGAAAACTGGATCCCGTAATTGGCCGGGACGAAGAAATACGCCGAGTTTTGCAGATCCTGTCCCGCAGGACCAAAAACAACCCAATGCTAGTGGGAGAACCTGGGGTGGGTAAAACAGCCATCGCAGAAGGACTAGCGCATAGGATCATTCAAGGTGATATCCCAGAAAATTTAAAAGATAAGGTGATCTATTCACTCGACATGGGTGCTTTGATCGCTGGGGCAAAATACAAGGGTGAATTTGAGGAACGACTAAAAGCAGTGATAAAGGAAGTTACAACTTCCGATGGAAATATAGTTTTATTTATAGATGAGATACACACATTGGTCGGTGCAGGTGGCGGTCAAGGGGCAATGGATGCCGCGAATATTTTAAAACCTGCATTGGCGAGGGGCGAGTTACGCGCTATTGGGGCCACCACTTTGGATGAATATCAAAAATATTTTGAAAAAGACAAAGCCTTGGAACGACGGTTTCAAAAAGTAGTGGTCGACGAACCAGATACGGAAAGCGCTATCTCGATCTTGAGGGGAATCAAGGAAAAATATGAAGCACACCACAAGGTCAGGATTAAGGATGAGGCGGTCATCGCTGCCGTAGAGCTATCCCAGCGCTATATCACCAACCGTTTCTTACCTGATAAGGCTATTGACTTAATGGACGAGGCGGCATCAAAATTAAGGATGGAAATCAATTCCAAACCGGAGGACCTAGATGTTTTAGATCGAAAGGTCATGCAATTGGAAATTGAGATCGAGGCGATAAAACGCGAAGCAGATCATGCAAGATTAAAAATGCTAAACGTTGATCTTGCCAATATGAAAGAAGAACGCAACCAACTTTTCGCCCAATGGGAAAGCGAAAAAAAAGTGGTCGACAGTATCCAAAAAACTAAGATGGATATCGAAAACTATAAGATGGAGGCCGAACGGGCCGAACGCGACGGTGATTATGGTAAAGTAGCGGAACTTCGCTACGGAAAAACCAAAGAGGCCCAAGAAAAATTGGAAAGTCTGCAAAAAGAACTGCAGGAACAACAAAAAAGTGGCGTCCTTATTAAAGAAGAGGTAACCAATGAAGATATTGCCGAGGTGGTCGCCAAATGGACGGGTATCCCCATGTCTAAAATGCTACAGAGTGAAAGGGAAAAATTATTGAAATTGGAAGATGTGCTGCATAAAAGGGTTGTTGGCCAAGAAGAAGCCATTGAGGCCGTATCGGATGCCATTCGAAGAAGCAGGGCCGGATTGCAGGATGCTAAACGTCCAATTGGTTCGTTCCTGTTTTTAGGGACAACCGGGGTCGGTAAAACCGAGTTGGCAAAAACACTGGCGGCCTATTTGTTCGACGATGAAAATGCAATGACGCGGATCGATATGAGCGAATATCAGGAAAGCCATTCAGTGAGCAGACTGGTCGGCGCACCTCCGGGATATGTTGGCTATGATGAAGGAGGACAATTGACCGAGGCGGTTAGAAGAAGGCCTTATTCGGTTATCTTGTTGGATGAAATTGAAAAGGCGCATCCCGATACGTTTAACATATTATTACAAGTGTTGGATGAAGGGCGACTAACTGATAACAAAGGTCGTGTCGCAGATTTTAAGAATACGATAATCATCATGACCAGCAACATCGGCAGCGAAATTATCCAAGATAGATTTGAGGATAGCAAAGACGTCCATAGTGCAGCAGAATCAGCGAAGATCGAGGTTTTGGGGCTATTGCGTAAATTGGTGCGGCCCGAGTTTCTGAACAGGATCGATGACATCATCATGTTTACCCCGTTGAGTCGTAAACATATCGTTAAAATTGTAAAACTTCAATTGGAACTATTAAAGAAGATGTTGGACAAACAGCATATAACCTTAGATGCCACCGAAGAGGCCATTGCCTACTTGGCGGTAAGGGGCTATGATCCACAATATGGAGCAAGGCCTATTAAGCGAGTCATACAAAAGGAAGTCCTCAATAAGCTATCAAAAGAATTGCTCAGTGGGACCATAGTTACAGATAGTATAATCTTACTCGACTCTTTCAATGACGAATTGGTTTTCAGGAATCAAAGTGAGCTGGTAAAATAAACTTAAAAATACAATTCATAAAA
>JBBKWR010000139.1:0-4390 GCA_037969055.1 Flavobacteriaceae bacterium | reverse complement strand
TCGTCCGAAGTCGCGAAGATTCTAGATCCACGGCTACTCAATTCAATTTCACAAATCTTTCCTTTACCCGTTGGATCTATCTGTTTTTTAAAATACACATTTGCCCGAATGAGCCAATTGTATTTTTTGTCCAACTTATTGAGTTTCTTAGTTACGATCCCACTCATTGTATCGCTCGTGGGCATGTGTATAAATTGAATATCTATTGTCATGACAGCCAGGATTTATGTTTTTTTCCAAAAATAGCGTCATGCCATCCAACATAAAATGACGTAGGTCATTTTATACCAACCCAAAAAATATCAATTTTACTTTTCACTTTAAATCCAATATTATGGCGCTTAATTTCAATCAATATGCAACGGAAGGCAACACGTTCTTAAAAAATTATACCAAAGAAATGAACCTTGGGGAAGACCGGGACAAGGCTGGCAGGATTTTGACCTCTATTTTACACGCATTACGGGATATCATTCCCACAGAAGAATCCTTACAATTCATCGCACAGTTGCCCATGTTCTTAAAGGCCGTTTATGTAAACGGATGGCGTATCAAAAAAGATAAACCCAAAGTAAAACATATCGCCCAATTCCTCGATCTGGTTAGGGAACATGATGGCCCATCGGCCGTAAACGATTTTGAATACAGCGACGAGGTTGCTGAACGATATGTAGACACCACCTTTATATATCTAAGAAAATATGTTTCCCTGGGGGAGATGCAGGATTTGCGCGACGGACTCCCCAAAGACCTAAAGAGCATGATCTACTCGAATCTTATGTTTTAAAGTTAACGAGGTGACTGGCAAGAAGGTTCGCCAAAATAAAAATATACTTTTTCCAAATAGATGGAAATCTATGCGATTACTTAAGTTAACCTGCAAATCAAAGCCAAGAAGATGATAAGACTAATTCCTACCCTATATTAAATATAAATCTTAAAATCAATGATATGACGACCAAAAAAAACGATAAGAGCACTTGGGCCATAGGTGGAATGACCATTATCGGGGTCGGGGTCGGATTCTTTTTCCTTCAAACCTCACCACTTTGGTTTGTGGCCTCCATCCTGATAGGCGTAGGTTTGGGACTTGTAATTTCATCCGTCATTTCAAGGCGGGAAGCGTAAAGGTAAAACCCAGTAATTTTCTCCCATCTCCTCGCGGAGAAGGTTGTTTATTTTGAATACCGGGGGTATCAAGTGAATAAGCGTTTCATTTCAAAAGGAAGTATAGTCCCTCGTTTAAAAAATAGCATTTTAAGCAAATAACCAATTGGTAATCGATCAATTTTTGCAGAGGACCGTATAACACTTTACTTATGCTCGTGCATCATCCCACCTTTCATCATATTACCGGACTTGCCTATTTGCTGCATCATGTCAATCATATGTTTGTTTCCTCCCATTTTATTGAATATCATGTTGCATAGGGCAGAATCCTTTTCCATCATGCCCATCATATTGCCCATCATCATTCCGGCCATTGCAGTATCTTTTTGCATCATCTGCATCATCATCTGACGATTGCCCATCATTTTGCCCATCATGCCCTGATCGGCTTCCATCATCTGCATGGCATGGTCACTCTGCATCATATGGGCCATCATCTCACCCATCATCTCGTGGTCATCACTTATCGCTCCCATGATTTGATCTCGAGTTTCTTGATTCCCAAGAATTTCCCCTGGGGTCTGTTTTTGTTCTGCACAACCTACCATTATTGCCAAAATAAAAATAGAACCGATTTTTATCATTGTTTTCATAGCTTTCAGAGTTAAAGGGTTAACCTGATAAAGTTACCTACAAACTTTCGGGTGCAAAATGATAAAGGTCATGCGGAAGGGTAAATTACAAATGACAATTGTCATGCAGAACTTCGATCCCAAAACATACCTTAGCACCCTATAATAGGTCGATAATCAAATAAAATATCATATAGAAACCAGTCTATTCGCCCATAGCTTTCATATGGTGTCGAATTTCATAATAATTTAAAAGGATGAAAACAAAGACACAATCCTTCATCTCACTTTGGCAGGAAGCCCGAAAAAGGTTTTCAGATCAACTGCCTCAACTAACAGAAAATGACTTATCAAAAAAGCTTACACCCTCAGTGAATAGTGTAGGTTTTTTAATACGGCATATCGGGGATGTTGAGTTGCTCTTCGCCAAGAACGTGTTTGGAGCCAAAGATGTGAAGGTCGTGGCAAAAACAATAATTGCCAAAAAAGATACCGGAGAATGGATCAGTCTATCTGAACTCAAAGACTATGTTGACCGTGCTTTCCACACCCTGAATTCAATTGTAGAAAAGCAAAAGGATGTAGATTGGGAAACATTGATAACAACGAAGGAATTTGGAACGAAGACGAAGGAGGAAGCGTTTGGAAGGATCAAATCCCATACTGCCCATCATTCAGGACAAATGGCGATTATCATTAAATATGGATCATAAACTGGTATAAAGCATAATATTATGGAATTAAACAGCCAAGAGGCCAAAGCAATTGGAGATCAACTGGGAATATCATGGGCGGAGGTACATCTTGAGGAATTCAGGTTGGGCCTAAAGGTGGAGTTGGAACATGGTACACGTTTCCCAGAAACGAATGTGACTAATGATGACCCAAAATTAACGGGTAAAATTGCTTGGGCCCATTTGAAAGAATTTCCCGATTATTACACTCGGTTGGAAAAAATGGAAAAGGAAGCCGAAGACTATTGGAAACATAAATGAAAAGATCACTCTCAACCCATCTACTGATGATATTAGTCGTCATTCAGGCAATCGGTGCTGTGCCTTCAGGGTTAATGCTGATTTTCGACCCCAGCGGGGCAAAACTTGGCCTGCCATTATCCATGCTAGAACCATCGCCTTTTACCGATTTTCTCATTCCTGGTTTGTTTTTGTTTTTTGTACTCGGAATTTTTCCAGCACTCATATTTTACGGACTCTTGAAAAAACCGAACTTAAAATTGGCGGATCGAATGAATCTCTACAAAGACCAACATTGGTCATGGACATTTTCTTATTATCTTGGGCTATCATTGGTATTGTGGATCAACATGCAACTCTATTTCATCAAAGATTGGGGCATGCTGCACTTTGTATATTCCATGCTCGGTGTTTTAATCATTGTGGTAACACATTTGCCGAGCACAAAAAGAGATTATCGTATTGCCGAATAAGAGAAGTTTTCGCAGTTTAAAACAACTCGCATCCGTTTCCATATAATTCATGAATAAGAATGTCGGTAGAGAATTTTGACGTTAAAGGATTGGGTTCAGAGGAAGTCGTTCTTTCCAGGGAAAAATACGGTAATAACGCACTTCTCTCTAAAAAGGAAAACGCCTTTTTTAAGGTAATCAGAAGTTTGTTGACCGAGCCCATGGTCATTTTGCTCTTGGTCACCTCCTCCATTTATTTTATCGTTGGCGAAACAGGGGACGGTATATTTCTTGCAGTGGCCATTCTATTGGTATCAACCATCTCGCTGTATCAAGATTCACGCAGCAGGAACGCCCTCGAAAAATTAAAGGTCCTCAGTCAGCCGCATTGTAATGTGATCAGAAATGGCGTTGTAGTGGAGATTGCCATTGAGGATGTTGTGATTGGCGACAGTCTCATGGTTGAAGAGGGCAGCACCATTTCAGCCGACGGAACCATCATCCATTCCAATGACTTTTCAGTGGATGAATCTATCCTTACCGGAGAATCGTTACCGGTGTATAAGGACAAAGAAAAAACAGACAGTTCGATTTATCGTGGGACCACCGTGGTCAGCGGATTGGCTATTGCCATAGTGATGGCGATCGGTAATAATACCCAATTGGGAAAAATAGGGCAAAGTCTGGAGGCGATCAAGGAGGAGAAAACGCCACTCGAAATACAGATCAACAGTTTTGTCAAAAAAATGTCGGCCGTTGGCATAGTTGTATTCCTTATCGTTTGGGGCATAAATTATTTCAGTTCGTTCGACTTCCTGGACAGTTTGCTAAAAGCACTTACGTTGGCCATGAGCATTCTTCCTGAGGAAATCCCTGTGGCCTTTACCACTTTTATGGCCTTGGGGGCCTGGCGTTTGATGAAAATGGGCATCGTGGTCAAACAAATGAAAACCGTGGAGACCCTGGGCAGCGCTACGGTCATTTGTGTTGACAAAACCGGTACCATCACTAAAAATGAGATGGCCCTTGCCAAATTGTTTATCATGAAATCGATGGAAATTTCCAATCCCAAAGACACCCTTGGTCCCGATGAAAAAGAGTTGATCCGGTTGGCGATGTGGGCCAGCGAACCGATTCCTTTCGACCCTATGGAAATTGCCCTTCACAGGTCGTATGCAACCCTATTTAATAACGATGAAAGGCCCCAATTTAAAATGGTGCA
>JBBKWR010000138.1:0-3842 GCA_037969055.1 Flavobacteriaceae bacterium | reverse complement strand
GACTGGGTTTCATTGGATATCGATAGCCGCAAAAACCAATTTTCCGTCAATGGGTTAAGCCTCGCCAACGATTCTGTCCCAAACTACCTCAACCTGTTCAGGAATACAAAGCCGTTACCCAACGTCACGGCAAGTTTTGCCCCTTTACAGTCTGATGGCATCCTATCTTTTTCCTTCGACGACTATGATGTATTTGAGCAGAACCGTAAACGGTATTTAAGCTTACCTCCCACTAAGGATCCACTTTTTAATGCGGTTGAAGAGGTTGGTTTGGTTTATGATAAAGGGGAGCGGGCAGTTATACTAAATACGATAGGCTCGGACAGAATTGCAGACTTTCTTGCCGGAAAGCAAAAAAGTGCCACTGATTACCAAGGAAGCATCATCCAGGAAATCTCGAATAACGATTTTTTAAATACCGCCTTTCGACCCCTTGTCCAAAACTTTGAAGCCAAATTCAGCACCGTTTTGGATAATACCTTTGTTTTCAGTCAAAAAATAGAAGTTTTACAGACCATCATCAGTAATTTTAAAAATGGCACCACTTTCGACCAGAATCCAAGCTACAATGCTGCTGCGAACAATATGTCTTCCGCTGCAACCATACAGCTGGTTTGGACTTCGGATCATACCGAGCAATTTTTGAAAGAAAATTTTATTCCGGACCTCTATAAAAATCTAAAAGATCCGAAATTTTCAGGATATGTATTTACGGGCCAAGTGGTTGCCGACGGCGACTTTTTCCTTACCAATATATCGGCCCAAAAAATTGCCAAAAAGACCAGGGTTAGATCAGTCGGGTCGATTTTTACGGTAGCTTTTGAGGACGCACTTGCCAATGATCCTCAATTCGTGACCAATCACGTTACCAAGAATAAAGAAATCGTGGTACAAGACCAAAAAAATGTGCTGTTTTTGATTTCGAACGATGGAAAGATCCTTTGGAAAAAGCCATTGGGCGGAAAGATACAGGGAAAAATACAACAGGTGGACCTTTTTAAAAATGGCCGTTTACAGCTGGCATTTACCACCAATGACCAACTCATAGTGCTCGATCGCAACGGCAAGGAGGTCGTTATGCTCACCAAAACCTACCAAGGTGGCAATCTCAATCCGCTCGCTGTTTTTGATTATGATGGCAAAAGGGAATATAGGCTAGTGGTCACACAGGGCAGTAAAATATACATGTACGACCGCAAAGGTAAAATTGTGAGAGGCTTCAAGTTTAAGAAGTCCGAACAACCAATTATGGGTGCCCCGAAACATATCGTGATAGGCAATAAGGATTATTTGGTATTCAAGTTAGCCGATGGCAACTTAAAAATACTTTCGCGTACCGGAGAGGTGCGCATTAACATTCGCGAAAAAATCGATTTCTCAGGAAATGAAGTGCTTCGGTATAAGAACCAATTTTCGGTTACCGATAAAAAGGGAATGCTCAATCAAATAAATACGAACGGCAAAATCACCAAGACCAATCTTGATCTTCATCAAGACCATGGCATCGATGCCACCGACAATATCTTTGTTTATATGAACGACAACGTATTGAGCATCAAGGGAACAAAAATAACGCTTGATCTAGGGGTGTACACCCACCCAAAAATTTTCTACCGCTATGATAAGATATATGTAACAGTGACCGATATCCAAAACCAAAAAGTATACTTGTTCGATAGCCAAGCCAAGCCCATCTCTAACTTTCCCGTTTATGGAAGCTCGATGATCGATCTGGATGATATGGATGGGGACAAGAAATTGGAGCTAGTCACAAAGGAGGGCGATCAATCTTTGATGGTTTACCATATCGAATAATTATGCTTATTTGCCAATTATCGTGCAATAACACCCATTTGCACAAGACTCCCTACCAACTACAAGATTTTACTTGCAAATGAGGTTAACCTTTTTATTTTGGTAGTATTAATCTATTGAAATCCAATTACATCCAACCTCCAGGTCAGGGTCGGAGATTTGGATGGATTATGTATATTTAAGGTACACTAAATTAAAATGGATCATGAAAAAGTTATCAGCATTTGTTAGGCTGGCGATGCCTATAATTTTTTTGTGCGCTTTTGTTCCAAATACAAGCGCACAAATACTAAAAAATCTTGGCAAAAGGGCCGAAAGGGCTGCTGAAAGGGCCGTAGAACGAAGGGTTGATAAGGAAGCCACCGAAAAAACGGATGAAGTCCTAGACAGCATCCTCGAACCGGGCAGTAACGAGAAGCCAACTAAAACCCCAATCCCCCAAACGGAACGAAAGAACGACAAAGCCCAAAATGAAGTAGGCAAAAGCTCCAAAACCGAAGGCCCATCCGCTTACGTTAAAAATGACGCGCCAAAATCAATAAAGGTGTATAGCAAATTCGATTTTGTGCCCGGGGATAAGCTTTTGTTCTTCGACGATTTCGCGGACGATTTTATCGGGGACTTTCCAGCGAAATGGGACACGAATGGCAATGGGGAAGTGGTAGCGACGGGAGAATCCTCGGAGAAATGGTTCGAGTTAAAATCAAAAAGTGCCTATTATCCAAACATTGCCGATCTACCGGAGGACTTTACCGTCGAGTTCGATTTTATGCTCGTTGGGGTAGACAAAAATACTTCCAGTACCGCCAAATTGATCCTAAATCTAAGGGACGACAACTCGTTTGATTGGTATGAAACCGACAAAAATAGTGTAACGGTGTCCCTCCCCATCTGTCAATATATCGATGCGGATATTCGTGTAAAGAACAATATCAATGGTGAGTCGACCATTAATAACCTGGTAGAAACGGATATGAGACAAGTCGTTCTCAATACGCCACACATCTCAGTAGCCGTGAACGGTACCCGGTTTCGTTTGTGGGTCAATGAAACTAAATATTTGGATCTACCAAAACTAGCCCCCAATGACCTCTTGAATTATGTGCGCTTCGATTTGGAGGGCCTGGAAGATGGAAAGGATCGGCTGTTCCTTAAAAATCTAAAAATTGCAGGGGGTGGAGTGGATCTGCGCCGGCAGCTGATTGGAGAAGGCAAGGTATCGACCAATGGGATCTTGTTCGACAGTGGATCGGCTAACATACAGCCACAATCGATGGGGATCATACTCCAGATCTCCCAGGTACTGCTACAAGAATCGAATATGAAATTAAAAATAGTTGGGCATACCGATGCCGATGGAAGCGATGCAGCCAACATGGAACTGTCCAAAAAAAGGGCCGAGGCCATCAAAGAGGCCCTGGTATCGATCTATAGTGTTTCGTCGAGCAGATTGACCACGGAGGGGAAAGGGGAATCGGAACCCGTCGGCGATAACAGCACCCCCGATGGAAAGGCACAGAATAGGCGGGTGGAGTTTATTAAGCAATGAACAATTATCAATTATCACGTATCAATTATCAATTATCACTATTTAAATTAAATTTTTGGTCCTTACCCAATAAAATGGTAATTATATAACCGCATAACACACATAAAATGAAAAAGATAGTATTATTATTGATAGCAATTTTATCCTTTGGATTTCAGTCTGCAAACGCACAGAATTCCTGTAGCAGGTATTATCCCATGGTGGAAGGTTCTTCCTTTCAATACACAATGACCAACAAAAAGGGCAACGTCGATGGGGTTACAGACTATACGATCACCAATGTTGAAAATTCAGGGGGTAGCACGCACGCCACGATGCAGATGAAATATACCGATGACAAGGGAAAAGAATTGTTTTCGTCAGACTATGAAATAACCTGTACGGGAGATGGCATAAAAATCGATTATAATTCACTCATGCCCTCCCAAATGATGAAACAATATGAAGATATGGGCATGGAGATGGAAATATCCGGCAC
>JBBKWR010000137.1:0-4498 GCA_037969055.1 Flavobacteriaceae bacterium | reverse complement strand
GATGACGAAATAGCAGGGCTTGCCGAGTTTAAAAATAATTTGGAAAAGCTATTTTTCTCCAAAGTGTTGGTAAGAAATAGTTCATTTGATGGACAAACGGTTAATTTGGTCATAGAGATATCGTGCAATTTCAAGGTATGGGAAGCCATTACCAATTTAGATGAGGGCATTTGGGCCCAGCCCAGAAAAAAAGGAGAAAAAACCTATGCAAATTCTACGTTTTGCAGTTTAATTGGTCAGTTACGGCGACAGAACAATTTTTCAATAGATGTTGAAGAGATCTCTATCCTTTTCCAGAATTGTACTTTAATTATCAATAAAATTTACCAGGATAGCATCCCTAAACAGTTGGATGCCATACTGAACAACTTCTCCAAACACTATTCTAAAATTACGAAGGGCTCATTAGAAGTTCCGTACGAAATTTTTGTTCCTGTTTTTGAGGAAACTAGAAAAGATTCTGGTTTTGACAGTTCAATATTGGTCAATATTGGTACCGAAAACCAGCGTAAAAGGGCGTATTTTAAATATTGGGGATTGTATTTGAAGTCAACAGAAGATGCGTTGATTTACGATGTAAAAAACGCATGCCTTATTGGAGGGGAGCTGGAAATGTTGAACCATTAAGGTTTCATTCTTTTTCAATAGTTAAACAACTTCCTACCTTTCATTAGCTGGTTCACCTTCTTCTTTACGGCCTCAATTTTCAAATCATTTTCAGAATTCATCAATACCTCGTCGATAAATCCAACAATAGTTGCCATATCGGCCTCCTTAAGTCCCCGTGTGGTTATCGCAGGGGTCCCAAAGCGAATTCCTGAGGTAACGAACGGGGATTTATCATCAAAGGGCACCATATTCTTATTGGCGGTAATATCGGCTTTTACAAGTGCGCTTTCCGCGTCTTTGCCACTAATATCTTTATTCCTTAAGTCGATCAACATCATGTGGTTATCAGTACCGCCAGAGATAATATGATATCCCTTGGCAACAAAAGCTGCTGCCATGGCGGCAGCGTTTTTCTGAACCTGTATCATATAATGTAAAAAATCATCGGTCAATGCTTCGCCAAATGCGATCGCTTTCGCTGCGATGATATGTTCCAACGGTCCGCCCTGGTTTCCCGGAAAAACCGCAAGGTCGAGCAGTGCCGACATTTTTTTTAGTTTTCCATTTTTAAGGGTTATCCCAAATGGATTGTCAAAATCTTTCCCCATTAGAATTAGACCACCCCTAGGGCCACGCAATGTTTTATGGGTGGTGGTAGTCACGATATGGCAATATGGAATGGGGTCATTGAGGATTCCTTTGGCAATTAATCCAGCAGGATGTGCTATATCTGCCAACAACAAGGCCCCGACGCTATCGGCTATCTCCCTAAATCTTTTAAAATCCATATCCCTGGAATAGGCGGAAGCACCTGCAATGATCATTTTTGGTTTTTCTTTTAGGGCGATTTCTTGAATCCGGTCATAATTCAATTCGCCAGTCTCCCTATCTACCCCATAAAATACGGGATTGTATAGTCGGCCCGAAAAATTCACTGGGGAACCGTGGGTTAAATGCCCGCCATGCGACAAATCGAATCCCAGGATGGTATCACCAGGCTGCAAACACGCATAGTAAACCGCCGAATTGGCTTGGGATCCAGAGTGAGGCTGAACATTGGCGTAGACCGCCCCAAACAATTCCTTGGCCCGGTCTATGGCAATTTGCTCGACGACATCAACAATTTCACAGCCTCCATAATAACGCTTTCCCGGATAGCCTTCAGCATATTTGTTGGTCAAAACAGAACCGGCGGCCTCCATGACTTGTGGACTGGTGAAATTTTCGGAAGCGATAAGCTCAATTCCATGGGTCTGGCGTTCTTCTTCGGCATTGATTAGGTCAAAAATTTGCTTGTCGCGTTGCATATTCCAGCTGTTTGTTAAATGAAAGGGTAAAAATACAAATTGACAGTAGTTAATTGGTATAAAATAATATATTTGATAATGATTTTATCAAACGCCAATTAACAATTTAAAAATGCCCATGGATACGAATCACCCGAATAAAAAAACATGGTTGCCAGTACCGGAAAATTCAGATTTCCCGATACAGAATATACCCTTTGGCGTCTTTCTAACGAGAGACGATATTATTACGATCGGCACCAGGATCGGCGACAATGCCATCGATTTGGGGGCTTTGCATCAATTGGGCTATTTCGAGGGAATCCCGCTCACCGATGACATCTTCCTACAGGACACTTTGAACGATTTTATCTCAGACGGTAAAACAACATGGCGCGCGGTGCGCAATCGTATCAGTGAAATTTTTGATATTGAAAATAGGAGCCTTCAAGATAATGAAGACAACAAGAAGATTGTTTTGTTCTCTATGGAAGAGATTGAAATGAAACTTCCGGTCCAGATCGGCGATTATACCGATTTCTATTCCAGCAAAGAGCATGCGACCAATGTTGGCAGCATGTTCAGGGATGCAGAAAACGCCTTGATGCCCAACTGGCGGCACCTTCCCGTTGGCTACCATGGTCGCAGCTCTACCATCGTTCCTAGTGGTATTCCAGTGCGAAGGCCAATGGGACAGACCTTACCAAAGGGAGCTGACAAACCTGTATTCGG
The DNA here is from genome assembly GCA_037969055.1 of Flavobacteriaceae bacterium. Classification (GTDB taxonomy): domain Bacteria; phylum Bacteroidota; class Bacteroidia; order Flavobacteriales; family Flavobacteriaceae; genus Pelagihabitans. The sequence goes on along the minus strand of JBBKWR010000137.1, from coordinate 1,871 downwards.
TCCTTCCCGTGCTGTAGATTTTGAATTGGAGGTTGCTTTTATCACAACAGATGCCAACAAACTTGGCGAATCGGTTTCTGTGGATGAAGCTGAAGACTACATATTTGGCTTGGTACTGTTCAATGATTGGAGTGCAAGGGATATCCAGAAATGGGAGTATGTGCCATTGGGCCCTTTTTTAGCAAAGAATTTCGCTTCTAGCATCTCGCCATGGATAATTACCATGGACGCATTGGAACCATATCGAGTGGCTAGTCCAGAACAGCAACCTAAGCCCCTACCCTATCTTACGCAAGTTGGGGCCCATAGTTTTGATATTAGGCTCGAAGTGGCTATTGCTCCAGAAAATGGGGAACCTACTACGGTGAGTAAATCGAACTTTAAATATTTGTACTGGACCATGGCACAACAATTGGCGCACCATACCAGCAACGGCTGTAAGGTTAACAGCGGGGATATGATGGGAAGTGGCACCATCTCTGGTCCCACACCAGATTCTTATGGATCGATGCTTGAATTGGCATGGCAAGGTACAAAGCCCGTGACCCTAAAAAATGGTGCAACAAGAACTTTTATTGAGGATAATGATACCGTAACCATTATGGGACATTGCATAAAGAATGGTATGCGCATCGGCTTTGGGGAGGTAAGCGCTAAATTGTTACCTATAATACAGCCTAAATCAAAAATATAGTCGTTCTAAAGCGACATTTAATCCGGATAATACGATAATTCAACGTTTTGCGTTCTACTAGTGCACAATTTTGGCATGGCTGTTGAAATAACGCCGTCATAACAGCAAAATCAATTATCATGAAGAAAATATTACTTAATACCGTTTTTACGGTTTGCTTGATTGCCTGTGGTGGGATCAAAAAAACACAGGAAGCCATTAATCTGGGTAACTACGACAATGCAATCAACCAATCCATATTAAACCTTGTCGATAACAAATCAAAAAAAGGCAATCAGCCCTATGTTGTCCTCTTGGAAGAGGCCTTCCAAAAAAACACGGAGCGGGAGCTCCAACATATTGCATTTTTGGAAAAGGATGAAAACCCTGCCAACTTCGAAGCAATTTTTAAGGGTTATAGCAATCTTAGAAACATTCAAGAGCGCATAAAACCGTTGTTACCCTTGCGGATACATGAAGAAAATAGGGATGCCATGTTCACTTTTCGCAATTATGAAGACGACATTTTGGACGCCAAAGATGATCTATCCGAATATTTGTTCGACAATGCAGTGGATTTGATGGACAATGCTTCCAATAAAAATGATTACAGAAGGGCCTATGACGATTTTGTTTATTTGAACGATATCAATCCAGGCTTTGAGGATACCAAGAAAAAAATGGAGCAGGCCCATGCCCAAGGGATAGCGTATGTAAAGGTTGGGATGTTAAACGATACAGACCAAATCGTGCCAGCCAAATTGGAGCAGGAACTCTTGAATTTTAATACCTACGGCCTGGACCAGCTATGGACGAAATACCATACCAATCCATTGCCCAGCGTTACCTACGATTATGAAATGATGGTGGCGCTACGGGAAATCAATATTTCTCCTGAACAGGTAAGTGAGAAACAGATTATTAAAGAAAAACAGGTTAAGGATGGTTTTAAATATGCTGTTGACAATAATGGAAACATTATAAAAGATAGTTTAGGGAACAAGATAAAAATCGATAGGTTTAAAATGGTAAAGTGCAACTTTTATCAATTTACACAATATAAATCGGTACAGGTAGCTGGAATGATAAGCTTTAACAATTTGGCCACTCGGCAAGAAATTAATTCATACCCTTTGACCAGTGCGTTCATTTTTGAGCATGTTTATGCAAACTATAGTGGAGATAAAAGGGCTTTGGA
>JBBKWR010000136.1:0-5040 GCA_037969055.1 Flavobacteriaceae bacterium | reverse complement strand
CCCCATGGGATTGCCATTTTGATAGAGACTGCCACTGATAATAATACGCGTACAGTCGCTAATGTAAGAAGTTATTTTAATAAATGTAATGGCAGTTTGGGCACCTCTGGTAGTGTTGAGTTTATGTTCGACCACACCTGTAATTTTAGGATTCCGGCTGAAGGTATCGATCCAGAAGCGCTGGAACTGGAATTGATCGATTTTGGTGCCGAAGAGGTATTTGTAGACGACGATGGCATATTGATATACGCCCCTTTTGAAAGCTTTGGTGCCATCCAAAAAGAATTGGAAAATAGAGATATCGAAATTTTGTCTTCAGGTTTTGACCGTATCCCACAAGTGACCAAGGAACTTACGGCCGAGGAATCTGTTGATGTTGAAAAATTGCTTGAAAAAATTGAAGAGGATGACGATGTACAGAATGTCTACCACAGCATGCAGGAATAATCAGCCATGCTCCGTTATTCTCCCTGTTACCCCTTCATAAAAGGCTTTATAAGCTTTTAAATCCAACGCTAGGTCTCCCGTAGGAAAATGGGGTTCTGAAATCTTGACCTGTTTTTTGCCAAAATCGAAGGCAACCATTATAATAGGGACATTTGCAGCTTTCGCTATATAATAAAATCCCGTTTTCCACACCAACACTTTTTTTCGGGTTCCTTCCGGTGACAGTGCTAACCTGAATTCCTCCCTTCGTTCAAATATTTTGGCAGTTGCAATTACCGTATCGCCCCTTTTATCCCGATCGATCGGTGTGCCGCCCATCCATTTAAAAAACCAGCCAAACGGAGGGGAAAAGAGACTTTTTTTTCCAATATAATTTATCCGCACATTTAAAACTTTGCGCACCAAAAGTCCCAGGAAAAAATCGACCCAGCTGGTATGGGGTGCCACAATGATCACACACTTCTTCAAATCTGCTGGAAAATCCCCAATCAAAGTCCATCCCATGAGTCTGAAATAAATAAACCTGGCTAGTTGGCGCATTCGATGGAAATTGCTGTTAATGGGACCGATGGATTAATGCTTTAGGAGCTCGAATATGTTTTCAAGTATGAACTTCTTATGCTATGGAAAATTGGAACGGCACCTATATTTTCCTATAGATGGACTTCAATTTATCTTTGGAAATCTGTTTTCGCCAGGATTTGCCCAAGGCATTCTCCCATAAGGGTTCCATATTCAATGAAACCGATATCATGGTATCTAGATCACTTTCACTAAGATTTGCACAAACACCTTTTGGGAGACAGATGCCGTGCTTCTCTTTCATTTGATGAAAAAGTGCTACCCCGTCAGGGTAATATTCCTCTAAATGCTGAAAGACCAAACAGTTACCTATACCATGTCTAATACCCAGTAAGTACGAAAGTCCATAACTGATGGCATGGGCAACACCCACTTGGGAATAGGCGATGCTCATACCGCCATGCCAGGAGGCCATCATCAGTTTTTCCCGGGATTCCATATCGGTCAATGATCCCAAATACACCTCTTTACATAATTCTAAGGCCTTCTCGCCATAACTTTGGCTAAAGGCGTTTAGGTAAGTGCCATTAAGGGATTCAATACAGTGAATATAGCAATCCATACCGGTATAGAACCATTGATCACTTGGGACCCCTTGTGTCAGCTCCGGATCAAGGATTACCTGATCGAATATTGTGTAGTCAGAATTGATGCCCAATTTTTTATCCGGGCCCAATAATACCGCAGTTCGGGAAACTTCGGATCCTGTTCCACTAATGGTAGGTATACCCACATGATAAATGGAAGGCCTGTGTACCAAATCCCACCCTTGGTACAATTCAGAACTACCTGAATTTGTTATCATTATCGCCAAGGCTTTGGCAAGATCTAACAAGGTTCCACCCCCTATTCCAATAATACCGGATGGTAGCTCCGTATAATCATTCTTTATTTTTTGGACCAAAACGTCGACCTGTTCTGTCTTCGGTTCTTCATCGGCCGATATGAAAATAATCTGATCGTTAAAAATCTGTGGAATTCTTGATACCAGTGGAGTACCTTCAAAAACATCATCAACCAAAAAAATGCAGGGCGCATCGGCATTTTTTCGTTGGAGCATTAGTATATCGCCCAGTTGGTCAAAACTACCCTGCCCAAAAACGACCCTTGGGACCATGGGGAAATTTTTGTAATCGGTGATCATACCATTGGTAGACTGCTTATATCCAATATCTTTCTTTATCTCCATATACGGTTTTACAGGTATTCCAAAATATTCTTTAAACTTTTAAGGGTCATATACTTATGCTTTTTTTTATCCACAACTATTTCTTCATGCTGCCAGGTGGTATGAAAAGGAACATGCACCGCCTTAGCACCTATTTGGATGATGGGCAGCACATCAGATTTTAATGAATTCCCTATCATCAAAAATTCCTTTACATTAATTTCCAAATGATCCAAAAGATGCTGGTAATTACCTTCTTTCTTGTCGCTCAATACCTCCACATGATGAAAATAACGCGAGAGGCCGGAACGGTTCAACTTGCGTTCCTGATCTAACAGATCCCCTTTGGTCAATACGATCAATCTATACTTTTTTGATAGCACTTCCAATACTTCTTCTACGCCGTCCAATAATTCAACTGGATGGGAAATCATCTTTTTACCAAGATTCAATATTTCCGATAGCGTTGCCTGCGAAACTTCATTATTTGAAAGTTCCAGGGCCGACTCGACCATGGATAGCATAAAACCCTTAATGCCGTAACCATAAAGCTCAAGATTGGCCATCTCGGTCTTAAATAGCTCTTGATCTATCTTGTTTTTGGTCTCATACCCTTCCAAAAGACCCGTAAATTGTTCCTCGGCCTCCCTAAAATAGGTTTCATTTACCCATAAAGTGTCATCGGCGTCAAAGCCTATAACCTTTATACCTTTAAAGCTTATTTCCATGCCTTGATTGCCTTTTCCAAGTCTTCTTTTGTATCAATTTCAATGCCAGTTATATTCGTCTCAACCATTTTAATCTTTTTGCCGTATTCCAAATATCTGATGGCCTCAATTTTTTCCATTGCTTCAAGCGGTAACATTGGCAATTTCTTAAAATCCATCAACGCTCTTTTACGAAAGGCGTAAATGCCTTTATGTTTAAAATAGGTGTTTTCCAACTCCGTGTTCCTGGGATAAGGAATTGTAGAACGCGAGAAATAAAGTGCAAAATTACGATTGTCGACAATCACTTTGACGGTATTGGGATTATTAATTTCCTCCCAGTCCGTAATTTTCACCATTAGGGAGGCCAAATCTATTTCCTGATCAACATCAACTTCAAAGACTTTTAAAACAGCTGCAAGACTTTCCTTTTCAGTAAAAGGTTCGTCGCCCTGGACGTTTACGATGATATCCACTTCCATATCCGCTACAGCCTCCGCTATCCGATCACTGCCACAATCATGCTCTTTAATACTCATTTTGGCGCTGCCCCCAATCCCGATAATGGTATCATGAATCAATTTGCTATCGGTAACCACATAGACTTCCTCAAATAGGCCAGTCTTTACTGCTGCTTCGTACGTACGGACAATCACGGGCTTACCGCCAAGATCCTGCATTAGTTTTCCTGGAAAACGGGAGGCCTCATATCGGGCCGGAATCATCGCAATGGTCTTCACCTTCTTTATTTTTTGTTTGGATCCTTTAATCTTGGTCTTATTTTGCGGTACACCTTAAAAATGATGATCAATATGATGATCACAAGGACAGCTGCCAATAGCGGTGCAAATATTGAAGCTGTTGTTACGATCAAGGCCGTACCTGTTTCTACTGTGGATACTATTGGATTGCCCAATCCACCTGTAGTAGCCGTAGAAGCCAGCCTACTGGCCGCGCTCGCGCCCTTAATGGCCGTCGCCGTTCCCCCTCCGGCTATAATGGCCAAGGACCAGGTGACGACAGGGTCTAAGTTCGCCACCGTAGAAACCATTACGGCCGTGCCCGCAATGGCGGCCAATGGCACGGCTATACCATCAAGCAGATGATCTAGCCAGGGTATAAAATAAGCGAATATTTCTACCAAGGTGGCTACGCCGAGGGTAATGACCGAGGCTAAGCTACCGATCCATTGCCAGCTATCGTTCAGCTCCCATATATTGAAATAAGCTGCCAGACTGAGTGCGAACAAAGGCAAAAATACCCTGAAACCCACCGATGCCGCAAGTCCAATACCCAAGAAAATGCTTATGATGGTTTCCGAATACATCGCAGGTAATAGGTTGATCAATATTTGATGACGAAATTAATCTATTCCATACCAACAAAAAAATCGTCCTTAAACCCAATTAGGTACAACTTGCTCTTGGCCCTCGTTACCGCTGTATAAAGCCAACGGAGATATTCCCTATCTACCCCATTCGGCAAATAGGGCTGTTCCACAAATACGGTCTCCCATTGGCCGCCCTGTGATTTATGACAGGTGATGGCATAAGAAAATTTTACCTGCAGCGCATTAAAATATTTGTTTCCCTTGACGGAAAGGAACTTTTTATATTTGGATTTTTCGGTAGCATAATCTTTCATCACTTCTTGGTACAATCGGTTTGAATCTTCATAAGGCAAGGAAGGGGCCGCAGCTTGTATGGTATCCAACAGGAGGACGGTTTCAAAGGGTTTTTGATTTGGATAATCTACCATTTTTACCATCACCTCGGCAAATTTGAAAGTGTAGAGTTCTTTGATCGCCAATATTTCCAACACCTCAATAATGTCGCCATTGGCAATGAAACCGGCCTCTGAACTGGTTTCTAACCAAAAGTAATTATTCTTCACGACCATCATAAAATCCCCCACCGAAATCTCGTTTTCCAAATACAAGATCCTGCTCCGTATATTTTCGTTATAGAGGTTGGCCCTTTTATTGGAACGCACGATAATCGTGGTCTCTTCTTTCCCGTTTTCAGCATATGAACTATCTATGGCTTCGAGTATTTCATAACCTTCGATAAGACGTACTATATCTTTATAGGGGTCTACATTGAACTTGAAATTTTCATAAAATGAATTATGCAACTG
>JBBKWR010000135.1:0-10339 GCA_037969055.1 Flavobacteriaceae bacterium | reverse complement strand
AGTAAATATTGATAGGCTTCGTAATTCGGAGGTGTCTCCTGAATATTGGTGCTTTTTTTATCTTCTGTTATCAAATAGCCCAGTATCCGCTGTTTTAGGGCTTCAATACAATCTAATGGTGCACTGGGGTCACATTCTACCGGTACAAGGGAGATCAACGTTTTGTCCATTAACTCGTCGGTAATAGAACATTGGAACAGTAGGCGGCCCTTGTTCAAATAAAAAGAGCCTTTTATTATTTTCGAGGGTTTTAAATAATCTGTGACCGCTGAATTATTCACTGATGGTACCAAAGATGCCTCCAATACCTTGGTATAATCGGCTATGTTTTCTGGAGAGATGACCTGTCCTACCTTGTTTTGTGTAATGCCGTGAATGATCCAATCCACTGCCATTTCACCAGTGATATCATATTTCGCGTCCCCTGTGTAATTTTCGAATTTCAAAACCGCAATTTTATCCTGGTCACCCTTGTCGGATAATCTGTTATTGTTCCGGATACTGTTTTGGACTAGGTAAAAGATTGCGACAAGCGCAAGGAGAATCACAAACCATAACTTTTTTAGTTTGCCTTCGCTTTTTTTGAATTTGCCGTGTAGTTGTTTGCGTTTGGGAACTGTAATTCCATCATTGGAAACCGCGAAAACCTCAATGGCTTTATCAACATTTTTAAAATCAAATTTACCCAAAGAACTAAATTCGAACTCTGGGTGATTTTTAACTTTTTGATGTAAGGATTGAGACAATAGAATATTTCCACCAATGCCCATATCCTCAATTCGGGAAGTAATGTTTACAGCATCTCCAAAGACATCGTCACCTACGCGGTGCACATCTCCAAGGTTAAGTCCTATACGCAGCGGAACCATGGGTGGTTCCCGTAATGAATGTTGCACTTCTATGGCGCATTGAACCATGCCAACCGCGCTGTTAAACAAACATATGCTGCCATCCCCATAATTTTTAATAATTTTACCTCCGTACTTCTCGACCATCTTGGTCAAGGTTTGTTCGTACTTGTCCAAAAGGCGCAGCGTGCCAATTTCATCTTGTTGCATCAAAGCGGTGTACCCTTCGATATCACAAAATAATATTGCTGAAAGACGTACTGCATTTGCCATATGATAAATATAGCCATTTTAAGGGGGGATTTAATGAGGAAAGGGACTTGGGCACAATAAGTTATCAAAAAAAGTGAAGTGATCTATGGATAATGTTATAAAATGCCGATGATGAATCTAGAGCCTATTATTTCAAATGAAAGATGACATAATCTTTCGTTTATGATAGCCGTAGTATTTCCCTTACAACAATATTTTTTTAATGTTCAAAATCCTAGGTTCACGTTTGTTTTTTGACTAATATAGTTAATCAGATAACTTAAAAACCATTCCCATGGCCAATGAAAAAAATCCGGATGAAGGGATCAAATCCAAAACCGGCGGTATCAAATCCAAAACAGGGGGTATCAAATCCAAAACGGGAGGCATTAAACCCAGACCCTGAAGTATTATCAAGACGAATTAATTGATTACATATCCCCACAAATTCGCCCGATCGATACGCTACTGAACATTACCGTGCCACAAAGGTTCTTTCTTAAATTAGAACTTATGGAAGGTGCTGTGCATCTTTATTGACAACAAGTCCCATTCAAGGCGTTCAACCAATATGGCCATTACCACATTTTTACAATTCATTTTCAAAATACAATATGATTCTTCTTCTAGTTTGACTAATCTCAACGCCAAGTAATACACCCGGAAATTAGCGGAAACAAATTACCCTCCTATCGTTATAAAAAGTTTCCTTGTGAGCCAAAGTCTCGATTGCCAGACTATGCTGAACGTACCTTGTCCAAAACCTACCGAACAGGAATCTTAAGTCGATCTTAGATTACCTTAAAATTGTCCGACCCTGGTTTCTTTCCTCCTACCTATGTTATAATTATCTAAAATATTTTTTTAGTGTATTTTTTATAACTATATGTTAATCAATTATTTAAAGCCTATTTGGGATGTAATAGTCCGGGATAAATTGTTAAATATTCTATAAAATAGTACCTTTTATAGCATAGTACTGTAACAAATTAATTCCTTCCTCGTCTATTAGATAACAATCACCTTAAAAACACATTATTATGGAAACTTTACACCCGCATCTTCGACGTCCCAAAATATATTTTAACATAGGATTTGGTTGGAACACCGATCGGTGGTACGATCAAAAAAATAAAGGCAAAAAATTAATTCAAATTTAAAAATAGAATCCATGAACACATCAATCATCAAAACAGCAACAGCTTCGAGGGCCAATCCCTACTTCTCTTCCTTTAAACACAGTAAGAGGGCACAATGGACACAGCAAAGACGATATGATCGCTGATTAACCCTCAATAAGAAAACAACAACTTAAAAATCTATAAAATGAAAGCATCACTCTTAACCACAGCAACAGAATCCAAGTCCTTTAGTTATTTCTCTTCGTTTAGGGAAAGCAAAAGGGTACACTGGGCACAGCACAGACATTTTAATCGCTAATCACGATCAAACAATAGTAACAACTTAAAAACATAAAAATGAAAACATCAATCATCAGAACGGCAACAGAGTCCAAAACCAACAGCTTTTTCTCCCTGCTTAGGGCCAGCAAAAGGGTGCATTGGGCACAGCATAGAAACTATATTCGTTAATTACGAATCTAAAAAAATAGTACAATCAATTAATAAAACGGTCATGAGAACATTCATCAATCATTTACCATCAGAATCCAGACGCATCGCATACCATACCTATCTATTGAACAGTAAAAGGATCCGATGTGAGGAAACTAAATTTTACCTTAATTAATTACTTTCACTAAACACTGAACAAAAGGGGATACATTTCATCAACGTATTCCCTTTTTAATGTTGTGGCAATAGCCCTATTCTCCCTTGGCGGTGGCCGTTATTGTTCCCCTATATACAATTCTTGTACGGTCTATTGAACGTATGGTCAAGTCCGCAAACCCTCCACCACTAATGATCAGCGTTGCCCGATGCAGTTCATCTTTTCCCATTGTAGAGAATGTTATTGTTATGCGTCTTTTTCGCTCGTTTATCTGGGTTTTATATTCCAATGCCATCCCATCTATAAGAATCGGGCCTCCTCCAGGATATCCCGTCCCCAATCTTGACTCCCCGTAGTACGGAAGGCGGGCCTCGATTTGGTTGCCTTTAATTTTTAGTAAGTTGTCAATGGTAGTCAGACTTGCATTTGATCCAGCACTGGATAGGGCACTGTTTGCCACAAAGGTAAAATCGCCCGTCTCAACCAACTGTACGGTTTCTTTAAAGGCCTTTGCCCTCTTCTCAGATGTGGTCTGTGCACCAACCCATCCGATAATCCCAATCATAATTACGAATAATGATATTTTCTTTTTCATTTTACCCGACATTGACTCCAATATTTTTAGCATAAACCGTTCCAAAATCAACCCAAAAAACCAATCCTATATCCTTAATAAATAGGAGCCTAGGGATTGCGCTAAAGAAGGATGCTACTTTCGATTTGTATTAAACCACGACAACATTACTACGTAAGGATTATTACCGATGCCAATCATCTCTTTAAAAGAAAATGGCCTTTAATATTTTGAAAATTAGCCAGTTGTACAGAATACCAATAAGACCCTGAAGGAAGGGGCCAACCATTATGGTTGCCGTTCCACAACTGACCTTCTTGCAATTGTACCAGTAACTTCCCATAACGATCGAACACAAATACCTGCTCCACAATGAGCTTATCCGACGAGTTTACGGCCCAGGTATCATTATAACCATCATTGTTGGGCGTAAAAAATGCAGGGACTATGGATTCAAACGCCAAGGGAGGGGCACCTGTGGTTACAAACGACGAAACCATGCAATCGTTGGATTCATATGTGTTTTTATAGGTAGTGATCAGCACATAAATTTTCGTACCGACGGGCAGATCGGTGGGCAGGTCAAAACTGTTATCAAGGCCAGTATCGAATCGATTTAGGATATCGGTACCTCTGGGGACCGTTCCTACTGAAAGTAAATATCCATCAATATTAGAAATTGCGTCCCATTCGAGATCGGTATCGACCTTCACTTGGATAGCCCCGTTTTGCGGGGAGGTCAGCGTTGTACATTTAGGTAAAGGAGGTGCATCCCCGGTGGTAAAGGTGATGGGCTGACATCCTATGGCTGGCCCGGCATCATTGTATGGAATAATGGTGATGTAATATCGCGTCCTAGGTAAAAAGTCAGGGGGTTTGGCATTTGTTCCATTGCCCACATCTACCCTATCCCAAATGATAATGCCGTCTGGATCTTTTTCGCGTACCGTCATTAAATATCCAGTCGCACTGAAATCCCTGATCCAGGTAACGTTTGCCGTGACGGATACCAAAGCATCTCCATTGAAAGGATTAATTATTTCGGTACATCGGGGAACTGATTGTTCGCCAGTGGTAAAGCTGGTCTCCGAGCATGTCAAGCTGGTAGAACCGGTATAGGGTTCGATAGTTACATAGATAATCTGGGTCGGAGGGAGTGATTGTGAAAGGTTATAGATCGTAAGGTCCCCTACATCGGCCCTGTCTAAAATGTCATTACCACCCGAAATGGTCGATACTGTAATGCGATACCCTTCTGCCATCGCGGATGCCGTCCATTCCAAATCGGTAAATACAGACACGTCGACCGCCCCATTCGAAGGGGAGGTTAGGCTGGTACAGTCCAGCGCTTGTCCCGCCATCAATTCGCAAGAAAAAACAAAAATGAACAGGACGGTTCTCATTTTCTTAGACAATAGCATGTTAATATACTAAATCTTTAAATGAAGTGGTCTTTAAAACATTGACGATTATTACTTCCCATACATGTTGTGGGGATAAAAACACTAAGAGATACTAAAAAAACAGGATAAACGTTATATAAAATCGTATACGATATACTATTTTAGCCATATGATCACAAAAACCATAATTCGCGACCAAGTACGGTCGTACTTACTGCAGCAGATGCGGGAAGGCAAACTTAATGCCGGTGAATCTGTTAATTTGGCCGCACTGGCGCGAAAGTTAAAAGTAAGCGTTACTCCCATCCGAGAGGCGTTAACACAATTACAGCAGTCGCATGTCATTGAGGCCATCCCGAACAGGGGCTTCTTCATGCAAGAGTTAAGCCATCATGAGGCCAAAAATCTTTATGAGTTGGTGGCACAACTGGAGGTATTGGCCCTAGAACAGTCCGAATTTGATCAAAAAACCATCTCAAAACTTCGATTACAGCAGAAATTGATCCAAGAAGCAGAGGAGCCCCTAGATCGTATCAATGCCTACATGCAGTTTCATCACCTCCTGACCAAAAACTATCACAATACAGTGGCCCAACAAATATTGGGAGACCTTAAAACAAGGGTTTTTTTGTATGAAAAGGCTTTTATGTCCGACGAATCGTTTTATTATAACTCAGACAACCAGCACGAGGCCATCATCTCCGCCATTGAAGACAATAATATGCCTTCTGCTGCACTGGTGCTTAAAATGAACTGGTTATTGGTACAGGATTATATAGAGAAGCAGTTGGTGGTGTTATGATCCAACTACACTTTCACATGGTTTCCTTTAAGATCTGTTCCGCTTTTTGGATGTTGGAGGTGTAGCACCCAACAACACGTTTGGTAAAAAGGTAGTAAAATACAAATGCGATTGGTAGGAACCACAACCAGGATTTTTTGATAGGCGCTGCAAATACATCATCCCCATCGAACAGTTTACTCACAACCGGAATAATGATGATCATCAAGATAAAACCTAAATATACGCTCAGTTTCATTAGCCTGTTATAGCGCTGTTTTCGCTGGGCAAAAACAGTAATGGTTTCTTTATAGTTTTTGTCGGCTATATCGGTATTTCTCAATTCCTTGAGGTATTTCAGAGAATAGAATGGCAGGACGGCCATAATTACCAAGGTTACTATACCACAGATCCGCAATGGCCAAGTATCTAAATCTCTAAAATTAAATAAGATCAATGCTGCCACGCCATAGGTGATATAAGCTCCAATTGTTTCGTACCCAACAATTTTGTCGAATCGTTTTTTATAATCTTGCTGTGCCATTTTCATAATTATTTCATTCGTTAATCTTTTCTGTTTCTCCAGTTGATCGCTCATCTGGGCCCAAGTGGCCTGAATATCTTCGAATTCCATTATTCTTCTATTTTGGTAACCTTTGATTTTAATTTTTGCTTTATTCGTGAAATACGCGTACCTACATTGCTGAGCGTAAGTCCGGTGATTTCTGCGATTTCGCCATAATTTTTTCCTTCCAACAGCAATAACATCAATCCCTTATCAAGTTCATTCAATTGATGGATGGATGCATAAACCTGCCTAAGCCGTTCCTCGAAGGCCATATCATACTGCTCGGTCTGCTGAAGAATTATCTTGTCAATGGAAACCTGATTTCCTTGCCGTTTCTTTTTTCGGATACGGGTAAGGGCTGTATTCATTGCCACGCGATACATCCAGGTACTTATTTTTGCCTCTTCCCGAAAGGTCTCGAACGATTTCCAAAGTTGATATACGATGTCTTGATACAGGTCTTGCTGGTCATCGCCGTTATCAGTATATACGGTGGTAATCTTAAAGATTATCTTTTCATACTGTTTGACAATACTAACAAATTCTTCCTCCTTTCCCATCAATAGCTTCTGGTTATGCCCATTAGTATACTATACCATCAAAAAATCACAATGTTTTTGAAAAATATTAAAATGGGGGAATAAAAATCTTAATTTCATGGCAGAATCGGCAACCTTTGATAGTTTTGTACCGCATTTCAAGTTTTTAATCGTTCCGCTAACACATATTATAAACCATATGGGCTATCTATCTCCACAAATTGAAGCATTGATGAAATTGAAAAAACTGGAGGCCACCTCTTCATTGATCAAAAAAGAAGTATCCTGTGGTATTTTTCAAGATTATGGGACTCTGGAAGATAAACAGGAAAAGACCGATTAATGGGTCCTCGAAGCCTAAACGTATAGCCAAGGCGCCATTTATTAGCTGGCTTAACAATATTTGACGAATCACCGCCCAGTTAACGGAATCGCAAACCAAACAACGGGCTTATATGTTAATCACTTTAAACCGCCAGGAAAGTTTAGTCCATTGGAAATAAACTTTTGTCTAAACCTGGAATCAACTGCAAGGCATTCTTGTAATACACCTTTTTAAGCACTTCATCTGGAAGGTCTAGCCCGTACATTGCCCAAAAAGCATGGTATTTTTTATAATACGGAAAGTATTCATCGTTGGTTTCCAGCACTCTAAAATAGGTGGGGAATTCATCGGGCTGCCAACTGTCCTTACCAAAAAGGATCCTATCCTGATACTTAATAAAAAATGCCTTTGCCGCCCTGGGTTGACGCCCTAGTTCAGCAATCACAGCGGCGATCCCAACGTTCATATTTGGAATTTCATCCAGCAAATCGCCCAATTTCCCCAAATCATTGGCGTACCATCCCATGTGGGCATTGATAAACTTTGTGCCCGGATGGTTTTTGAACATACGGTGCTGCCCTGCTATGATTTGTTCCCACGGTGCGGGATCGGTTGCGGAACGTTTACGTCTTGGGTGGGTCTTTAACTCCAACCATCGTTCGTTATCGGTATTCATATCATCCCAAAAGGATTTGGGGTCAGCCGCATGGATCAGCACAGGAACGCCCAATTCGCCGCATTTGTCCCATATGGGACCAAGTCTGGGATCATCGATTGCAAGAAGTTTCCCTTCGGAATCCTTATTTCTCAATCCGAGGCTTTTATAAACTTTTAATCCTTTTGCCCCATTTTTTATGTCCTGCTCCAGTTGTGCAACTGATTTTTCGGCCCAACCCGCCTTGCCAACCCCATCAAAATCGACATTGGCAAAAACCACAAATCGATTGGGGTAACTCCTTTTGATATTATCAATTTTGGAGATAATGTCTTGACCGGAACCGCCACTCAAGTTGACCATAATACCCTCGTTTAGCTTTTCCATATCAATGATCAATTTGGCCAAAGCATCAACGGACATATCCCGCTGATGGCTGTGTACATCAATGAAAGGATATTTTGATTGGCCAAGGGGGTGTTCAGGAACGACCAAGGTTGATTTGGGATTGTATTCCTCAAAACCCATATCTTGACATTGAAGTTGGGATAGGGATATAAAAATGATAAAAGATATATATTTTATATTATTCATTATTAACGTTTTAAATAATTTTATATAATGTTATTATTTAGGTTAAAATAATCTTCCATTGTATCAATATCAATGTTATTTGGTGTCGATTGCATGATGAAAATATTGCTTTTATGCTGAATCAAGAGTTCCTGCGCCCCAAAATCCTTATTTAATTTTCCCAATGACGAAAAATAGGGCTTTGCAAAAATCGCGGGCACTCCTACCCTATTCCCGTAATCGGTGGCCACAATGCCATCCTCTTCACGCTGGAAATGGACGCGCATTGATTTGAGGTATTCTGAACCTATCAAAGGCTGATCGGCAAGTATCACCAAAATAGTATCTATACCCCTAATCTTGCGGCGCACAAAGTTCACGCCGCAAGCCAACGAACTGCCCAAACCTTCTTGCCAATCCTTGTTCTCGATAAAGTCTACCGCAAAATGCTGGTGTTGTTCCCTAATAACCTCCTTATTGGCCCCCAAGACCACAAAAATATTTTTAAAACCGCCTACTATCGCAGTGTTTATGGCATTGCCAAGCAAGGTCGTATCCTTCCATGGTAAAAGTTGCTTTATGTTGCCGCCCATCCGTGTAGAGGCTCCTGCGGCTAGGATCAAAACAGCTATATTTTGTGCAGCCCGACCCATTAATTATGGATTCCTCCTTTTTTGTTTCTAAGCATCATCGGTTCTTGGGAGCGGGTTACGGATAAGATTTCGGAAAGGATGGCAAGCGCAATCTCTTCAGCTGTTTCAGCGCCAATATTGAGTCCGGCAGGACCATGGATCGAATCGAAGAATTTTTCGGATATGTCCGGATGTCTTTCCATCACTTCCCCTAATAATTTTTCCCTTCTCTTTGAGGGCCCTAAAAGCCCAAGATAGGCTGGTCCGGTCTCTTTGATGGCCAATAAATACTTGAGGTCGCGCACATAACTATGCGTCATTAGCACAACTGCGGTTTGCCTATCGATGGAAGCCGTTTCAAGATATTCAGGCTCCACCGAACTAAAATGTTGGGCCCCTGGAAAATCTTGAATATCCTTTTGTTCTGCCGCAGATGCGACGATTTCTACCTCCCATCCCGTCATAGCCGCATAGAAACAAAGCTGAACGGCGTCATGTTCGGCACCGATGATCATCAGTTTGAAGCAGGGTTTGAGCTCTTGTTCAAAAATGTCAAGTTTATTATTTAGTGCAAAAGATTCTTTTATTGCATAATTTTTTCCGTCGAAGTTAAAAACGGAGCCATAGCTTATTGATTTTCCCTCTTCCATAGCAAAATATGTGGAAACATGTATTTTATGACGTCTTTCCAGTACAAGATCAAATGCTTTTAAAAATGACTCGGATGGGCTAATCGGTTCGATCAAGATGTACAATATGCCTTCGCAACCAAGGCGGTATCGACCATCGTAAGTCATCATTTTAGGGGTATGGTCCTTAAATACGCTCTCTGCCTGTCGCCTAACTTCTTTTTCGACACAACCCCCACTTACAGCGCCGACCATCTTTCCGTCCGCTCGGATCAGCATTCGCACCCCTGGCCTTCTATAGGACGAACCCTCTAGGGCGACCACGGTTGCCAAAACAGTATCCATTCCCTTTTCTTGTGCGCGTAAAAATGCCTGTATAATTTTTTTAAGTTCGTGGGTCATCGATAATAAAGTTACTTCAAGGGCTATTTTAAAAATGATTATATTTCAGTAGCAATATTACTTACTTTTGTTCGTAGTTCATAGTGTGGAATTTAATGATATAAAAAGTGATCGATTCATTTAATAGACAGGTAGATTACGTGCGGATTGCGGTGACCGATAGGTGCAATTTACGATGTTTTTATTGTATGCCCAAAGAAGGAATTCCTTACGAGCCAAAGGTGCATTTGCTCAATTATGAGGAGATAACCAGATTGATCTCGGTCTTGGGAAGTATAGGCTTTCAAAAGGTGCGATTTACAGGGGGAGAACCCTTTTTGAGGAAAGATTTTATGAAATTGTTGGAGAATACCGCCTCGATCGATTCCTATAAATCCATTCACATAACCTCAAATGGGACCTTATTGCAAAAACACATCCCCAGATT
>JBBKWR010000134.1:0-6280 GCA_037969055.1 Flavobacteriaceae bacterium | reverse complement strand
ATCTTTATTACGTCGGCCCCATTTTTATATTGTTGTCTGACCGCTTTCCTCCCATCCGAAGGGGAATTGACCACGCCATCTTTTGGCCCAGGATCCCCCATCAGTTCTTTTTTCATCCCATTGGTTGGATCTGCATGGCCGCCCGTAGTAGCCAAGGCCTGTCCGGCCGTAAATATACGGGGCCCTTCCACCGAACCATTGTTTATGGCATTCCGAAGCGAGATGTTTACCCCAGTGCCACCCATATCCCGTACCGTAGTAAAACCTGCCATTAGGGTGCGTTTGGCATACACAGTTGATTGCAGCGCGACGTCGGCTTGGTTATCGGTGTATCTTTTGATATAGGTCTGGGGATTAAACTCAGATTCTATATGTACGTGCATGTCGATCAACCCTGGCATTACCACCTTATTTTTCAAGTCAACGATCTTGTCGCCGACATTTCCCATAGTGTAACCCTTTTGGATTTGCTGGATTTTATTAGCAGAAACCACGATGGTTTGTTGGGAAAGCAGTTTACCCGTTTGGGTATCCAAGAGGGTCCCACAATGCAGATAAGTTTCTTGCGCGAATAAAAATGTAGTTGATATTAAGGTAAGGAGTGGTAGCAGTTTTTTCATTGGTTCCAATATTATAAAAACAAATTAAGAAGAAATATACGTTTATTTCCACTTATCGAAACCTTTAGCTTGCTTCAGAGGACTACTTCCTTATTTTTTGCTCCCAATCCCAAGCGGTTTTCATGGCCTCATCCAAAGAATATTCTGATTTCCAGCCTAAAATGTTATTGGCCAATGTAGTGTCTGCGTAGGCCGAAGTAATATCGCCGGGGCGGCGTGCGATAATTTTGTAGTTTAACTTTTTACCAGAAACCCTTTCAAAACTATGTATGGCCTCTAAAACTGAACTGCCCTTGCCAGTACCCACGTTGAAAACTTCGTAGTTTTTGCTATTTTTTCCTTCTAGAAGTCGCTTTAGCGCTATCACATGGGCTTTGGCCAAATCTACCACGTAAATATAATCGCGAATACAGGTCCCGTCTTTTGTTGGGTAATCATCTCCGAAGACCGATAGTTGCTCCCGTAAACCTATAGCTGTTTGGGTAATAAAAGGAACCAAATTTTGCGGAATACCAATAGGTAATTCCCCGATTTGAATACTGGGATGTGCTCCCATTGGGTTAAAATATCGCAACGCAATGGCATTTAAATCTGGAGAGACTTTACAAGTATCGGCGATGATTTCTTCTCCCATTTGTTTGGTATTACCATAGGGAGATTCCGCCGGTTTTACTGGGGCATCCTCGGTAATGGGCATTTTATCGGCCTGGCCATATACCGTGCAGGAAGAACTGAAAATGAAACTGGCCCGCTTTTTTCGGGTTAATTCCTGTAACAAATAAACCAAAGACGCAATATTATTTTCGTAATACAGCAACGGATTCTCAACGCTCTCCCCTACCGCCTTGGATGCGGCAAAATGAATAACACCTTCTATGTCATCATGCCTTCTGAAGAAATCCTGCACCTTATTTTTTTCACGAAGGTCCAATTTTTCAAAAATGGGGGATTTGCCGGTAATCGATACGATGCCCTCCAAAACTTTTTCAGTGGAATTGGAACAGTTGTCTATAATGACTACTTCAAAACCTTCGTTCTGCAATTCAACTACCGTGTGGGATCCAATAAATCCAAGGCCCCCAGTTACTAAAATTTTCATGCGAATGGAATTAACGGGCGTCGTTTAAGGCCTGAAATTAATAATATTTATTGGTTATCCGTTAACAAAACCGATTACCGAATCGGTAATGAAGTTAATCTGATCATCGTCCAATTCGGTATGCATGGGCAACGAAATGACCTGCTTTACCAATAGGTTGGTTACCGGAAAGTCAGAATCGTTATAGCGATCATCTTTATAGGCCTTTTGGTCGTGCAAGGGGATAGGATAGTAAACGCCACAAGGAATTCCCCTTTCGTTGAGGTATTTGACCAGGGCATCGCGCTTGCCATTGGTGATTTTAAGCGTATACTGATGGAACACATGGCAGTCGCAACCATCACAGATACCCCCACAGCCATTGACCGTTTTTGGAACAATGATGTGTTTTACTCCTTCAAATGCGGCCGAATACTTTCTTGCGGCTTCGCGCCTACTGTTGCAGTACGAATCCAGTTTCGGAAGTTTTGCCCGTAGAACGGCCGCCTGGATAGCATCCAATCTCGAGTTTACCCCCACGACATCATGGTAATAGCGCTCGTACATTCCATGGTTGACAATTCCCCTAAGCACATGTGCCAAGGCATCATCATTAGTAAAGATGGCACCCCCATCCCCATAGGCCCCTAAATTCTTGGAAGGGAAAAACGAGGTTGCCCCCACATGGCCAATGGTACCGGCCTTTTGTTTTAGCCCATCTTTAAAAGTATGATTTGCCCCTATGGCCTGCGCATTGTCTTCGATTACATATAAGTTGTGTTTTTCCGCAATTTCCATAATGGCATCCATATCGGCACATTGACCAAAAAGGTGTACGGGAACTATGGCCTTTGTCCTTGGGGTGATGGCCCGTTCTATAGCGTTTACGTCAATATTGAAAGTATCGGGCGTTACATCGACCAAAACGGGTGTCAACTGTAATAAGGCAATGACCTCAACGGTTGCGGCGAAGGTAAAATCGGCGGTGATTACCTCATCACCAGGTTGTAGGCCCAACCCCATCATCGCGATCTGGAGGGCATCGGTGCCATTGGCACAGGGAATGACGTGTTTGATTTCCAAATAATCTTCCAGCTCAGCCTGAAAGGCATGTACTTCTGGCCCATTGATAAAAGCAGAAGTTTCCATGATGCCAGCGATGGCCGAATTTACTTGTTCCTTGATGTCTTGATATTGGCCGTTAAGGTCGACCATTTGGATTTTCCTCATGTATAGGGTTTCATAAAGTCGGTGCAAAAATACAAAACAGCGGACAATGAAATTGTGGAAAGAAACGTAATTTAGCCTCAAATAACCCTATAGTGTACTTCCTTTATAACCTGATTGCACAATTTTCTTGGCTACTGTTGCATGTTGGAGCCCTGTTCAATCCCAAATTGGGGCTTTTTGTTAACGGCAGAAAAAAGATTTTTGCTGTTTTGGGAAATGCGATTTCAACGCAGGATCGGGTCTTTTGGGTACACGCCGCCTCTTTGGGGGAATACGAACAAGGCCTTCCCATTATCGAAAAATTAAAGTCCGATTATCCAACCCATAAAATTGTGGTTACATTTTTTTCGCCGTCCGGATATGAAGTCAAAAAAAACTCCCCAGCCGCAGATATTGTCACCTATCTTCCCATAGATACCATAAGTA
Source organism: Flavobacteriaceae bacterium (assembly GCA_037969055.1). Classification (GTDB taxonomy): domain Bacteria; phylum Bacteroidota; class Bacteroidia; order Flavobacteriales; family Flavobacteriaceae; genus Pelagihabitans. Next base: position 2,926 of record JBBKWR010000134.1, on the reverse strand, counting down.
ACGCAGAACGGTTTCTTGAAATAGTACATCCTGAAATAGTTGTTTTTGTAAAGTATGAGATTTGGCCCAACTATCTAAAAGTCTTACGCAACAGAAAGATCCCCACACTTTTGATTTCCGCCATTTTCAAAAAGGAACAAATTTATTTTAGGACATATGGCAGTTTTATGCGGAAGGCCCTTAGCACCTTTTCCCATATTTTTGTGCAAGATGTCGACTCGGAACAACTTTTAAGATCGATAAGTATTAACAACACCTCGGTTTGTGGGGATACCCGTTTGGACCGGGTTTCCGAAATCTTGGAAAGGGACAACCATCTTGCTTTTATGGAAGCGTTCAAAAAAGATCGATTGTGCTTGGTGGCTGGAAGTACCTGGCCCGAGGATGAGGCCATACTCATCGACTATATCAACAACACGCCCAAAAACTTAAAATTTGTATTGGCACCGCATACGATGAAGCAAGATAAAATTTTAGGTCTAGCTGGCGCCTTCACGAAAAAGGCCTTGCTCTATTCAAAAATGGAAGGAGCAATTCTTGGAAATTACGATGTCCTTATCGTTGATCACATCGGGCTTTTGACCAAAATATATAGTTATGCCGATCTTGCCTATGTGGGGGGTGGCTTTGCAACAGGTCTACACAATACATTGGAACCTGCCGTTTTTGGAATTCCCGTCATTATCGGTCCAAATTATAAAGGGTTCAAAGAAGCCGAAGAACTGGTGGCACAAAAAGGTGTTTTAGTGGTACGCAATCAATGGGACTTCGGGGAACTTATGAAAAAACTGCTAGACAATAACGATTTTCGATTAAAAACAGGCACGATCAATGCAAAGTACATTTCGAAAAACAAGGGCGCCAGCGTCCAAATCATACAACATATCCGTACATTAATTTGATAAGTGATTATTTCGGATCATGCGATTTTTCAAAATGTTGTTATTATTGATATTATGCGGTGTTTGTGCATGCAATCCGTTTTTTAAGGAGTCGCACAAAACTATTCCCTCAGAAGTGCCCTATCAAAAGAATGGCGATGCGGAAATTCAAAAACTACAACGCAAAAAGGATTCCCTATTACAGCAGCCATCCGAGAGACCAAGCCAACCGCTGGATAGCCTCAAGCCAAATCAGGCTTAAAGCCCGTCGCTAACTATATTTATCAAAGTCCCCTATTATTTTAATCTTATATTTTGGTCGCCTTAACACCGAATTAGGTTTCTAATAGTTATATTTCGCTAGATTTAACCCAACCAATAAACCTAGCACATGAATCCAAAAATTATAAGAATCTCCCTAATTGCCGCCTTGGCTGGCTTTTTGTTTGGATTCGATACCGTCGTTATCTCAGGGGCAGAGAAAACATTACAATTATTATGGAACACTTCCGATGCTTTTCATGGCTCGGTGGTCATTGGTATGGCGCTATGGGGTACCGTGGTAGGGGCTATCCTAGGGGGTATCCCAACCAATAAGATCGGCAGAAAAAACACCTTGATCTGGATCGGGGTGCTCTATTCGGTCTCGGCTATTGGTTCTGCTTTTGCGAACGATCCCATCACTTTTGCCATTGCGAGGTTTATTGGCGGACTCGGGGTCGGTGCTTCAACGGTAGCCGCGCCAGCCTATATATCTGAAATCGCTCCAGCCAAGGATAGGGGCAAGTTGGTCGGCTTTTATCAGTTCATGTTGGTATTTGGTATTTTGATAGCGTTTATTTCGAATTATGCCCTGAGCGATATCGGTAAAAACGCTTGGCGCTGGATGGTTGGGGTCGAGGCCATTCCCGCCGTTATCTATACCTTATTCGTCTTTACCGTGCCCAAGAGCCCAAGATGGCTCCTGACCAAACACCGAACGGCCGAAGCTAAGGAAGTGTTGGCGGCTATTAGTCCCGAACTTACCATAGAACAGCTTCAGGCCGATATGGACAATGGTTTGGATGCCGACAGTGCCGGCGAGAACATCTTTATGAAAAAATACAGGTTCCCACTGATGCTGGCTTTCTTTATTGCTTTTTTCAATCAGTTTTCCGGCATTAATGCCTTCCTATATTACGCCCCTAGAATTTTTGAAGCGGCGGGTCTAGGGGAAAGCACTGCCCTATTAAGTAGTATTGGCATTGGCGTCACTAATTTAATCTTTACGTTATTAGGTATCTACCTCATCGATCGATTGGGGAGGAAACAATTGATGTACATCGGCTCGGTGGGCTATATCATATCGTTGTCACTGGTAGCGGCTGCTTTTATACTGGGATGGCATGGCATGATGGTGCCCATCTTCCTATTCCTATTCATCGCATCGCATGCCATTGGGCAAGGGGCTGTAATATGGGTATTTATTTCTGAGGTATTTCCGAACCACCTGCGTGGATCTGGACAGTCGTTCGGGAGTTCAACCCATTGGGTATTGGCCGCCATAATCCCTTCCTTGGTCCCATTTCTTTTCGGAAGCATTGGCCCTGGTCCCGTCTTCGCGTTTTTTGCATTCATGATGGTTTTGCAACTTTTGTTCGTACGTTTTATGATGCCCGAAACAAAAGGAGTATCCTTGGAGGCTCTTAGCAAAACATTGAGCGGGAAACAGTGATTCAAAAGTTCTGGCCATCAGCACTTTATCGAATAAATTGGCCATACGACGGATTATAATACCAACAAATTGGCCTTTGGTCGAAATATTGCTGAATTTTTTCGATTTGAAGCTAAAAATTCATTAATTTACGGGGAAATAACACAAACATGGAACAGGAAATCTCTTTTGGCGAAAGGGTCCTGAATGGTTTCCTTAGTGTAATGGTCGTGGTACTTGTAGGAATTTTAGTGTCCGTAGTGCTCGCCCTTATTCTATGGGCCTTTGGATTCTTTTGATCCCAACTCTCTTAGTTCCCCACAAAAATCTTATGCCCCTATTTATCTTTTTT
>JBBKWR010000133.1:0-3185 GCA_037969055.1 Flavobacteriaceae bacterium | reverse complement strand
CGCATGAGAAAAATAATTGCATCCCTCCATACCTCGCTTGACGGTTTTTTGGCCGGACCCAAGGGTGAGATGGACTGGATAAAATTTGACGCCGAGTTGTTTGATTTGGTCGGAAAATTTACTGCTGGGGCTGATACTGCGTTATATGGGCGAATAACCTACCAAATGATGGAAAGCTATTGGCCAAATGCAGGAGATAAGCCCAATGCCAGCAAGCATGACATCGATCATTCAAATTGGTACAATAAGGTTCCAAAGATGGTCTTAAGCCATACCTTGCAAGGTCAAGATTCTGACGGGACTACCTTTATAGGGGGCAATATTTTAAAGGAAATAAATGAACTAAAACAACAAAGCGGTAAGGATATTTTAATTTTTGGAAGTCCTTCCGCCGTGCATTCTTTAATGGAGTACGATCTTATAGACGATTTTTGGTTGTTCGTCAATCCAGTATTGCTTGGAAAGGGTATTCCCCTATTCGAAGGGATCAAAGTTCGCAAAAAACTAGAACTCATAACCACAAAGCACTTTCCCTATGGTGTGGTAGGGCTTCATTATACCTTAGCTACCTAAAGACCGAACCGCAAAACCATATCCGCATCACCAACTTCTTTTCAGGCCAATTTCAAAAATTCTCAGGGTTAACTCCTACCTTTGAATCCGTCTTAAGATAAGACGTAAAATATTTCTAATGGCATTACGAAAAAAGGGCATTTATTGTTTGGAGGGGCTTTGGGATCATCGGAACATTCGGAACAAATCGACGGTACTGCCTATATTGGACCTTTTAGAAAAAAAGGGATATTGCAACTACATGCACCATGATTGTGCCACCCGACCGGAGATAGAATTTTACCTAAACAAATGGAAAAGCAAGACCATCAATGACAAGTATCCGATTTTATACTTGGCCTTTCATGGGGAAAAGGGTTGCATTCTTCTTACCCCCAAAGATAAATTTACACTGCATGAACTTGCCGAATTTTTGGGAGAGAAATGTTCGGGAAAGATTATTTATTTTGGATCCTGTTCAACTTTGAACATCGATACCCGTATCATTAAAAATTTCTTGGTAAAGACTGGCGCCCTGGCAGCGATAGGATATAAATCAGAGGTGGATTGGATTCAATCCACAGCTTGCGACCTCTTGGTTTTCGAGGCCTTACAGCATGACAATCTCGATTCGAAAGGAATTCAGTATATCCATAATAAAATCATTAATGATTATGGGAATTTGCACAATATATTGGACTTGCGGGTGGTAATCAACGACCGGCAATATTTTCCCAGAAAGAAGTAATAATCATAAAACTATAGGGAAATATATGAATCGACCAAATGGTTTTGGTTCAGTAGCTATGTCATCAAAGGCATAAACATCCTCCATTCCCAAACAATATTTCAGCCATTTTTTAAGTACATTTACTCGATTGGTCAGTTGTTTAGCGGTGTAAATGAATGACCATTAGGGATTTATTAAGCATTTGCGTTAATTGGAAATGTTCAAATTAATCACCTCTTTAAATTACTAAAAGATCATAACTATCATATAATCAACCATTTAAAATAAGTTTTAAAACCATGGAAAACGACAAACCGAAAAAAAAGATTACTAAAATAAAAAGTGATGATTCGCAAACGACATCTGCTACAACTGCGGCCAAAACCTTCGTAGCAAGCGATGAGAACAAAGGCAAAGCCAAAACCTTTCGAATTCTGGCCATTGTTTTATGGATCATAGCCATTGGCGTTGAAGTATATGCCATACTTATGCTCCGGGAACCTCCTGTCAACACCACTTGGTTGATTGGCCTGATTGTGGTCGATTTGATATTTGCGGTCACTGGATCGATCCTTTGGAAAAAATCCAATAGGCTAGACCCCGCTTCTAAAAAGGATAAGGTCAAATTTTTTATCCAGAACCAATTGGGACTTATCATAGCCATAATCGCCTTTTTGCCCTTGGTCATCCTCATTTTTACCGACAAGAATTTAAGCGGTAAGCAAAAAGGACTCGTAGGGTCAATTGCCACCATCGCCTTGGTAATTGCTGGTGTGACCGGGACTGATTTTAATCCGCCCTCCCAAGAACAATACGCAGAACAGACCGAGCAGGTCGAAGTATTGATGGACGGCGTTAACCATGTTTATTGGACCAAATCAGGTAAAAGTTATCATCTCTTTTCCGATTGCTCCTATATTAATTCCGACAGGACCAATGAAATATTCGAGGGTACCGTAGCGCAGGCGCGGGAACTGAAGAGTATCACCGATCTATGCGATCGCTGTGAAAATAGAAGGGTTAAGGAGAAAGGTACGGCGCCCCAATAAACGGGCAGATAATTGTTTACAATTTCTATAGGGGAAGGCCCCATAAAACCAGGTTCTAAATCCTCTTGAACATCAAAAGCCTCATATCAATGACGCCTTTACCAGGTATTTTTATGGCTTTAAGTGTCAGGGGTCCGCGACCTTTTTGAAGGCGCATGTTTCCCATGTTCAAGGCTTTAAAATCTTTGGTATAGGATTCGATTCGGGGATCCCTGTCGTTTTCCATTCCGGTTAGGGGCGGATCGTGTGCTTCGGTAATCTTTGCGCCCAGCACGCTATCCCTTACGCTTAATTGAAGGCTACAGCCCACATTTTCGGGTTTACAGCTGTAATATAGGGTTACTTCAAATTCACCTTCGGCAAGTACCTCTACATCCCATGTAATCGAATCCTTAACCGAGATCCAGTTCGTGAAAAAGGTATCGTTCGGGTGTGGGTTACTGCGTTTTATATTTCCGTGGGGTATCCCATCCCTTGCCGGAATTTGTGTATAGGCAAAGTCTTGATGGCCTAACGTAAAAGGTCGATCCCTTGGGGCCGCAGTCCTTGTTGCTGCCAACCATTCGGTCTTTGCCCGAATGAGAGAATGGGTCAATTCCGGAAATTGGGCCGAAATATCGGTGGTCTGGCCACGGTCATTCCCCATATCATACAACCTATTCAAATCATCTAAGCGGTGGTCCTGCGTGCGGACACTGGTCTTATCGTTCCAATGATTGAAGACCATCTTGGGTACTGAGGCCACATTATCTTGTAGTAATAGCGTCGAAAGATCTTTTCCATCTATGGGTTTTTGGGTCTCTAAAGGTATGTTTGCGAGGGCCGCGAGGGTGGGTAAAATGTCTAAGGCACTT
>JBBKWR010000132.1:0-26402 GCA_037969055.1 Flavobacteriaceae bacterium | reverse complement strand
AATGGGGACACGTTTCTTTTCAAAAAATATCTAAATATCGATAATAAGGAGACGGATGGATATCTAATGGTTATGTACTCCGGGGAGGTGTATCAACTTTATCAAGGAAGGGAAATCGTTTTTAAAGAGGGAAAACCAGCCAAAACCTCTTTGGGCACGTCGTTTCCCCATAGATTTATTGCAATTGATACCTATTATTTAAGTACCAGCGGCGAATTGCCCAAACCCGTCAAGTTAAGGAAATCAGTGTTGCTAAAAGCGTTTGGGGAGGCGCACGAAAAAGAGATCAAAGAATTCATCAATAATAAAGGTATTGATATTAATGACAAAAAAGGACTTGTAAATCTACTTGCTTTTGCAAATTCGCTCGAACATTAAGCGGTCCTAGATCAATTAGGGTCCGAATGGATTAAGACGCATAGCTGCATCTGTTCTTTTGACTGGGGTAGACCACATGGCACAACTGTATACTTCCAAAGTTTCCTGATCTGCCCTTCCCTTAAATATGGAGTGCCAACTATTATAAATCTGTTTAATTGATTGTAATTGTACGTTTTTTGGAGTATTAACAGGTCTCTACGGGTTTTATTATATCACTTTAATTGTCGTTTTTTTTAGGGCTTGAGGTTGTGCGGCATAATTCTTTTAGAAAAGCAGTAAAAAATAAAAATACTTCCATTTGAATTTTTAGAAATTATTACTACATTTGCCACCCCTTAAATAAGGGGAAGTATTTTATACATCTAAATATAGTATGCCAACAATATCACAATTAGTACGAATAGGAAGGACCACGATTACTAAGAAGAGTAAATCGGCTGCTTTGGATTCGTGTCCCCAACGAAGGGGGGTTTGTACCCGTGTCTACACCACCACGCCTAAGAAACCTAACTCTGCCATGAGAAAAGTGGCTAGGGTTCGGTTGACCAACGGGAAAGAGGTGAACGCGTACATCCCTGGAGAAGGACACAATTTGCAAGAGCACTCGATAGTATTAGTAAGGGGCGGAAGGGTGAAGGATTTGCCAGGCGTTAGATATCATATCGTAAGGGGCGCACTCGACACCGCAGGTGTTGCGGGCAGGACCCAACGAAGATCTAAATACGGAGCAAAACGCCCAAAGAAATAGGATGAATCAAAGGGTTTTAGGTTAAAGTATTAAGGTGTTCGTTTATTGGAACCCAAAACTTGAAACCTGAATCCCGAAATTTTTTAGCATGAGAAAAAAGCAGGCAAAGAAAAGGCCGTTATTGCCAGATCCCAGATTTAATGACCAATTGGTGACCCGTTTCGTGAACATGATGATGTGGGACGGTAAAAAATCCGTTGCATTTGGTGTATTCTATGATGCGATGGACGTTGTCGAAGAAAAAAAGACCGATGAAGAGAAATCGTCATTGGAATTATGGAAAGATGCATTGTCGAACGTTATGCCCCATGTAGAAGTACGGAGCAGAAGGGTCGGAGGAGCTACTTTTCAGATACCCATGCAGATCCGCCCGGATAGAAAGATTTCCACTGCAATGAAGTGGTTGATCAGCTATGCAAGGAAACGCAATGAAAAGGGAATGGCGTTGAAATTGGCCGGTGAAATTCTGGCCGCTTCTAAAGAAGAAGGGGCTGCCGTCAAAAAAAGGATGGATACCCACAAAATGGCCGAGGCCAACAAAGCATTCTCACACTTTAGATTTTAATCAAGATGGCTAGGGATTTAAAATATACAAGAAATATAGGTATTGCAGCGCACATCGATGCGGGCAAGACCACGACCACCGAGCGTATCCTTTATTATACAGGGGTAAGCCATAAAATCGGAGAGGTTCATGATGGTGCTGCCACTATGGACTGGATGGAGCAAGAGCAGGAACGTGGTATTACCATTACTTCAGCGGCGACAACCTGCAATTGGAAATTTCCAACTAAGAATGGACAGCCGATCGAAGATACAATGGCCTATCACTTCAATATTATCGATACCCCTGGCCACGTTGATTTTACCGTTGAGGTAAACAGATCCTTGCGCGTCTTGGACGGTTTGGTCTTTCTTTTTAGTGCGGTCGACGGGGTTGAGCCCCAATCCGAGACCAACTGGAGGCTTGCCGATAACTATAAAGTGCCAAGAATGGGCTTTGTCAATAAGATGGACAGACAAGGTGCCGACTTTATGATGGTCTGTAAGCAGATCAAGGAAATGTTGAAATCAAATGCCGTGCCCATTGTTTTGCCAATTGGGGATGAGGCCGATTTTAAAGGTGTTGTTGATTTGGTGAAAAACCGAGCCATTATCTGGAATGAAGATGATTTGGGCGCCACTTTTGATGTGGTTGACATACCAGAGGACATGCTGCCTGAGGTGAAGAAATATCGTGCCGAGCTTATCGAAGCGGTGGCCGAATATGACGAAACTTTGATGGAAAAATTCTTCGAAGATGAAGATTCCATTACTGAAGATGAAATACATGCTGCCTTAAGGGCCGCTGTTATGGACATGAGCATCATTCCGATGATCTGTGGCTCCTCTTTTAAAAATAAAGGGGTCCAGTTTTTACTGGATGCCGTATGCCGGTACTTGCCCTCCCCAATGGATAAGGAAGCCATCGTAGGCATAAACCCAGATACCGAAAAACCGGAATCTAGGAAACCTGACGTAAAAGAACCTTTTGCCGCACTTGCCTTTAAGATAGCCACGGATCCCTTTGTAGGGCGTTTGGCATTCTTTAGGGCCTATTCCGGTAGGTTGGACGCTGGATCTTATGTATTGAACAATCGTTCAGGCAATAAGGAGCGTATTTCCAGGATATACCAGATGCATGCCAACAAGCAAAATGCAATAGATTATATTGAAGCTGGGGATATAGGTGCCGCCGTGGGATTCAAGGATATTAAAACAGGCGATACACTTTCCGCTGAAAAACATCCCATCGTACTGGAAAGCATGAATTTTCCAGATCCCGTTATCGGTATCGCCGTTGAGCCCAAAACAAAGGCCGATGTTGATAAATTGGGAATGTCTTTGGCCAAATTGGCCGAGGAAGATCCTACTTTCCAAGTAAAGACCGATGAGGCCTCCGGACAAACGATTATTTCCGGAATGGGGGAACTACATTTGGATATTATCGTTGATCGTTTGAGAAGGGAATTTAAGGTAGAGGTCAATCAAGGACAGCCCCAAGTGGAGTATAAAGAGGCGCTTACTAAAGATGCGGACCACAGGGAAGTTTACAAGAAACAATCGGGTGGACGTGGAAAGTTTGCTGATATCGTATTTACCATGGGCCCAGCCGAGGAAGGTAAACCAGGGTTGGAATTTGTGAACGTGATCAAAGGGGGTAATATCCCTAGGGAATTTATTCCTTCCGTTGAAAAAGGATTTAAGGAAGCCATGAAAAATGGTCCTTTGGCCGGATTCGAAATGGATGGTATGAAGGTTACCCTTAGAGATGGTTCTTTCCATGCAGTGGATTCTGATTCATTGTCATTCGAACTGGCCGCCAAAATAGGGTATAAGGCAGCTGCAAAATCTGCTCGGGCGGTGTTGTTGGAGCCAATTATGAAGATCGAGGTACTTACGCCAGAGGAGAATATGGGCGATATTGTTGGCGATTTGAACCGTAGAAGGGGAACCATTACCAACATGGGCGATAGGGCTGGCGCAAAAGTGATCAAAGGTACAGTGCCGCTTTCAGAGATGTTCGGCTATGTAACTTCGTTACGGACCCTTTCCTCAGGTAGGGCGACCTCCACAATGGAGTTTTCACACTATGCAGAGACCCCATCGAATATTTCGGAAGAAGTGATCAAGGCAACCAAAGGCGTAACCGCTTAATTTTTAAGAGATGAGTCAAAAAATCAGAATAAAATTGAAATCTTATGATCACAATTTGGTCGACAAGTCTGCCGAAAAGATCGTAAAAACGGTAAAAACAACCGGTGCGGTGGTTACGGGGCCTATTCCATTGCCAACACACAAAAAGATATTTACAGTTTTGCGTTCCCCTCACGTGAACAAGAAATCAAGGGAGCAGTTCGAGCTAAATTCATACAAAAGATTGTTGGATATATATAGCTCCTCCTCCAAGACTATTGATGCCTTGATGAAGTTAGAACTTCCCAGTGGTGTCGAGGTCGAGATTAAAGTCTGATAGTTGGTGGCTTTTTGGTGGCATTAAAAACCAAAAGACAAGGAATATTGACGCAAGATAAACCTGAAAAATAATCAGGTCTAACATGTCCCAAGCCGCGAGCGAGGGAAAAACGGAGAAAAGAACACATTCAGGGCTGGATGATTTCTTGGCCCTGTTTTTTTGTAAAGAGTTTTAAGTAACAAGTATTTATATAAACAACGGATTTAGGGTTTGGTTTTCAATATTGAAATCTAAGGTCCAAAATCCAATAAATTAAATCAAATGTCTGGGTTAATAGGAAAGAAAGTAGGCATGACCAGTATCTTCGACGAGATGGGGAAAAATTATCCCTGTACCGTTATTGAGGCAGGTCCATGCGTAGTTACCCAAGTCAGAACCGAAGAGGTAGACGGGTACAATGCCCTTCAACTTGGTTTCGATGACAAGGCAGATAAGCGTGCAAATAAGGCCGAAACCGGCCATAGTAAAAAAGCAGGCACATCTCCCAAGAAAAAAGTCGTTGAGTTCAAGGAATTTGAAGCGGATTATAAATTGGGTGACACCATTGGTGTCGACATTTTTGTAGAAGGTGAATATGTTGATGTCAGTGGGACATCAAAAGGAAAAGGTTTCCAAGGGGTGGTCAAACGCCACGGATTTGCTGGAGTAGGACAATCTACCCATGGCCAGCATAACCGCTTGCGCGCACCTGGTTCCATTGGTGCGGGTTCTGACCCTTCCAGGGTATTCAAAGGAATGCGGATGGCTGGCAGAATGGGCAATGAACGTGTAACCGTGCAGAACTTGCAGGTCTTAAAAGTGGTTCCAGAGAAAAACTTGATTGTGGTTAAGGGATGTGTTCCTGGCCATAACAACGCTTACCTAACTATCCATAAGTAATGAAAGTAGCAATTTTAGATATCAAAGGAAAAGAAACAGGTAGGAAGGTAGAGCTTTCAGACGCTGTTTTCGGTATAGAGCCCAATAACCATGCGGTTTATTTGGATGTGAAGCAGTATTTGGCGCACCAGCGTCAAGGTACCCACAAGTCAAAGGAAAGGGCTGAAATCGCTGGTAGTACCAGAAAAATAAAGAAACAGAAAGGAACCGGTACCGCACGTGCGGGCAGTATCAAATCCCCAGTCTTTAGGGGTGGCGGTAGGATTTTTGGTCCACGACCCAAAGATTACACCCAAAAATTGAACAAAAACCTGAAGCGTTTGGCACGTAAATCTGCCTTGAGCATCAAGTCGAAAGAGAAGGCAATTTTGGTGTTGGAAGACTTTAGTTTTGATGCCCCAAAAACGAAAGATTTTGTCCAGGTTTTAAAGTCCTTGGGTCTTGAAAACAAAAAATCTTTATTTGTGTTGGGCGATTCAAATAATAGCGTATATTTGGCTTCGCGTAATTTGAACCGTTCTGAGGTCATAACTAGCTCAGAAATAAGCACTTACAAGATATTGAATGCCAATAACATCGTACTGTTGGAAGGTTCGTTGGAAGGTCTCGAATTGAACTTAACTAAATAGGAGAAATCATGAGTGTGTTGATAAAACCAATTATAACCGAAAAGATGACTGCCCAAGGGGAGTTGTACAATCGTTATGGTTTCCTTGTTGATACTAGGGCGAACAAGATCCAGATCAAAGACGCGGTCGAGGCTGCTTATGGGGTTTCGGTCAAGAAGGTACGAACGATGAATTATGGTCCAACCAGAAAAACACGTTTTACCAAGACAGGAGTACAGCATGGTAAGACAAATGCCGTTAAGAAGGCGATTGTAGATGTTGCTGAGGGCGAAACAATTGATTTTTACAGTAATCTATAAAGACAAGAAATGTCAGTTAGAAAATTAAAACCAATCACTCCTGGACAGCGTTTTAGAGTTGTAAACGGATTTGACGCCATTACAGCTGATAAGCCGGAGAAAAGCTTGCTTACTCCGATTAAAAAGTCCGGAGGTAGAAACAGTCATGGCAAAATGACCATCCGCCAAAAAGGTGGTGGCCATAAGCGCAGGTACCGTATTATCGATTTCAAAAGGGATAAGAAGGATATGGCCGCCAAAGTGGTGTCTATTGAATATGATCCGAACCGTACCGCTTTTATCGCGTTGGTTGAATATACCGATGGTGAAAAGCGATATATCATAGCGCAGAATGGTTTGCAGGTTGGGCAAGAGATATTCTCTAGCAGCACTTCCGCACCGGAAATAGGAAATGCATTGCCTTTGATCGACATTCCTTTGGGGACGATCATATCATGTATCGAGCTGCGACCTGGACAAGGGGCCGTGATGGCAAGAAGTGCAGGTACGTTCGCACAATTAATGGCAAAGGAAGGCAAGTTTGTGACCGTTAAAATGCCATCAGGGGAAACACGATTGATCCTGTCTGACTGTATGGCCACTATTGGAGCCGTGTCGAATTCAGACCACCAGTTATTGGTGTCAGGGAAAGCCGGTAGGAGCCGATGGTTGGGTAGAAGGCCAAGAACCAGACCAGTCGCGATGAACCCAGTGGATCACCCAATGGGCGGTGGCGAAGGAAGGGCTTCCGGTGGACACCCAAGGTCAAGAAATGGAATTCCGGCCAAAGGCTACAGGACCCGTTCCAGGACCAAGAGCACAAACAGATATATAATAGAACGTAGAAAGAAATAAAAACGTAGAAACAAATGGCACGTTCATTAAAAAAAGGACCTTACGTTCATTACAGTTTAGAGAAGAAGATCCTTCAAGGAACTTCTTCCGGAAAGAAGAGCGTTATCAAAACATGGTCTCGGGCATCAATGATAACACCAGATTTTGTGGGACATACCATAGCTGTGCACAACGGGCGACAATTCGTTCCTGTATATGTGACTGAGAACATGGTTGGGCACAAATTAGGGGAATTTTCACCAACACGATCTTTTAGGGGTCATGCGGGTGCGAAGAACAAAGGAAAAAAGTAAGCTATGGGAGTTCGAAAAAGACAGATGGCCGAAAGAATTAAGGCTGATAAAAAACAGGTTGCCTTCGCAAAACTGAACGATTGCCCTACCTCGCCTAGAAAAATGCGATTGGTGGCCGATTTGATCAGGGGGGTGCAAGTGGAAAAAGCATTGGCGATTTTAAAGTTCAATTCAAAGGAGTCGTCAAGAAGGTTGGAAAAACTTGTACTGTCAGCAGTGGCCAATTGGCAGTCCAAGAATGAGGACGCGAATATTGAGGAGGCCGATCTTTTTGTCAAGGAGATTAGGGTTGACGGAGGTACGATGTTAAAAAGATTGCGACCCGCTCCCCAGGGAAGGGCGCACAGAATTAGAAAACGCTCCAACCACGTGACGTTGGTTTTGGGATCTAACAATAATATAGCAAGCTAGAATGGGACAAAAAACAAATCCGATAGGAAATCGTCTAGGAATTATCAGGGGATGGGAATCTAACTGGTACGGTGGCAATGATTACGGCGATAAACTAGCAGAAGACGATAAGATCCGAAAATACATCCACGCACGTTTGTCTAAGGCAAGTGTTTCTCGGGTCATTATAGAACGTACCCTCAAATTGATCACCATAACCGTAACTACGGCACGTCCGGGAATCATAATCGGAAAAGGTGGCCAAGAGGTCGATAAATTGAAGGAAGAGCTTAAAAAGATTACCAATAAGGAAGTACAGATCAATATTCATGAAATTAAGAGGCCAGAAGTAGAGGCCAACTTGGTTGCAGCAAGTATCGCTAGGCAAATTGAAGGTAGGATTTCATTTAGAAGGGCTATTAAAATGGCTATTGCAGCCGCCATGCGAATGAATGCGGAAGGCATTAAAGTTCAGATTTCTGGACGTTTGAACGGAGCAGAGATGGCGCGATCCGAATCGTATAAAGACGGTCGTATTCCGCTTTCAACTTTTAGGGCCGATATCGACTATGCCTTGCACGAAGCACATACCACTTACGGTCGTTTGGGTATTAAGGTATGGATCATGAAGGGTGAAGTTTATGGTAAGAGAGATCTTTCGCCATTGGTGGGAATGTCCACCGGGCAATCAGGAAACACTGGCAAACAACATGACGGGCCACGAAAGCAACGTCGCAGAAAGTAATTTTTTAAAGAGATAACAAAATGTTACAGCCAAAAAGAACCAAGTTTCGTAAAATGCACACTGGCCGCATGAAAGGGATATCCATGAGGGGACATCAGCTTTCAAATGGTATGTTCGGCATTAAATCCTTGGATTCAAGTTTTATTACCTCAAGACAAATAGAGGCGGCGCGTATTGCGGCAACAAGATATATGAAAAGGGAAGGCCAACTTTGGATCAAGATTTTTCCGGACAAACCTATTACCAAAAAACCTTTGGAAGTACGTATGGGTAAAGGTAAGGGTGCCCCAGAATATTTCGTGGCCGTGGTAAAACCTGGAAGAATTATGTTCGAAATAGCAGGTGTGCCCATAGCCATCGCAAAAGAAGCACTACGGCTCGCGGCTCAAAAACTACCTGTAAAGACGAAGTTTATGGTCGCAAGGGATTATGTTGATCAAATTTAATTGAAGGGAAGCATGAAAAATAAGGAAATACAAGAATTGTCTGTCGAGGAGCTTGTAGCAAAGCTGGCGGATTATAAGAAACAGCATGCAGATTTGAAAATGGCGCATTTTGTGACGCCATTGGAGAACCCGCTTCAAATTAGAAAAGTACGAAGGACTGCCGCAAGATTGGCAACAGAATTAACTAAAAGGGAAAACCATTAATTGGTTCTGCTTTATGGAAAATAGAAACTTAAGAAAAGAGAGAATCGGGGTCGTGACCAGCGACAAAATGGAAAAATCCATTGTAGTTGCAGAGGTCAAAAGAGTTAAGCACCCCATGTACGGTAAGTTCGTGTTGAAAACAAAAAAATATGTTGCGCACGACGAAAAGAACGATTGCAACATCGGTGATACCGTAAAGATTATGGAGACCCGTCCAATGAGCAAGACCAAGTGTTGGAGGTTAGTAGAAATCTTAGAAAGAGCTAAATAATTATGTTACAGCAGGAATCTAGATTAAAAGTAGCGGACAATACGGGGGCAAAAGAAGTTTTGACCATCCGTGTCCTTGGGGGTACCAAAAGAAGGTATGCCTCCATAGGGGACAAGATTGTTGTTGCAGTCAAAGAAGCCACACCTAACGGGGGCATCAAGAAAGGCGCGGTTTCGACCGCGGTGGTCGTACGGACCAAAAAAGAAGTGCGACGTCCAGATGGCTCTTACATACGTTTCGACGACAATGCCTGTGTGCTATTGAACCCGACCGGCGAAATGAGAGGTACCAGGGTATTCGGTCCTGTCGCAAGGGAATTGCGTGAGAAACAGTTCATGAAAATTGTATCATTGGCCCCTGAGGTGCTATAATTGATAAGAATGAAAAAGTTAAAGATAAAAACAGGAGATACCGTCAGGATCATTTCTGGTGACCACAAAGGTGTGGAAGGCAAAGTGATGAAGGTATTTATAGAAAAGAACAAAGCGATCGTAGAAGGAGCCAATATGGTGTCTAAACACGAGAAGCCAAGTGCAAAAAACCCACAAGGGGGAATTGTTAAGAAAGAAGCACCAGTACATATTTCAAATCTATCCTTGATCGATAAGAAATCGGGAGAAACGACCCGAGTTGGATTTGAGGTTAGAAATGGTAAAAAAGTGCGTTTTTCCAAGAAATCCAATGAAGTAATTTAGTTATGGCTTACGTAGCAAGATTAAAACAAGAATATAGAGACCGTATCGTAGATGCGCTCAAACTGGAATTCGGTTACCGGAATGTTATGCAGGTTCCCAAGCTCGAAAAAATTGTGGTTAGCAGAGGTGTAGGCGCCGCTGTTGCCGACAAAAAATTGATCGATCATGCGGTAGAAGAACTGACCACTATTACTGGACAACGTGCAGTTTCAACGGTTTCTAAGAAAGACGTCGCAGCCTTTAAATTGAGAAAAGGAATGCCTATCGGTGCCAGGGTAACTTTACGGGGTGAGAAAATGTACGAATTTTTAGATCGTTTGGTTACCAGTGCCTTACCGCGTGTAAGGGACTTTCAGGGAATCCGTACCACTGGGTTTGATGGAAGGGGCAATTATAGCCTTGGCGTCACCGAACAGATAATTTTTCCTGAGATGAATATCGATAAGATCAATAGGATCAACGGAATGGACATTACCTTCGTGACCTCAGCAAAAACTGATAAGGAAGCAAAATCATTATTAACAGAATTGGGATTACCCTTTAAAAAGAACTAGTATGGCTAAGGAATCAATGAAGGCCCGTGAACGCAAAAGGGCAAAAACAGTTGCAAAATATGCCGAAAAACGCAAAGCCTTGAAAGAGGCAGGGGATTATGCAGGATTGCAGAAATTACCAAAGAACGCGTCGCCAGTTCGGATGCACAACCGTTGTAAATTAACTGGACGGCCTAAGGGTTACATGAGAACCTTCGGCATTTCAAGGGTAATGTTTAGGAAAATGGCCAACGAAGGATTGATCCCAGGTGTAAAAAAGGCCAGTTGGTAATATCGATTCGGAATTCCGAATTCAGAATTCATAATTAGAAGAAAATGGTAACAGATACTATTGCAGATTATTTAACCAGGGTAAGAAACGCCAGTCGTGCAGGTCATAGAGTGGTCGAGATCCCAGCGTCCAACGTTAAAAAAGAAATTACTAAAATATTGTTCGATCAGGGCTATATTTTAAGTTACAAGTTCGAGGAAAGCGAGATCCAGGGAACCATAAAGATTGCGTTAAAATATGATAAGGTAACCAAGGAGCCTGTCATTAGAAAGATACAACGTATCAGCAAGCCCGGTCTTAGAAAGTACACTGGCTCTGAAACCTTGCCACGGGTCCTCAATGGACTTGGTATTGCAATTGTCTCAACCTCACATGGGGTTATGACCAGCAAGCAAGCCAAACAAGAAAATGTAGGAGGCGAAGTATTGTGTTACGTTTACTAACAGCAGAAAGAAGTAGAAAATGTCAAGAATAGGTAATAATCCAATTGCGATCCCTGAGGGAGTAACCATTGAAGTCAATGACAGCATTGTTGTTGTTAAGGGCAAGTTGGGGGAACTTTCCCAGGATTTTTCAGAAGTAGCGATTAAGATCGAAGACGGACAGGCATGGGTAACCAGGCCATCCGATTCCAAAGAGCACAAGGCCAAACATGGCCTTTACAGGGCCCTTGTTTTGAACATGGTGAAAGGCGTCTCTAAAGGATGGACGAAAGAACTCGAGTTGGTAGGTGTTGGATATCGCGCAAGCAACCAAGGGCAGAAATTAGAATTGGCATTGGGTTTCTCCCATAATATCATTTTTAATCTTGCCCCGGAAGTAAAGGTCGCGACCACTTCCGAGAAGGGTAAGAATCCGACCATCAAACTAACATCGCATGATAAACAGTTGGTAGGTCACATAGCGGCCAAAATACGTTCATTCCGAAAACCTGAACCATACAAAGGAAAAGGTATCAAGTTTGTTGGTGAGCAATTAAGAAGAAAAGCAGGTAAATCAGCTTAATCACAGTATTATGGGATTGTCAAAGATTCAAAGAAAAACTAGAATTAGAAAAAGGATCAGAAAGGTTTCCTTTGGTACCCAAGAGCGTCCGAGGTTGTCCGTTTTCAGGAGCAATAGCGAAATCTATGCCCAGATTATAAACGACCGTGAAGGCACTACCTTAGTAGCTGTTTCGTCTCGTGACAAGGCTTTGGCAAAAGCCAAGGGAACAAAGACAGAGGTAGCCAATTTGGTTGGAAAGGCAATTGCCGAAAAAGCAAAAAAAGCGGGCATTGAGAAAGTCGCTTTTGATAGGGGCGGTAACCTTTACCACGGCAGGGTAAAATCTTTGGCCGAAGGAGCAAGGGAAGCAGGACTTCAATTCTAAATAAAATTTATGTATCAGAAATACAAAAACGTAGAGACAGTAAAACCGGGAGGTTTGGAACTAAAAGATAAATTGGTTGGCGTGCAACGTGTCACCAAAGTTACCAAAGGTGGTAGGGCTTTCGGGTTTTCTGCTATTGTTGTTGTTGGTGATTCGCAAGGTGTTGTCGGCCACGGTTTGGGAAAATCCAAAGAGGTTGCAACTGCCATTGCCAAGGCGATTGAAGATGCAAAAAAGAATTTGATTCGAATTCCTTTGAATGTACATACCCTTCCGCACGAGCAGAAAGGAAAGTTTGGTGGCGCGCGAGTTTATATTCAACCTGCCTCACATGGTACCGGCGTTATTGCCGGTGGTGCCGTAAGGGCCGTATTGGAAGCAGTTGGTGTGCATGATGTTTTGTCGAAGTCACAGGGTTCTTCAAATCCACATAATGTGGTAAAAGCAACTTTCGATGCACTTTTGCAGCTACGTTCCGCTGGTACGATAGCGCGACAAAGAGGGGTTTCACTAGACAAAGTTTTTAAAGGATAAGTACAAGTAGCGTTATGGGAAAGATAATAGTAACTCAGGTACGAAGTAGTATCAAAAAGCCACAGAACCAAAAAAGGGTTTTGGCATCTTTAGGCTTACGGAAAATTGGCCAAGAAGTGGTACATGATAATACCCCTAATATTCTTGGTATGATCAATAAGGTTAAACACTTAGTTTCTACAAAAGAAGCTTAATATATACAGCGTAATGAATTTAAGTAATCTGAAACCAGCTGAAGGTGCTTCCAATAAAGCGGGAAAGACAATAGGACGGGGCCAAGGTTCTGGCAAAGGCGGGACAGCCACAAGAGGGCACAAAGGGGCCAAATCAAGATCTGGTTATTCAAAAAAGATCGGATTTGAAGGAGGTCAGATGCCTTTACAACGACGTGTTCCCAAGTTTGGTTTTACCAACATCAACCGAAAAGATTATCAAGGGATCAATATTGGAACCCTACAAGAATTGGTTGATAAAAAAGTGATCAAGGATACAGTTACCCTAGAAACGCTCGTGGAGAACAGGTTGGCACGAAAGTCAGACCTCGTTAAGATATTGGGAGACGGCGAATTAAAGTCAGCCTTAAAGATTACTGTGCATAAATTTACCACCAGTGCCAAAGCGGCCATAGAAGCTGCCGGAGGTGAGGCGATAAGTTTATAAGCCAGTCAACACTATGAAGAAATTTTTAGAGACCATATCCAACATCTGGAAAATTGAAGAACTGAGAAACAGGGTTTTGATTACCTTGAGCTTGTTATTAGTGTACAGGCTTGGTTGTCAGATCGTACTTCCGGGAATCGATTCAGAGCAGTTGGCGGAGTTGGAATCAAGCACCGACCAAGGAATTTTTGGTCTTTTGAATGCCTTTACAGGCGGGGCCTTTTCCAATGTCTCGATTTTTGCATTGGGGATCATGCCCTATATTTCTGCCTCCATTGTAGTACAGTTGATGGGTATCGCGATACCCTATCTTCAGAAATTGCAAAAAGAGGGAGAAAGCGGTCGTAAAACGATCAACCAGATTACCCGATGGCTTACCATTGGAATCTGTATTGTCCAAGCTCCTGCCTATTTATACGGTTTAGGTGCTTTCGGAGTTCAGGACAGTGCATTCCTAATGGGGAAAGGATTGGATTTTATGATTCCAGCGGTGATCATTCTTGTAACAGGTTGTGTTTTTGCAATGTGGCTGGGGGAAAAGATTACGGACAAGGGAATCGGGAATGGGATATCATTGTTGATTATGATTGGTATTATTGCAGGAATGCCCCAATCATTCGTTCAGGAATTTATATCTAGAACCGTAAACAACAGTGGTGGCTTGATGCTTATTTTGGTAGAAATTATCGTTTGGTTCCTCGTAATCCTTGCATGTGTTCTTTTGGTCATGGCCACGAGACAAATACCTGTCCAATACGCAAGAAGGACAGCCTCTGGGGGATATGAAAAAAATATTATGGGGTCTAGGCAATATATACCTTTGAAATTGAATGCTTCTGGGGTAATGCCGATCATCTTTGCCCAGGCGATCATGTTCGTACCTGGACTTATTGGAAGTGCATTCAATGAAACGGCAGCAGGACAATGGATCCAAGTACAGTTCGCGGATATTTTTGGATGGGCCTATAATTTGTTGTTCGCATTCTTGATAATTGTTTTTACCTATTTCTACACAGCGATCACCGTACCCACCAACAAGATGGCCGATGATCTAAAAAGAAGTGGGGGTTTTATACCTGGGGTTCGACCGGGGAAGGAAACAGGAGATTTCTTAGATAAGATAATGTCTTTGATTACCCTTCCGGGCTCCGTATTTTTAGCACTATTGGCCATATTACCAGCCGTTGTGGTGAAATTAATGGGGGTACAATCTGGTTGGGCATTGTTTTACGGGGGTACCTCGCTCCTGATTATGGTCGGGGTCGCGATCGACACCGTACAACAGGTAAACGCTTATTTGTTGAACAGGCATTATGACGGATTGATGAAGAGTGGTAAAAATAGAAAAGTAGCATAACATATGGCCAAACAGGCGGCAATAGAACAAGATGGAAGCATCATAGAGGCGTTATCAAATGCCATGTTTCGGGTTGAACTCGAAAACGGACATGTGGTGACTGCGCATATCTCAGGAAAAATGAGAATGCATTATATCAAATTGCTTCCAGGGGACAAAGTAAAATTAGAGATGAGTCCGTATGATTTGTCCAAAGCAAGAATTACATATAGATATTAAGTTAAAGAGATGAAAGTTAGAGCATCAATAAAGAAAAGAAGCGCCGACTGCAAGATTGTTCGCAGAAAGGGCAGGTTGTACGTAATCAACAAAAAGAATCCTAGATTTAAACAAAGACAAGGATAATTATGGCAAGAATCGCAGGTATAGATATACCAAAACAGAAAAGAGGCGTGATCGCCCTGACCTATATTTTTGGCATCGGTAAAAGTCGGGCCAAGGAGATATTGGCAATTGCAAAGGTAAGCGAGGATACCAAAGTATCTGATTGGAGCGATGATGAAATCGGACGTATCCGGGATGCGGCTGGTTCTTATACCATTGAGGGAGAATTGCGCTCCGAGACCCAATTGAACATCAAACGATTGATGGATATTGGTTGTTACAGGGGCATACGCCATAGATCTGGTCTGCCTTTAAGGGGCCAACGTACCAAGAACAATTCTAGGACAAGAAAAGGAAAGAGAAAAACCGTCGCCAACAAAAAGAAAGCGACCAAATAATAAAATAGTACCAAGTACTGAGTACAAAGTATCAAGTAAATTGGAAATTCCAATGTGTAACAAAGTACTAACTACTTAATACGAGATACTAAATACTAATTAAGATATGGCAAAGTCAAATCCAAAAGCAACGAAAAAGCGTAAGGTGATCATCGAATCTGTCGGAGAGGCACATGTTACCGCTTCGTTCAACAATATCATAATCTCCTTGACCAATAAGAAAGGCGATGTGATCTCTTGGTCCTCTGCTGGTAAAATGGGATTTAGAGGTTCAAAAAAGAACACGCCCTATGCTGCCCAGATTGCCGCTGAAGACTGTTCCAAGGTAGCACATGAGGCCGGACTCCGTAAGGTGAAGGTATATGTTAAAGGGCCAGGTAATGGTCGGGAATCCGCTATAAGGTCCATTCATAATTCAGGCATAGAAGTAACAGAAATCATAGATGTTACCCCGATGCCGCATAATGGTTGCAGGCCTCCAAAGAGAAGAAGAGTTTAATCATTTATTTATATTTCAATCGAAGTGTAGTTAACGATTATCGAAGGATAAGCCTTAATTCATAATCACACTTCTAACCAAAAGAAAATGGCAAGATATACAGGACCAACTAGTAAGATCGCCCGTAAATTCGGAGAGGCGATATATGGGGAGGACAAAGCCTTTGAAAAAAAGAGCTATCCCCCAGGACAACACGGACAAAGCA
Organism: Flavobacteriaceae bacterium; assembly: GCA_037969055.1. GTDB lineage: Bacteria > Bacteroidota > Bacteroidia > Flavobacteriales > Flavobacteriaceae > Pelagihabitans. The sequence goes on along the minus strand of JBBKWR010000132.1, from coordinate 10,398 downwards.
GGCGTCGTGGAAAACAGTCAGAATATTCCATCCAGTTAATGGAAAAGCAAAAAGCAAAATACACCTATGGTATTTTGGAAAAGCAATTTCGAAACTTGTTCGGCAGGGCCAATAGGAGCAAAGGGGTAACCGGTGAGGTGCTTCTTCAATTTTGCGAATCCCGATTAGACAATGTGGTATACCGCATGGGCATTTCCCCGTCTAGAAGGGGCGCAAGACAATTGGTTTCCCACAGGCATATTACCGTCAATGGCGAACTGGTGAACATTCCATCCTACTCCTTAAAAGCAGGAGACGTTATCGGGGTGCGTGAAAAATCCAAATCCGTTCAGGCAATTAACGATTCGCTCTCGGGCAATAGTAGTGTTTACGAATGGATAACCTGGAATCCATCGAAAATGGAAGGAACTTATGTTTCGATTCCGGAAAGAATTCAGATTCCGGAAAACATCAAAGAACAATTAATCGTCGAGTTATACTCTAAATAAACCAACACAGATCCAATTATGGCATTATTTAATTTTCAGAAACCCGATAAAGTAATAATGATCGATTCCTCTGATTTCAAAGGGAAGTTTGAATTCCGGCCTTTGGAACCTGGTTATGGATTAACTGTTGGGAACGCTTTAAGAAGGGTATTGCTTTCCGCATTGGAAGGACATGCCATCACATCCGTTAGGATAGATTCGGTTGAGCATGAGTTCTCTGTGATCCCGGGAGTCGTCGAGGATGTTACAGAAATTATCCTGAACCTAAAACAAGTACGTTTCAAGAAACAGATCGATGATTCCGAAGCGGAGACCGTTTCCATATCGGTAAGTGGTAAGGATAAAATGACCGCAGGGGATTTTCAGAAATTCATCTCAGGTTATCAAGTATTGAACCCAGATTTGGTCATCTGTAATATGGATGCCAAAGTGAGCATCAATATGGAAATAACCCTCGATAAGGGCAGGGGCTATGTTCCCGCTGAAGAAAATAAGAAATCGGGCACCCCAATGGGTACCATTGCGGTAGATTCAATCTTTACCCCGATCAAAAATGTAAAGTACAGTATCGAGAACTTTCGGGTTGAGCAAAAGACCGATTATGAAAAATTGGTTTTTGAAATTGAAACCGATGGTTCAATTCATCCAAAAGATGCTCTTACTGAGGGCGCCAAGGTGTTGATCCACCACTTTATGTTGTTCTCAGATGAGCGCATTACTTTGGAAGCCGATGAAATTGCGCAGACCGAGACCTATGATGAGGAGTCATTGCACATGCGACAGTTATTGAAGACAAAGTTGGTAGATATGGACCTATCGGTTCGTGCCTTGAACTGTTTAAAAGCTGCTGAAGTGGATACTTTGGGTGATTTGGTTTCTTTCAACAAAAATGATTTGATGAAGTTTAGAAACTTTGGTAAAAAATCGTTGACCGAGTTAGAAGAATTGGTCATCAATAAAGGTCTAAGTTTTGGAATGGACCTTTCAAAATATAAATTGGATAAAGATTAATTTGCTTCTATTGGATGGGAGAATCCCTGACAAGGAAGACAAAATAAAAGATAATGAGACACGGTAAAAAAGTCAATCATTTAGGAAGAAAGACGGCCCATAGAAAAGCCATGTTGGCCAATATGGCCTGTTCCTTGATCGAACATAAGAGAATTAATACCACTGTAGCGAAAGCCAAGGCGTTGAGACAGTTTGTGGAGCCCTTGATTACGAAATCTAAGGCAGAAAATAACCAGACTACAGAGAAAGGGACGCACAATAGGCGAATCGTTTTCCAAAATCTTAGGGACAAATATGCGGTAACAGAATTGTTCAGTGCAGTTGCTGAAAAAGTGGGCGAAAGACCAGGAGGATATACACGTATCATCAAATTGGGAAATCGTTTGGGAGATAATGCCGATATGGCCATGATCGAACTGGTAGATTTCAACGAAATTTACAATGCTGACAAACCTAAGAAAAAGACGACCCGAAGAAGTAGAAGGGGTAGCGGCGCCAAAGCAGAAATAGCACCGGTGCCTGTTCCAACGTCCAAAGAAGGGGAAAAGGCCGATGCAGAAGTTAAGGCGGATGTAAAAGCAAAAGCAGATACCAATGAAAAAGCTGAACCAAAGGTAAAGGCCGATACAAAGAAAGATGTGGACGCAACAGCTAAGGCCGATACAACTGAAAAAGCGGATCCAACGGTAAAGTCCGATACAAAGAAAGATGTGGACGTAACAGCTAAGGCCGATACGACTGAAAAAGCTGAACCAAAGGCCGACACTGATAAAAAAGTGGCGACAAAATCAAAAGCCGATGATGATAAGGCGGCAGGGTCAGATAAAAAAACAGATGATTCAAAAGAATAGGATGTCGATAACTAATAATAATTAAAAAAGGGTAAGCCTAAAAGCTTATCCTTTTTTTATGTTTTTTTGTTACTTGGAAAATAGCGTTCAATAATATGAAATATCAAACAAGAAAAAGAGCTTTAATTTTGCTCGCTGACGGCACCATTTTTTATGGCAAGTCGGTGGGTGACAAAGAGGGGACCGCTTTTGGCGAAGTCTGTTTTAACACCGGAATGACCGGATATCAGGAAATATTTACAGATCCTTCCTATTTTGGTCAGCTTATGGTGACCACCAATGCGCACATTGGTAATTATGGTACCAAAAAGCAAGAAGTTGAATCAGATTCCATTAAAATAGCTGGACTTATTTGTAGAAATTTCAGTTATGAATATTCGCGACCTGGTGCCGACGCCAGCCTGCTTGACTTTTTGAACAAGAATGACCTATTTGCCATCTCCGATGTTGACACTCGTGCCCTGGTAGCCTACATCCGCGATCATGGCGCCATGAATGCGGTTATCACTACGAAGGTTGACAACATTGTGGAATTAAAAAAGCAACTGGCCAAGGTCCCCAGCATGGAAGGCCTGGAACTGGCCTCGAAAGTTTCGACCAGCGAAGCGTATTATTACGGGAATAAGGATGCAACTTTTAAAATTGCCGCATTGGATATCGGCATCAAAAAGAACATCCTAAGAAATCTTGAAAAAAGAGATGCCTATATTAAAGTATTCCCATATAATGCCACCTTCGAAGAGATGGCCGATTGGGATCCAGATGGATTCTTTATTTCCAATGGCCCAGGGGACCCTGAACCTCTTTCGGATGCCATAGCTACCACAAAAAAAATGATGGAGGGGGACAAGCCAGTATTCGGCATCTGCTTGGGCCATCAAATAATCGCCCTAGCAAACGGTATATCGACCTATAAAATGTTCAACGGACATAGGGGTATCAACCATCCCGTTATGAACCTACTTACGGGTAAAGGGGAGATTACCTCCCAGAACCATGGTTTTGCTGTCAATCGTGAAGAAACTGAGGCCAATCCCAATTTGGAAATTACCCATGTGCACCTGAACGATCGGACGGTGGCAGGTATGCGCGTCAAGAACAAGAACGTTTTTTCGGTACAGTACCATCCCGAGGCGAGCCCCGGACCAAACGACGCCCAATATCTGTTTGATCAGTTTTTCGAAATGATCAAGTCGGTTAGAAGTGTATCTGTAACGTAGCCTTATCATATTTTATGTTATCTAAAGATCAATAGGGCTCCTATCGGAAGAAAAACAGACATGGTTTTGTATATTTACGACTTCAATCATTCCTAAAATCAAGCAAATGAGTATCATATTAAGTGTGCATGCAAGACAAATATTAGATTCAAGGGGCAACCCCACTGTAGAAGTAGATGTAATTACAGAAAATGGCATCATGGGGAGGGCGGCGGTGCCTTCTGGCGCATCCACTGGGGAACATGAAGCGGTGGAGCTACGGGATGGTGGCAAGAGTTTTATGGGCAAGGGCGTTGGTAAGGCGGTTAATAATGTAAATACCATCATTGCAGAGGAAATATTGGGGATGTCGGTCTTTGAGCAGAATTTGATCGATCAAGTGATGATAGATCTTGATGGAACACCAAACAAATCCAAATTGGGGGCAAATGCCATTCTAGGGGTTTCCTTAGCTACGGCGAAAGCTGCGGCCAATGAACTGGGAATACCACTTTACAGGTACGTCGGGGGTGTAAGCGCCAATACGTTGCCGGTACCTATGATGAATATCATAAATGGCGGTTCGCATTCAGATGCCCCTATAGCCTTTCAAGAATTTATGGTAATGCCTGTAAAAGCAAAGAATTTTACCCATGCCATGCAGATGGGCACTGAAATTTTCCACAATCTTAAAAAAGTATTGCATGACAGGGGCCTAAGTACGGCAGTTGGTGACGAGGGTGGCTTCGCTCCAAATCTGGCAGGGGGTACTGAGGATGCCCTGGATACGATCGGTATAGCAGTTCAAAAAGCCGGTTATAAATTAGGGGACGATGTGATGATTGCATTGGATTGTGCAGCCGCTGAATTTTATGTGAACGGCAAGTACGATTATACCAAATTTGAAGGTGATAAGGGCAAAATAAGAACCTCTGAAGAACAGGCACAGTATTTGGCCGATTTAAGCGCTAAGTATCCCATTATATCCATTGAGGACGGCATGGATGAAAACGATTGGGACGGTTGGAAGGCCCTTACCCAAAAAATTGGAAACAAGGTACAATTGGTCGGAGACGATTTATTTGTCACCAATGTAGAAAGACTCTCCAAAGGAATTGAAAAGGGAATCGCGAATTCGATCCTGATCAAGGTCAACCAGATCGGAACCTTAACCGAGACCATCGCCGCCGTTAATATGGCAAAGAACGGAGGTTACACTTCGGTCATGTCACACCGTTCTGGGGAAACCGAAGACACTACCATTGCAGATTTGGCGGTGGCACTAAATACAGGACAGATCAAGACCGGCTCGGCTTCGCGTTCGGATAGGATGGCCAAGTACAATCAGCTCCTCCGTATTGAGGAAGAATTGGGAGAAATGGCCTATTATCCTGGCGTAAAAGCATTTAAGATCAAATAGGCACCTTCATCAGCCAAGCATGGCCTTTCAAAACATTAGCAATGCTAGTGATTTGAAAGGTTTTTTTTTGATTACACTTTAAGTTTGTTTAATTTAATTGAATATCTTGTAACAAAACAAAACGCAGTTAACGTATGAACAACTTCCTTTTCGTCGCGGCGGAAAACGACGGTATTCGAGATTGTAAGGCAGGTGGGATGGGAGATGTGGTCCGTGATGTTCCCAGACAAATATCAGAAATGGGTGACAGGGTCCACGTGGTGGTGCCCTCCTATTCACGGTTGCATCAAAATGGCACCTTCAAGTCACATCTAAATTTTCGTTTAAGGGGCACCAATTACACGGCCGACCTATACGAGGTCATTCCCAAAAAAGAATTCAAGAATATCTATCATTATGTCATCCACCACCCGGAAATTCAGGCCGGCGGTATTGCACATATTTACCATGACGACCCTACCGAACCATTTTACACGGATGCGATCAAGTATTTTATCTTTTGTACGGCCGTGGCCGAGGCAATTAAAATGGGCGCTTTTGGAAAATTGGATGTAGTTCATATGCACGACTGGCATTCCAGTACCGTACTTTTACTAAAGCAATTTCACCCTGCCTATGAAACGCTAAAAAAGATCAGGTTCGTTTATAGCATCCATAATTTGGCCATTCAGGGCATAAGGCCCTTGGAAGGCAACTACTCCTCTTTGAAAAATTGGTTCCCCGAAATCGAACTGAATAGAAAACTATTGATGGACTACCGGTACCAAGACTGTGTGAACCTAATGGCGGTAGGCATTCGATTTTCAGATGCCGTGCACACCGTTTCCCCTTCATACAAGGAAGACGTACTCAAGCCAAGTTCGCCCCCCGAATTTATTGGGGGAGAGGGTCTAGAACTGGATTTGCAAAAGGCCGACGAAGAGGGCAGGCTGTTCGGTATCTTAAATGGATCGAATTATGCCAATGTTCGGGTAGCGGAAAAAGGAAATCTTTATCGCAACACGGTTAGAGCGCTGTTTAGATGGTTGCAGGAAGAATCAAAAAAATACAAATCGGATTTTTTGGCCCATACTGGGGAGAAGATAATGGAGTATGTGGAGGAACGACCGAAGTTTATCGTTTCCAGTGTTGCCAGATTGACGGAACAAAAGTTTTATTTTTTCAAAAGATCCCCTGAGGCATTCGTGGAAATTCTAAAGAAACTCAAAAAAGTAGATGGTATTTTTATGCTTTTGGGCACTGGTGCACCCGAGTATGAAGAAGTGTTCAGGAAAATAAGTTACGAACATAAAAACTTCATATTTACCAATGGACAATCAGAGGACCTAATTGATTCCATCTATTTGGAATCCGATCTTTATTTTATGCCAAGCCTTTTTGAACCCTGCGGTATAAGCCAAATGCTTGCAATGCGAAATGGAAACCCATGCTTTGTGCACCACACCGGGGGTTTGAAGGATACCGTTGAACACATGAAGACCGGTTTCTCTTTTGATGGGGACACCTATGACAAAAAAATAAAAAATATGCTCAGCACTTTCGATGATATTTTGAAGATTTTTGCAAATGACAAACCCAAATGGGAACAAATTCAGGCCAATGCCAAGAAAATGCGATTTACCTGGAAGAAGTCCGTAGATGAATATTACAAAGTGCTATACCTTTTGTAAATTTACGAAATAAAATTCTATACCCAAGGCAGCCGTTGTTAATGATAGCCTAAATGAATTGACCATATTGTTAACATTTAATGTTTTCCTTAATTTAACATTTAACCATAAGTTAGAAGCACAACATGTCAGATACTGCTATTATTGAATACAAAGGCCAGAGATATGAGTTTCCGGTTGTCATAGGCTCTGAAAATGAGCCAGGCATAGATATAAAGACCTTAAGATCGGTAACGAAAGGCCTTATCACCTTAGATCCGGGATTTAAGAATACGGGCTCTTGTGAGAGCGCCATAACTTTTCTGGATGGCGAGAAGGGGATATTAAGATATCGGGGTTATTCAATTGAGGAATTGGCCGAGAAGGCAGACTTTTTGGAAGTGGCCTATCTTTTGATATTCGGTGAATTACCAAACAAGCAAGAATTAAATAAATTCCATTCCGATATCAAGGAAGAATCACAGGTTGATGAGGAAATGAAAAAAATATTGGACGGTTTTCCCAAATCGGCCCATCCTATGGGCGTGTTGTCCTCTTTGACCAGTGCACTTATCGCCTTTAATCCGACTTCGGTAAATGTAAGTTCTGATAAGGCCATGTACCATGCCATCGTGCGCATTATGGCAAAGTTTCCCGTATTGGTCGCATGGACCTTGCGCAAGAAAAAAGGACTACCCTTGGATTATGGCGACGAGAGTCTAGGCTATGTTGAGAACATTCATAAAATGATGTTCAAAAAGCCGAACAAAGACTATATTAAAAACGATGTTGTAATCGAAGCCTTGGATAAACTCTTGATCCTTCATGCCGATCATGAACAAAATTGCTCCACCTCAACGGTTCGCATCGTCGGATCATCACATGCTGGACTTTTTGCATCTCTTTCTGCCGGTATCTCTGCGCTTTGGGGCCCGTTGCATGGAGGTGCGAATCAAGCAGTACTTGAAATGTTGGAAGCCATTGAAGCAGATGGGGGCGATACTAAAAAATACATGGCCAAGGCCAAGGACAAAAATGATCCTTTTAGGTTAATGGGATTTGGCCATAGGGTCTATAAAAATTTTGATCCCCGAGCAAAGATCATCAAAAAATCAGCCGACGAGGTATTGGCTGATCTAGGCAAGGAAGATCCAATTTTGGAAATCGCCAAAGGCTTGGAAAAAGAGGCCTTGGAAGATAAATATTTTGTTGATAGAAAGTTATATCCAAATGTTGATTTCTACTCTGGAATCATCTATAGGGCATTGGGCATCCCAACCGATATGTTTACAGTGATGTTCGCCTTGGGCAGACTCCCCGGTTGGATTGCACAGTGGAAGGAAATGCGGCTGAACAATGAACCGATCGGTCGTCCGCGACAGATTTATACAGGGGCAAAACTAAGGCCTTTTGTTGATCTTAACGCAAGATAAAATCATCAAATTCTAAATTATAAATGCCCTTTTAGCTTGCTAAAACGGCATTTTTTTTAGCTGTAACATCGCCGTATCTTTGCGCAAATTTGTGGTATGCTACGGTTGAACATCAATGATGAAACATCACGGTTAAAATCCGTTATTCTGGGCACCGCGGAAAGCTGTGGCCCAGTCCCAAAAGCGGAAGATGCCTATGACCCGAAGTCATTGGAAAATATCTTAGCGGGCACCTATCCCATTGAAGAAGATATGGTCAAGGAAATGGAAGCCTTTGCCACCGTTTTTGAAAAATATGGAGTGCAGGTCTTTAGGCCCAAAGTGATTCAGGACTGTAACCAGATTTTTAGCCGCGATATCGCCTTTGTTGTGGAGGACACCTTTATAAAGGCGAACATTTTGCCTGATCGGGAAAATGAATTTCTGGCCATAGCCCATGTGATCGGTCAGATCGATTCCGCCAAAATAATATATCCGCCGGCGGAAGTACATGTAGAGGGTGGTGACGTTATGCCATGGAACGACCATATTTTTGTGGGCACCTATACCTCGGAAAATTATCCACATCATATTACCGCCCGTACAAATAAGGCAGCCGTCGAATTTTTAAGGGCGTTATTTCCAAACAAGACCGTCAAATCTTTTGAGCTTAGGAAATCTACCAACGCGCGGGAAAACGCTTTACATTTGGACTGTTGTTTCCAACCGGTTGGAAACGACAAAGCGATCCTCCATAAGAACGGCTTTCTGATCGAGGAGGAATACCAATGGCTGGTTAACTTTTTTGGCAGGGAAAACATCTTTGAAATCACTGCAGATGAAATGTACCATATGTTCAGCAACGTGTTTTCCATCTCACCAGAGGTGGTGGTGTCCGAACGTAATTTTACCAGGCTCAACAATTGGTTAAGGGCACAAGGTTTTACCGTTGAGGAGATACCGTATGCTGAAATTTCCAAACAGGAAGGCCTGTTGCGCTGCACGACCCTGCCTTTGGCAAGGGAATAACCTTGAATCCCTTTGCACATTATTTTTGCATGCATTATAATGATAGATAGCGTTTCCGTAAAGATTAAAATGAGTTAAAAATGTCGCAGATCACAAATACCATATTGATGATACGGCCGGTTAATTTTCGGATGAACGAAGAGACCGCCATTAACAATTATTTTCAGGAATCCATAGATCTTAAAGAAGAGGAGATCAATTCCATGGCCCAAAGAGAGTTCGATGATTTTGTGAAAATTCTTCGGGACAAAGGTGTTCAAGTTATCGTGGTCGAAGATACTCAAGTACCCGATACCCCCGATTCCATATTTCCAAATAATTGGATATCGTTTCACGAGGATGGTACGGTCGGACTATATCCCATGTTTGCCAAAAATCGCAGAAATGAACGTAGGGATGATATTTTGGATATTTTGGAAAATCAAGGGTATGTGATTAAAAATGTAATGGATTATACTTCTGCAGAAACCGAAGGGATATTTTTGGAAGGTACGGGTAGCCTGTTGATCGATCGGGTCAACCAGAAAGTATATTGCGCGCTTTCGGCACGGGCCGAAGAGGAACTGATCATTGAATTCTGTGAGGATTTTGAATATTTGCCCGTAATATTTACCGCCAATCAGACCGTGGGAGGTCAACGTCTTCCAATTTACCACACCAATGTGATGATGTGCTTGGCAGAGGATTTTGCTGTAATTTGTCTCGATACCATCGATGACAAAAAAGAGCGTAAAAATGTAATCGGACATTTAAAGGCCGACGGTAAGGAGATTATTACCATCACCGAAGGGCAGATGCACCATTTTGCGGGCAATATGCTCCAAGTTTTGGGAAAGAACGGCACTCCTTTTTTAGTGATGGGTTCGCAAGCGTATCGAAGTCTGACCCCTGCGCAGATCACTGCAATCGAAAAGCATTGCCAGATTTTGCACAGTTCACTCGACACCATAGAGACATGTGGGGGTGGCAGTGCAAGATGTATGATGGCGGAAGTGTTTTTGCCCAAATCATAAATGTAAAACTACCCTTGGCGGTTATCCAACGAATGCGGGAGCCTATTGATCAGGTGACGCTTCATTTGAGCGAGCGGCTAACAGCCGCCGCATAAAAATCCAAGTCATTACGACCATGAAAATAGCAAAGGGTAACGAGGTGATGATCAACAGCTTTTGGACCGCTATCAACACATCGATATCCGATCTAAAATTGCCCAATAGTAATAGGGCCAAAGTGGCCAATAATATAAATACCGACCATAAAAGCCGATGTCTTTTACTTGGATCCTTTTTCCCTCCATCGGTGAACATACTGAGCACGAACACGGCGGAATCTACCGAGG
>JBBKWR010000131.1:0-9724 GCA_037969055.1 Flavobacteriaceae bacterium | reverse complement strand
ATTTCAAGACAATTGGCCCGCTATGTGCATAAAAATGTACGAACCTATATGCCCGAAATGAACCCAATGATGATCTATCGCTTAGATCGCTTTGGCCGTGGGGGACACCATCGACCCTTTAACGATGCAGGATATGCGGGCATAAGGATCATGGAGGCGCATGAAAATTATACCCAACAACACCAAGATATTAGAACAGAAGAGGGTATCAATTACGGAGATGTGTTGGAACATGTAAATTTTGCGTATTCCAAAAAACTGACCGCCGTGAACGCCATCAATCTGGCTTCGATCGCTTGGGCACCCCCTGCGCCCATTGAAGTGAAAATCGGGGGCATTGTCGCCCCAGCAGCTAAATTTCAATGGAGCAAGGTGGAGGGGGCAGTGGGATATAAGATTTACTGGCGCGATACCACCTCCCCTACCTGGGATCATAGCAAATTTGTCGGAGATGTGTTGGAATATACGTTGGACGGCACTGTTATTGATAACTTCTTTTTTGGAATCGCTGCAGTAGGTTCAAACGGACACGAAAGTCCAGTTATGTTCCCTAATGGGATCTTAAGATAAATTCCAATTCCCAAAAACAAAATACCAAAGATCAGGATATTGTGATTTGGGTTTAGTGCTTGGAATTTTAAAGTATTGAAACTAAAATATGATGGTAAGAAATAGGTTTATTTTGGTATTCATGATCATTGGGTTTTATTGTTCGACCTACGGCCAACAATATACGGAGCAGGATACTTTGCGCGGCAGTATCACCCCAGAACGCGCCTGGTGGGACTTGAACTATTATCATTTGGATATCGAGGTGCAACCAAAGGATAAATTTATTTCTGGCAGCAATACTATTCGTTATAAGGTATTGCGTCAAAATCAGGTGCTCCAAGTTGATCTGCAGCCACCTCTTACTATTGATAAGGTAACCCAAGACGGGGTAATTCTTGATGTACAGAACAAGGGCAATGTCCACTATGTCCTTCTTAAAAAACCGCAGCTAAAGGAGGCCATCAATGAAATAATCGTTTATTATTCAGGTCACCCTAAAGAAGCGGTCAACGCCCCTTGGGATGGTGGGTTCTCTTGGAAACAAGACGCAAACGGCAATCCGTTTGTGGCCACTTCTTGTCAAGGTCTTGGGGCAAGTGTCTGGTGGCCCAATAAAGACCACATGTATGACGAAGTAGATAGCATGGCCATTAGTGTGAAAGTGCCCAAAGGGTTAATGGATGTTTCCAACGGAAGGCTTCGTAGAGTTGATGAGGATACCAACACCTATCACTGGTTCGTGGCCAGCCCGATAAACAACTACGGGGTGAACGTGAACATTGGGAAATACGAACATTTCGGAGAGCAGTATGCAGGCGAAAAGGGGACATTGGATATGGATTACTACGTATTGCCCGAAGATTTGGAAAAGGCCAAAGAACAATTTAAGGATGCGCCGAAGATGATGAAGGCATTTGAATATTGGTTCGGCCCATATCCTTTTTATCAGGACGGATTTAAGCTGGTGCAAGTACCCTATTTGGGAATGGAACACCAAAGTTCTGTAACCTACGGGAACCTTTACAGACAGGGTTATTTGGGCAATGACCTCTCCGGTACAGGTTGGGGACTTAAATTCGATTTTATCATCATCCATGAATCAGGTCACGAATGGTTTGCCAATAATATTACCTATAAAGACATAGCAGATATGTGGGTGCATGAAGGATTTACCTGTTATTCGGAAAGCCTATTCCTCGATTATTATTATGGTAAGCAAGCCACATCGGAATATGTGATCGGCATGCGACAGAAAATAAACAATGATCGACCCATTATTGGCAACTATGACGTAAACAGCGGGGGTAGTGGGGACATGTATTACAAGGGTTCCAACCTACTACACACCTTAAGGCAGTTGGTCGATGATGATGAACTGTGGCGACAAATATTACGGGGACTCAATAAAGACTTCTACCATCAAACGGTAACCTCCAAACAAATCGAGGCGTATCTCAGCGATAAGACCGGCAAAAATTTATCCGCCTTCTTCAACCAATATTTGCGGACCACCAAAATACCGCTTTTGGAGTATAAGGTGAATGGCAAAACCCTAAAATACCGCTATACTCAGGTAGTTGACAATTTTGATATGCCCGTCAGAATATTTATCGGTGATTCGCCCCAATGGATTTACCCTACTTCCACTTGGAAATCAGAGGTCCTAATGGGCGACCTGAGTACCTTGAAAATTGATCCTAATTTTTATGTTCTGGAATTGAAAATATGAAGTTTAAGCGCGATATAAGTAGCCACTATCGATCATGAATCATTAAAATGAAAAATAAGGCACAACTTGGAAGCACCCAAAACCACCGTCATGGTCTGTCTGCAATGGTTGACGGTTCTAATTCAATTTTCGTGGCCAGCTAGTATTTACACCTTCGTTTTCCACCATCGAAATTTTAATCTTGACTAACCAGCATCATTCAAACTAAATTGAACATCTTTAAAATTGTCCATTTTCAACTTTGGAATACATAAAAAAAGGCATCCCGAATTTTGGGATGCCTTTTACAATGTTATCAACTCAATTATTTCCCGGCAAACCGGACATTCATTAATGCCATTTGACCAGGGGCTTCACCTTCCTTGGGCGTATATACAAAATATATTTCTTTGGCCTTGGTATCGACTGGCTTGTTCAGATTGATCATTACCATTCCGCCAGGTTGTCCCGCAACTGGCGCAGGAATGCTCCCGCTGCCCAATAATTCCCCATCGGGCGAATTTAAACGCACTTCGAAACTTACACCTACCTTTGGCGCTTTTTGCCAACCGGCGGATATCATGGCCGATTTCACCCCTTTCAAATCAATATCTTCCAAGGCAAACCAACCGTCGCCTGCGGGCAGTATTAACATGTTCATACCATTAAATGCAATTGGGGTAAATCCTTGGGCCTTGGTCGTCGCAGAAAAAGGTACGGTACTACCCCGTAGGGTTACCGAATTGGACCCGGTTAATGGCCTTACACCGTTATTGCCTTGGTCGGTATAACTGGCTGAGAGTATCATAACATTATCGGTCGGTGAAGGTTTGGGTATGATTTTTCCAGCAATAGGAAGTGACTTGATTTTCACTCCGGTATTCACCAAAGATCTAATATACATGACAATCTGCCTTGCTTCATCACTGGTCACATTCGGGTGTGCGGGCATTACCACTTCCCCCCATACCCCGGATCCCCCGGAAATGATTTTACTTTGCAAGTATCCCGCTGCCCTTCTATCGTCTTTATATTTTTTGGCGACATCGGTATAATTTGGTCCGATTGAGGCCTCTGCTTCTTTATGACAAGTCTTACAGTCCATTCCAAGTGTCAACGCCTTTCCGGTTACGGCTGCGGAAACTTGTTGATGGCCCAATGAATTATTGACCTCATCCATGCCTTCCATGTAATCGACCGATACAAAAATATTGGCAGGATCAACAGTTTCATTACCATCTGGATCGGTTACCGTTACCTTATATTCTACGGGAATACCCGCAATAAAAAAGGAAGAGTTTCCACCCTTGAGATCAATTGCAACTTCAGGCCTGCTATTGCCTACAAAGATTGCAATAGAATTACTTTTGGCGATGGCATTCTTGTCATCTTTGGCTTCAACGGAAATATTGAATTCTCCTGTTTCTTTATAGGTATAGGTTACATCTGCCGCTGTTGTTGCTTCAGTTTCCCCATTACCGAAATCCCACACATAACTAACTGCATCATTTTCCAAGTCAACGGCTTCTACCTTTGCAGTAACCGTTAGTGGTGATTTGCCAGAGCTTTGGTCCACAATCAAATAATCGATTACTGGTGGCCTATTGCCTCCATTATATTCGATATAACTTAAACCTGAATCAACATTTTTAGTGAACCAACCGCTGCCATATTCCAGCAAGTAAACCTTACCATCCGGGCCCATTTCCATATCGATCAAGTTGTTCAATTTAATATCTGAAGCAAACGGCTCCATTTTGTTAAAGGTCCCATCTTCAAAGAGGGATACAGCCATCATCCATCCCCGCATCCATTCATAAATGATGACTTTACCATCAAAATAGGAGGAAAGTCCGCCCCCGTCTGGGTACATATCTGAATAATAAGTTGGTCCGGCCATGGCATTTCTGCCCCCTGACCCTACCTGTGGAAATTCTTGCGAATCCACATAGGGATAATAAATATAGGCACCTTGGGCAGGAGGCAATTCTGTGAGTCCTGTATTGTTCCTGGAATTATTAATCGGTTTCTCTGCGTTAAACGCAGCACCACTTTCACCGGTTTCATAGTTGTATGCGCGATAAGGTTTGTTGTTGCCTATAAATAATGGCCACCCAAAATTACCTGCAGACCGGGCCTGGTTCATTTCATCGTAGCCCCTTGGGCCCCTTGTCACTAAAGAGTCTTCCCTGGCATCAGGACCAACCTCCCCCCAGTACAAATATCCCTTCTTGGGATCAACTGAAATCCTATAAGGGTTACGATGGCCCATCGTATAGATTTCAGGACGGGTCTTTTCCATCCCAACGGGGAAGAGATTCCCTTCAGGAATATCGTAACTACCATCTTCATTTACTTTTATCCGCATTATTTTTCCGCGTAGATCGTTTGTATTACCTGAAGAACGTCGCGCATCGTATTGCTGATGACCTGGAATATCGTTCAAGGGAGCATAGCCACTATTTACGTATTTCACATCCTTTTCATTGAATGGGGTCGAATTATCGCCAGCTGACAGATACAAAAGACCTCCCGGACCAAAGGCTATGGAGCCTCCAGTATGGCAACAGATTTCCCGTTGACTGTCTACATCCAAAATCACTTGCTCGGAGGCCAGATCAAAAACGTTATCATTATATTTAAAACGCGACAAACGGTTCACCCATTTATCACCTGTAGGGGCATAATAAACATAAACCCAATGGTTGGTTGCATAATTTGGGTCCTTTTGAAGCCCCATAACACCTTCCTCGGCATTTACCCCTGGGGTGTTCAAAGTCTTGTAATACACATCCAAAAGGGCAACTTGTTTCAATTCTTTGGTGTCGGCCTTGTACAACATAATCTCCCCACGGCGCTGGGCTATCAAAACATCATTATTGGGTAATACGGTCATTTCTGTGGGTTCATAAAATTCACCACCCACCAGAGGTACTTTTGAAAAGCGGTTCATATCAGGCGGAATCTGACTTACAGCTTTGCCGTAATCCAAGTTCTCGTTCTTTCCGATGGCGTATTGGATACCACCCAATAGATGCTGTAAAAAAAGCGGCTCGGAATAGCTCTCATCAGTATGCCCACCCCCGGTATAGAAGGCCCTGCCGCCATCGAAATCGTGATACCAGGCAATCGGATGGAAATCCCCATTAGTGCCGCCCTGATAAGTAGACTCATCTAGGGTCATCAAAACATTAATGTCTGGATTGATATTTTTATAATTGTACAACTCATCGGTACGGTGCCAAATGCTATCCTTAAAAAATTTGGTGGCGATAAAATTTTTATCCTTGATCACAAAGTCGGCTTCGGGCGTACCGGAAGGATGGCTTTGAAATTGTGCCCCCGCCAATTTGTTGTACCAACCCCAATCATATTCCGTATCGGCCGCGGCATGTACACCAACGTAACCGCCCCCAGCTTGGATATAGCGTTCAAACGCTGCTTCCTGTTTGGCGTCCAAAACATTTCCCGTAGTACTCAGGAAGATAATCGTGGAATATTGAGTTAGGTTTTCATCATTGAAAAGATCGGCGTTTTTGGTCGTATCGACCTCAAAACCATTTTCCGTACCCAATTTTTGAATGGCTGCTATCCCAACTGGGATCGAGGCGTGCTTAAAGCCCATTGTTTTGGAGAAAACCAAAACTTTTGGCTTGCCCTCCCTTTTGTTGCCACAGGAGCTAAGCAACAACCCAGTTACCAGGACCATTGCCAGAATAATTTTTTTCATATGTTTCGTTGTGAATGTTTTTTGATTAAGGCCCTAAATATAAGGATTCGGAAAGTCAATTACTATATGGATTAGTAATTATGCACTATTTTTATGGAAATTGTTAGGAAGTTATTTCATCCATGAAAGTAATAGAGGAACACTATTTTAAAAACGATGCCGAATTTAGGGCTTGGTTGCATGAAAACCATTCGACATCGCAAGGAATCTATCTAATTTTTTATACGGTTGCCCATGAAAATGACAGCATGAGATGGGAGGAAGCCGTGCGGGTGGCCATCTGTTATGGATGGATCGATAGCACTGTTAAAAGTTTGGGACAGGGAAGACGTCGGCAATATTTCTGCCCAAGAAATCCTAAAAGTGTCTGGAGCAAGGTCAACAAAAATAACATCAAGGAGTTGCAGGCAGGTGGACTCATGCACCGCATAGGAAACGCCGCAATCAATGTGGCGAAAAAAAACGGTTCATGGACCGCGTTGGATGAAGTGGAAAATGGTGTGGTTCCGAATGACCTGCAAGAGGCGTTCAATAATTGCCCAAGCGCATTTAAAAATTATCAAAGTTTTACCAGGGGCCAACGCAAAAGTTTTCTGTACTGGCTGAATCAGGCCAAGCGCGTCGAAACGCGACAAAAAAGGATTGCGGAAATCATCGAACTTTGCGGGCAAAATATTAAATCAAGGGGCATTCGGTAGCCTTGACCACAATTATTGCATTATATAAATTGCCTTACCTTGCAACGCGACTTGGGGAGTGCATCGGGCCAGCGTGTTTCCGTTCTCGAATATTCTTGCCATCGCCTGTTTACGCATGTCTAAATTACCTAAGGAATATCAATTCTTGGATCTGTCCGATTACGGTAGACCCGTTGCACAGGTCATTGCCCAATCCCTTAAAAATACACATATTACGCCCATCCATATCACTATGGTTTTTGTTGTATCTGGCTTCTTGGCAATTATATGTATCCTCTATGAGTACTATTGGGCCGCAGTATTTTTTCTGGTTTTGAAATCTATTTTGGATGCTGCCGATGGAGAATTGGCACGAATTAAAAATACCCCTAGTCACACAGGAAGATATTTGGACTCTTTATCCGACATTTTCTTAAACTTCCTTATTTTATTGAGTATATGGCATACTACAAATGGCTCGATAGCCCATGCCCTATTCGCCTTTTGCTGTCTCCAATTACAGGGCACTTTATACCATTACTATTATGTTATCCTTAGGAACAAATTCAATGGGGATAAGACCAGCCGGATATTCGAAGATAAGGCACCTTTAGCAATGAAAGGGGAGAAACAAGGGGTCGTGAATTTCCTATTCGCATTATATAGTATCTCCTATGGGGTGTTCGATAGGATAATACTCAGGCTAGATCCCAAAGCGGTGGAGAGCAAGTGCCTTCCCAATTGGTTGATGACAGCCGTTTCTACATTTGGCCTCGGTTTTCAGCTCTTGGTCATTGGCCTCATGTTGGCTCTAGATCTAGGACCTTATATTTTCACCACATTTATTGGTTATTCGATTTTAATTCCGGTTTTTATCGGCTTGCGCAGGTTGATAAATCGGTAATAATTCACTAATTTCCTAGGGTTAAAAAATTGATGTCATGTTAGGTTCTATTAATAAATTGGTACTAAAGAAAATAACCTTTGTCCTAGGAGTATTATTATTGTCATCATGTGGGCAATCCCAGGAAAAGGTAAGTGCGACCGCCATTCTTTTCTCTAATGTCAATGTCATTGATGTGAGAACGGGGGAAATTATGAAGGCCTTTCAAGTGGTCATTGATTCTGGCAAGATCATACAGGTGGTCGCGCAACTCGATAATTCTGAAAAATATGCGTCGCATATTGACGGCACTGGAAAATATTTAATCCCAGGATTGGCCGAAATGCACGCACATATTCCTCCACCCACAACAAGTCCGGAACGTATAGAAGAGACCTTGTTCCTTTATTTGTCTAACGGAATTACCACCATCAGGGGCATGTTGGGCGACCCTGCCCATTTGGTGTTGAGGGAACAGGCTGATAAAGGCGATATTCTAAGTCCGCGCATCTTCACGTCGAGTCCATCACTCAATGGAAATACAGTTACCAGTACCGAGGAGGCCATTCAGAAAGTGACGGCTTACCAAAAAGAAGGCTACGACTTTTTAAAGATTCATCCGGGGATACAACGCGAGGTTTTTGATCAGGTTGTGAAAACTGCAAACGAGGTGGGCATCCGCTTTGCGGGCCATGTACCAGTGAATGTGGGGATCAGACATGCCTTGGAAAGCAAGTATGCATCAATCGACCATGTGGACGGGTTTCTGGAAGGATTGGTTCCTGAATCTGCAAAAGTGAAAGCTGAGGAAAATGGTTTCTTTGGATATAATTTCACCCTCTTGGCAGACATGAAAAAAATTGATGATCTGGTTCAATTGGCGAAAGTAAATAAGGTCTGGATCGTGCCTACCCAAAGCTTATTCGAGCGATGGTTCGCTCCCATTGACACGGAAGAACTGTTGGCACAACCAGAAATGAAGTATATGCCAACAAGCACCCTTGCCAACTGGAAAAAGGTCAAAAATGAAACCACTGGACCAGATACCAAATTTGATGTGGCGCAATGGCAACGGTTCGATACCATCCGAAAAAAGCTCATCAAAAAATTGCAGGAAAACGGTCACGGTATGCTTTTGGGATCCGATGCGCCCCAACTGTTCAACGTGCCGGGATTTTCAATACATCATGAAATACAGGGCATGCTGGACGCTGGACTTTCCCCTTTGGAAATCCTTCAGGCCGGCACCTTGAACCCCGCAATCTATTTTAATATGGAGGGCACATTTGGAGAAATCAAAGAAGGGCTTGATGCTGATCTTATTTTATTGGATGCCAATCCATTGGAAGATCTAAAGGCACTAGCCCAAATTACCGGGGTAATGCGCCAGGGTAAATGGTTGGCTAAAGCAGCTATTCATACCAAATTGGAAGAAATTGCCCAAAATGCCTCCCAAAATTAATGGCATGAAGAAACTTTGCTTTCTCATTATAAGCCTATCGTTACTACCCCTAAAGGGGCAGATCTTATTAAAGCCGGACAGGGTTTTTGACGGTGAAGACCTTCATGAAAACTGGGTGGTTTTGGTGGAAGGAAATACGATCAGCTACGCCGGTTCACCCTTAGGGATGAAAATTCCAAAAAATACCAAAGAAATCGACTTAAAAGGAACCACACTTATGCCCGGTATCATCGAAGGGCATTCGCATTTGTTGTTGCACCCTTATAATGAGACCGATTGGAACGACCAGGTTTTAAAGGAATCTCCGGTAGAGCGGGCCATTCGCGGAACGGTTCATGCAAAGAAAACGCTATTGGCCGGTATTACAACTGTCCGCGATCTAGGTTCCGAAGGAGCAGGTTATGCAGATGTCCATCTTAAAAAGTCGATCGATGAGGGAATTGTAGAAGGACCTAGAATGATAGTGGCAGGTCCTGCCATAGTTGCAACAGGGGCTTATGGCCCAAAGGGATTCCACGATGGGGTCACCGTTCCGTTGGGCGCACAACCAGTAAGCGGAATTGACGATGCCATCAAAACCGTTAGGCGACAAATGGGCAACGGGGTCGATTTTATTAAAATATATGCAGATTACCGCTGGGGCAAAGGGGAGCCTTCGCAACCCACTTTTTTGCAAAAGGAAATAGAGGTAATCGTGGCGACCGCGACCAGC
>JBBKWR010000130.1:0-3781 GCA_037969055.1 Flavobacteriaceae bacterium | reverse complement strand
TTTCCTGACGATATTGAACGGCCTGAGGTACGTCTGCAATCCCGTCAAAGCGATGTCATACAAATCGGTCTCTATGGTGCAGCCGATATCTGGACACTGAGACAACTTGCGGAACGCCTGCGGACCATCCTTCTCAACAATCCTGATATCACACAAGTTGAGTTGGGCAATGTACCCGATTATGAAACCCGTATTGAAATTCCACGGCGCAATCTCCAGAAATACAACCTTACCCTTGGGCAAGTAGCGGACATTATTCGACAAAGTAGCAACGACGTTCCTGCTGGTTCGATTCAGACACAAAGTGGCGAGATTATGCTCCGTATGCAAGAGCGTAAACAATGGGCCAAAGAATTTGGCAATATTACGGTAGTATCCTCCGAATCTGGAGCAAAAGTAGCCCTAAAGGATATTGCAACTATAACCGATGGATTTGAAGAAACAGGTTTTCATGGGCAATTCAATCAAGAGAATTATGTCGAACTACGTATTTTCCGAATCGGAGATCAGTCGCCCTTAAAAATTGCTGATGGGGTAGGGGCCATAATGGAAAACTTTCAACTACCGCCCGGGGTAAAATATCGGACGGATAGTAATCGTGCAGCGGATTATCGGGAACGACTTTCGTTGCTTACCGAAAATGGGGTGATCGCCATTGTCATCGTGCTGATTATATTGACGCTTTTTTTGGAGCGCCGTCTCGCCTTTTGGGTCATGATGGGAATGACGGTCTCTTTTGTTGGAGGAATAATTTTTCTGCCCCTTATCGGTATCAGCGTAAATATGATTTCCATGTTTGGTTTTTTGGTCGTTCTGGGTATTGTTGTTGATGATGCCATTGTCGTTGGGGAAAATGTATACGAATACCGCCAAAAGGGCTTAAGCCCTATAAAAGCGGCCATTGCGGGCACAAAAGATGTTTCCTTACCGGTTATTTTTAGCATTCTCACGACCATTATCGCTTTCGTTCCCCTGCTCTTTATGCCCGGGGAAACCGGGAAGTTCTGGCAACCTTTGCCTGCGGTCGTCATAGTTATTTTAGCGGTTTCCTTACTCGAAGCCTTGTTTATTTTACCCTCCCATTTAGGACATCTTAAAAAAGAAAGCAACAAGAATAAGTGGGTGGTTAAACTGGAAGGATGGCAGCGGTCATTCGCCAAGGCTTTTGATCGATTTATAGAAAATCGGTACCGCCCGTTTCTTGATCTTTGCTTGAAATATCGGTACATAACCCTGAGCGCAGCGGTGGCACTTTTATTGATTGTCGGTGGATATGCATACAGTGGGCATATGGGAATGATTATGATGCCAGAAGTGGCCGCGGATGAAATCGAGGCAGGGGTAAGATTGCCCGTAGGCACTACGCCCGATCAAGCGGCCAAAGTGGCACACGATATTTCACAGGCCACCCAACGCATGTTTGAAGAACATAATCTCTATGAGGTAGCCGAAGGGATAAAAACGAATGTTCGCGGTCAGAATTTTATAGATGTGGAAATCGTTATGTTGCCGCCCGATCAACGTGATATTACGGCCGGAGAAGTTATTGCCTTATGGCGGGATAATATAGGGGAAATTGAAGGCGTAGACCAAATAACCTTTGAAGCCGAACGGGGACCAGGGGGTGCTCGACAGGACATCAGCATAGACCTAAGTCATTCGGACATCAATGTATTGGAACGCGCGAGTGCCGCTTTTGTCGAGCGAATGAAAGGATTTTCAAATACGCGTGATGTAACCGACAATTACAACAAAGGTAAAATGCAATATGACTTCAAGCTACTACCTCAAGGTAGAAACTTGGGTCTCACCTCCGACGATGTCGGCCGACAGGTTCGTGACGCCTTTTTTGGCGCCTTGGCCATGCGACAATTGCGGGGCATGAACGAAATCGAAGTTCGTGTAAAATTGCCCATAGAGGAACGGAAGGATATCAAAAATTTGGAAAAATTCTTGATCCGTACCCCTGATGGGGTAGAGGTGCCTTTGATGGATGTGGTGGAAGTGGAACAAAAGGAGGCTTTTACGAGCATTAACCGCAGGGATGGCCGAAGAGTTGTAAATGTAGGAATGGATGTAGAACCGGCCAATACTGTCGGTCGGGTTATTGCCTCGGTCCAGGAAGAAACCCTACCACAGCTACGAGCGGATTTTCCGGGAATTACATGGAGTTTTGAAGGCGGTCAGGCCGATATGCGGGAAAGCACGAATACTTTAAAGGCCGGCTTTGCAATTGCAATGCTATTGATTTATGCCTTGCTCGCCGTAGCTTTTAGCAGCTATGTGCAGCCCTTGATTGTTATGACCGCTATACCTTTTGGAATTGTAGGAGCGGTAATAGGCCATATATTATTGGGCTATGACCTTTCTTTGGTAAGTTTAATGGGGGTCATCGCATTGTCCGGGGTGGTCGTCAACGACTCATTGATCATGATAGACTATGCCAATAAACGTAGAAAAGAGGGGAATGCCATTTACCAATCCATCCATGAAGCGGGACTAAGAAGATTCCGGCCGATCATCTTAACCACCATGACCACCTTTGGCGGTTTGGCCCCGATAATTTTGGAATCTTCCAGTCAAGCGTTTTATCTGATTCCAATGGCAATTTCCTTGGGATTCGGAATTGTATTTGCTACCGCTATCATACTGGTGATAGTACCCTGTTTATATATTACTTTGGAAGATATTCGCCTATTGATGATAAAAGGCAGGACGGTTAAACAAGTTGATGTTTCTAAGACGGCAACACTTAAAAATCCAATTCTTGTGGACCAGTAAGAACGAATTCGCATATAGTGTTCAGGAAGAATGAAACTCAAAAAGCCCCAATCAATAAGCATAACAAACTAACCTCCAAAAAGTATGACCTGATATAAAAATTAACTTATAAAATTACTTATGCTACCTTTTTGAAATTTTCTTTACCAACCCGGTCGTCCCACGCCAAAACATCAGTTGTCCTACGCTTCATTTCGCCCCAATAAAAAACCCCTCCACAAAAGTGAAGGGGCAACTTTGGCTAATTCAAAAGATATTACCATTGTCCCATGCGTACCCGTAGGCCCGAACGTACCAATCGGGATCCGCCATTGGTGGCCAAGAACTCTTTCCATGCTTTGGTGTTCGTTGCCTTCTGGGCATCGGAACGCATGGCTTCAGCACCCCCTAAGGCAGCTTTGAAATCTTTAAATCCATTGAGTACCCAACGGTTTTCTCCATTTGGTGAAACCCCGGCGGTAATATCGCCCATCATGACGAGCATTCCTGCCGGCATATTTGCGGTGATATAGTTTTTATAGGCTTTGTTAAAGACGTCACCATCATCCACATGAACAATAAAGTACCTTTGTATGGGGAGGTCTTGGTCAAGGTCGCCCTGATGTGATATGCGCGTTCCCGTATGCGATGCGTAGCCCTCCTTGATATGCTGGTTCAGTTGTACCAAAAACAATTTCCAGGCGGCACCTCCATCTTTTGCGTACATGTTGCCCAAAGCCTCTAACGATCCAGAAAAACCGATTACATGCGTAAAGTTGTTCTCGTGGTCATTAAAGTGATTTTCAAATAAGGTCACGGTTATGCCTTCCGATTTGTTGGCCGTAAAATAATCATCGACCAATTTGTAGAACATGTCCACATTTTGTGGTTCGACCACAACACTGTAATTGGTCCAATAGGACTCTTGTGCTTTGACACAAAAAGCCAGTAAAACGAGTAAACTAAAAATTGCTTTTTTCATTGGTTGTATTATTAAAGGTTACTGATACTTTTAAAATTA
>JBBKWR010000129.1:0-6717 GCA_037969055.1 Flavobacteriaceae bacterium | reverse complement strand
TGTGGTATATGTTCCGCCGTATGCCCGAGAGGCGTACTAAAATTGGAAAACGGCCCCTTGAAAGGTCGCATCAACCCAACAGAAATTTTATTGGGCAATGAGGTGGATTTGATGGAACTGGTGAATAAGGGATAGTTGATGTCCATAAACCAGACCCAATAACATATGTTTTAAAAATACTTCGTCCAAGCAGCCTGAAAAGGCGCAGCTTAGCCAAGTGGAACCAAGGAAGTTCCCAATCAATAACAAACCCTAAATTCGTGGGAGAAAGATAACAATGGTAAAAAAATACATGGGTACTTCGTGTTTTAGTACTTTTAAGCGTAATTACAACCCATCCGCTCTAAAACAATGACGGACATCAAAGTTATCATTCCCGCCTATAACGAAGCAGATTCGATCGCACAGGTCATCGAAAAGATCCCAAAAACGGTCTCGGAAATAATAGTTATTAACAATAATTCCAGCGACGATACTGCAAGAATGGCACAAAACGCTGGTGCTACGGTACTGACCGAGCTTCGGAAGGGATACGGATATGCCTGTCTCCTTGGCATGGAATACGTAGCCAAACAATCCAAACCACCCGATATTATCGTATTTATCGATGGAGACTATTCCGATTATCCGGAAGAACTTCCGAAAGTTGTCGCTCCGATTCTGGAAAATGATTTTGATCTTGTCATCGGGGCAAGGGTAAAGCGGATGCGGGAATCAGGATCCATGACCCCCCAACAAGTTTTTGGAAACTGGTTGGCAACAAGTTTGATGAAAATGTTCTTTGGCGCCAAATTTACGGATCTTGGACCCTTTAGGGCCATCAAATACGAAAAGTTGATGGAACTGCAAATGGAAGATAAGACGTACGGATGGACCGTAGAAATGCAGTTGAAAGCCCTTAAAAAAAAGCTTTCATATACCGAAGTTCCAGTACGTTACAAAAAAAGAATAGGGGTGTCAAAAGTGTCTGGTACCCTAAAAGGTAGTATCTTTGCTGGCATTAAAATATTAAGTTGGATTTTTAAATACAGTATTAAATAATATGGGACTTACAATTACATACATCATTATCGCCATCTACAGTCTTTCTTTGATGTTGATTTTCTTTTACAGTTTGGCCCAATTAAACCTATTGGTCAACTATTTGGGCTACAAACGTCAGATACAGACTTCCCCAAAATTCAACCTAATGGATCCCAGGGAGATTCCCATAGTCACCATACAGCTTCCCGTTTATAATGAGGAATATGTCATGGAACGCCTTTTGGAGAACATCGCCAAAATAGAATACCCCAAAAGCAAGCTAGAGATCCAGGTCTTGGATGATTCCACAGACGACTCGGTGGTCGATACTGCCAAATGGATCGAACAATTGCAGGAAACAGGTTTGGACATTCAACACATTCGTCGCACGAACAGACAAGGATATAAAGCTGGTGCTTTGAAAGAAGGCCTCGAAACCGCAAAAGGGGAATTTGTGGCTATATTCGATGCTGATTTTTTACCAGACCCAGATTGGTTAAAGAAAACGGTTATTTATTTTAAAGATCCTGAAATCGGGGTAGTACAGACGCGTTGGGGACATATTAACCGTGACTATTCCGTATTGACAAGGATACAGGCTTTCGCTTTGGATGCGCATTTTACATTGGAACAAGTGGGAAGGAATGCCAAAGGGCACTTTATCAACTTTAACGGTACCGCTGGTATTTGGCGCAAGGAATGTATTCTTGATGCTGGAAATTGGGAAGGTGACACCCTGACCGAGGATCTCGACTTGAGCTATCGCGCGCAATTGAAGAATTGGAAATTTAAGTATTTGGAAGATGTCGAGACCCCGGCAGAACTTCCCGTGGTAATTAGTGCCGCCCGTTCACAACAATTCAGATGGAACAAAGGGGGGGCAGAAAACTTTAGAAAATCGGTTTGGAGCGTGGTCAGTGCCAAAAATATATCCTTTAAGACCAAATTCCATGGCGTCATGCACCTCTTGAACAGCAGCATGTTCCTTTGTGTGTTCACTGTGGCGTTGTTGAGCATTCCAATGTTATATATAAAAAGTATTTACCCAGAATTGGCCTGGGTCTTCGAGTTGACAAGTTTTTTCATCGTTAGTACCATCATTCTTTTCATCTGTTATTGGTTCACCTTTAAGAGTATCCAAGGCAGTGGATTCGAGAAGTTCGTAGATTATATAAAACTGTTCTTTACCTTCTTTTCGGTTGCTTTGGGTTTCTCCTTGCACAATTCAATTGCCGTTTTGGAAGGCCATATGGGCAAGCGTAGTGAATTTGTGCGTACCCCAAAATTCAATCTTAATAGTTTAACGGATAGTTGGAAAGGGAACAAATATCTGACCAAGAAATTATCGCCCAACATGATATTGGAGGCGGCCCTGATGGTCTATTTCCTATTTGGAATGTACAGTGCCATTCCCCTGAACGATTTCGGATTGTTTCCATTTCACTTTATGTTATTCTTAGGATTTGGATTCGTATTCTTTAAATCACTCACTGCAAGGGCTTAGATAAAGCTTTAAAAGACGATTCCTGCAACGCACTGATTATGAGTGTAATCTATTTGAATGTTCAGTGAATTTAAAACGCTTTTAATCCTCCATTTACTTACCACACTTTTATTTGGTTGATGGAATTATTCCGATTTCTGATAGCCAAAGTCCATATATTAATACTAATCAAATATCTCCTCTAAAAACCTTAAATTAGTTGGCATTAAAACCCCGACCACAAATGCCAAGCCAACTAAGCACTTATTGGAATCTGCATAGGATTTCACTGCTCTTGTCTTTCCTAAGTGTTCTATTATATTACACCTTCGCCCATCATTTGGTGCGTGCTGATTTTGTGAAATTGTTGACCCTTTACGCGGCGCTTTTTTTTCTATACTTTAAGTTGATCCAATTCGAAAAGTGGAACCTTAAGTTTTTAGTCGTTATTGGAATTTTGTTTAGACTGGTTTTCATGATGTCGGAACCGAATCTGAGTCAAGATTATTTCCGCTTTATCTGGGATGGGGAATTGGTAAGCCAATTGATCAATCCTTATTTAGAAGTGCCCGACAATTTGATTGGTCAACAAGATCTGGCTATTGCGAATGCCCAACAGTTATATGACGGGATGGGGAGTTTGAGCGCAAGGCATTTTAGCACCTATCCCCCACTCAACCAGATCTTTTTTGCGCTGGCGGTTCTTTTCGGCGGTAAGGGCATTCTTGGTAGCATTACGGCCTTTCGCATCGTCATACTTTTTGCCGATGTCGGTATCCTGTATTTCGGAAGAAAACTCTTGCGTAATCTGAATCGCTCGCCACACCTCATTTTTTTGTATTTTCTAAATCCCTTGGTGATCATCGAGTTAACTGGAAATTTACATTTTGAAGGGGTCATGCTTTTCTTTTTTGTTTGGGCCCTGTATCTTTTGTCCATGAATAGATGGGTGTTCGGCGGCGTGATTTTTGCCCTCTCAATTTCCCTTAAACTGGTACCCTTGCTGTTTATGCCCTTGTTCTTAAAACATTTTGGATTTAAAAAATGTTTGCTGTTCTATTTAATCGTTGCGGTCACTTTGCTCATCATACTACTGCCTTTTTATACCCCCACCATGGTGGACAATTATTCACAAACAATCGGACTATGGTTCTCCAACTTTGAATTTAATGCCGGACTTTATAATGGAATTAAACAAATTGCACTTCAGTTCGATGCCAAGCCTTGGGAATTGATCAAAAGTTTTGGTAGTATTACACCCTATATCATTATTGTCGTGGTTATCCTATTTACAATTATCCCCAAAAACCAGAAGCTTGCGACATTAATTACATCGATGTTATGGATCCTCACCCTATATTATTTCCTTTCGGCAACCGTGCACCCATGGTACCTGGTTTTTGTGGTATTGCTTTCTATTTTTACGACTTTCCGCTATGCCATCGTTTGGTCGGCAGTGGTTATTCTTAGTTATTTCGCGTATTCACAAATTCCCATAAAGGAACATTTAGGGCTGATCACCATTGAATATATTGCGGTGTATGGCTTTATGGTTTATGAAATCTTTAAGCTGAAAGGAAAAAAATTGCTATTCCTCAAAAATTGGCGTTCAAATGCCCACGTTTAGGTTTAATTTGTACATTTGCCCCCTAATGGACAAAGAACTACATATTTCGACCTCACACTGGGCATTTGCCCCAGCACGTTCTTTTACTCCAATTTTTCGTCGCCCGTAAGGGTGCTTATCAATTATGGAAATAGGTGTGTCCATTTCCCCTCCACGAAACTTTATTTCATTTTTAATCTAAAAAGCAACATTCGGTGAATATTGTAATTGCTAACGAATCGCATTTCAAATATGCGCAGATCATCTGCGACACCATTGAAGAATCTGCCAAAGTGCGGGGCACGGGTATTGCGAAGCGAACCCCTGAATACATTCAAAAAAAATTACAGAATGGCAATGCGGTAATCGCATTGGACGGTGATATTTTTGCAGGTTTTTGCTATATCGAGGTCTGGGGACATGACAAATATGTGGCCAATTCGGGGCTCATTGTGCATCCGGATTACAGGGAAAGGGGCCTTGCGAAAGAAATTAAAAGGTTCATTTTCGATTTGTCCAGAAAAAAATTTCCTACTGCCAAAATTTTCGGTATTACTACCGGTTTGGCGGTAATGAAAATAAATTATGAACTTGGCTACAAACCCACCACTTTTTCTGAACTTACTGATGATCCTGAATTTTGGAAGGGCTGCCAAACTTGCAAAAATTTTGATATCCTTACCCGTACAGAGCGAAAAATGTGCCTCTGTACTGGCATGTTGTACGACCCTGTGGCGCAGGCCAAAGAAATACCAAAGGAAAAGTTTAACACCAAAGCATTCAACCGGTTGAAAAGTATCAAAGAAACCTTATTCCTCAAAAAGAAGGACAAATGAAGAAATTAGTTTTAGCTTATAGTGGGGGCCTCGACACCTCGTACTGTGCCAAATATCTCTCCCAAGAAAAAGGATTTGAGGTACATGCGGTAAGCGTTAATACCGGAGGATTTTCCAAGGAGGAAATCGCCAATATCAGGGAAAAGGCTATAAAATTGGGTGCAAGTACCTACACTTCGATCGATGCGGTACAGTCCTTTTATGAAAAAGTGGTCAAGTACTTAATCTTTGGGAACATTTTAAAAAACAATACCTACCCATTGAGCGTTAGTGCGGAACGCATTGTGCAGGCATTGGAAATTGTCGCACATGCCAAAAAAATCGGCGCTAAGTACATAGCACACGGCAGTACAGGGGCGGGCAATGACCAAGTACGCTTCGATATGATTTTTCAGATCCTTGCCCCTGAAATTGAGATAATTACACCGATCAGGGACAATAAACTGGCAAGGGAGGCCGAAATTGAATACTTGAAAAAGAATGGGGTGGACTATCCCTGGGAAAAGGCCAAGTACTCTATCAATAGAGGGCTTTGGGGCACATCGGTGGGCGGAGCGGAAACATTGACCTCGCAGCAACCGCTTCCAGAAAGTGCCTTTCCCAGCCAATTGAGTGAAAAGTCTTCTAAAGAGGTTAAACTGACCTTCCAAAGAGGTGAGTTGGTCGCCATTGATGGAAAGATAGATACACCGGTGAACAACATCGTTCGATTAGAGGCCATGGCCTCTAAATATGCGATCGGGAGAGACATCCATGTAGGGGATACCATCATTGGTATCAAAGGGCGTGTGGGTTTTGAGGCGCCTGCATCCCTGATTATCATCAAAGCGCACCACCTGTTGGAAAAGCATGCCTTGGGAAAATGGCAGCAATACCAAAAAGAACAACTGGGCAATTTTTATGGAATGTTGCTGCATGAAGGCAATTATCTCGATGAAGTAATGCGAAATATAGAGGCTTTCCTTACCGATACCCAGAAGAACGTATCGGGAGATGTATTCGTGAGCCTACATCCCTATCGATTTGAACTTAACGGCATAGCTTCCCCACACGATTTAATGAACGCCTATTTTGGCAGTTATGGCGAAATGAACAAGGGTTGGACAGCAGAGGACGCCAAAGGCTTCATTAAAATCCTATCGAACCCAGGAAAAATTCACAAATACGTAAACCAAAAAAATGATTAAGGTAGGTATTATAGGGGGTTCTGGTTATACCGGTGGGGAACTCATCCGGATCCTAAACCAACATGTTGAAACGGAGATCGATTTTGTATTCAGTACCACCCGTTCGGGCAAAAAGATTACATCAGCCCACCCAGACCTATTGGGCCTAACTGAAATGATGTTCACCAACAAATTAAATTTGAATGTTGATGTAGTGTTTCTGTGCCTGGGACATGGAAATTCCACCGCATTTTTAAAGGAGCATCATTTTTCGGACAATACAAGGATAATCGATTTGAGTAATGATTTTAGACTACGGGCCAGCGCTGTTTTAGAAGGTAAAAAATTTGTGTACGGATTACCAGAATTGAACAAGCGTGCCATTGAAAAATCAAAATACATTGCCAATCCAGGTTGTTTTGCCACCACGATCCAATTGGCCCTACTACCCTTGGCGAAACAAGGATTATTAGGAAAAGAAGTCCATGTAAATGCGGTCACGGGAAGTACCGGAGCGGGTGTGGCTCCGTCCGAAACAAGTCACTTTAGTTGGCGCAACAACAACGTTAGCTGGTACAAACCTTTTACCCATCAGCATTTGGG
>JBBKWR010000128.1:0-6369 GCA_037969055.1 Flavobacteriaceae bacterium | reverse complement strand
GGCGCTCAAAATCAAGAGTAATAATGCCATAAAGTTTACAACTACCTTTTTCATCATTTCTTATTTAGAAATAAAGTAAGCCCAACACAGGGGCATTGGGCTTACTTAGTTATTTATTGTCTTTCAAAAACCAAAATAGATATGGTACCATCGCCACTCACATCCTTCAACTCGATGCGGTTGGGAGTAATGGATACAAAATCCCAGTCATCTGTTAAATTACCTAGTGGATCCATATCCCCAAGGTTCAGATATACTTTCAGTTTTTGATCACTATTTCTGATCACCCTCCATAGTCCAGCATAGGCAGGGTCGGTAACGCCTACAGTGGTCACTGTTAGCAAATGTTCCGCTCCGAAATTAAAGCTAAAATCGTTATAACCAGAGGGGGAGGTTGCGTTCGTATAGTTGGCGACCATCCAGTTGCCACCCATCATGATATTCCGTATCTCCACGACATCCGGGTCATCTGCATTATCACCGCAAACCCTCTGGAGTATCAGCTCGTAATCGGTACCCGGAATCTCGAAAGTCAATAGAGCATCCCTAAGATCGCTCAAGGGCCACTCAAAACTAACCCCTGGTTCTTGGCCCATTACAATTGCCATGACCAATCTGCCTTGCGCATTCGTGGAAATTTCCCAAGAACCCTGTGAAACAACATCCCCTTTGGTCAAGGTTACCATACCTCCAGCCATGAACTCAAATTCATATCCCAAAAGCCTTCTGATCTCACCATCATTATCCTTTACCTTTTTGATGATCCACTTACAATTGGTAAGGACATCCCTTAATGTAGTCGGGTCTTGATTTACAATGTCACAAGCGCTATTTAAGACAACTTTATTGCCATTCTCTTGGAACAATTTGATCTTGCCTGGTACAATTTCATACACGAACCATTCCAGATTAAAGTCTACAAGTACCTCAAACTCTAATTTTAAAAGCACTTTCCAATCGGTAACCCTTGTGTTCCAGGTACCTGTTAGGCTATTGCCCATGCGATCAATAACGGTTACCGAACCATTTTTAGCGAATCTCATTAGGTACTGCTTGTATTGATCAGTTTGGGGTTGATTATCCCTTTCCATGACCACTACCGACCAAGGACAGTGCACCAATAGGGCATCCAATCGCTCTTTTGTAAAATCGTCATCATTGTGATCATTATCATCATCCTCATCACAGGCATTTTTGGCCCTTTCGAGAGCATCGGCCAATTCGGCATTGGTGGAAACATGAATCTCGGTACCATCATACATCTCCAATGCTATCGGAAAGTCTATGCTAACTAAGTCCGTACCGTCCAAACCAGCAAAGAAACGTCTAAGATCCCTATCTTTTCCGATTGAAACCTCGCCTGTTTGCTGGGCGTTTGTATCAAAAGTGAACACGGTGATGGGATACACAAAATCGATACATTCTATATCATCGTCATCGCCACCTTCTATACATTTTGCGGCAAGTTCACGAAGATCATCAATACCATTAATGGTGAGATCCGTAAAATCCGCCATGGTAACGGTGACGGGAAAAATTATATCCAGAATGTCTTCGTCACCATCAATGGCGTCAAACAACTCTTCTATAACTTGTATGTCATCACGGGAATTAATGGTAATATCCACCCCATGAACTGAAACGGTGTAAGGAAAATGAATGTCAAAACAGCTGGATCCATCGACTATATTGTCAAAGGAACCATCATTGGAGACCGTTCTTTCCATTAATTGTACTGTTGCGGAACCCGCCAAAAGGGTTTGCTGTTCGTTGATACCGCCCCTGTCGTCAATATCATTTTGACAAGAGGTGAATACCAAGGCTGTAACCAGTAGGCTTGAGTACAGCGCATAATTCAAAAACTTTTTCATAACGATTTGGATTTTTTTGTTATTACATCTCTAAAACAACCCATTTTACAAACACCCTACTCCAATTCTTAAATTTTTTTAAAATATCTTTGGTATCCACAACGTTTAAAGTTTGATTACTTACTGTAATTTGTACACCTGGCAAGCATTTAACTTCATGGGTATGCTAAATCACAGTCAAGTTGATTATTTATTGATCCAACCTAAAAAAACTTACCACTTTGGAGACCAACTTAAAAGATAACGTTTGCGAAGAATCGGTGTTCGCAACCATCTTCCGGACTAATTCCAAAACGGTTTTTAACTACATTTATTATAAGTTTGGCAACGAAGAGAAGGCCAATGATGCCGTACAGGAAGCATTTGTGAAATTATGGGAAAACTGTGCGAAAGTAGCACCCGAGAAGGCAAAATCATTTGTTTACAAGGTAGCCAACAACCTATATTTGAATGTGATCAAGGCAGAGAAGGTACGCTTAAAATATGCCGATAAGTCATTAAAAACAACCCACGAATCCCCAGAATTTTTGATGGAACAGGACCAGTTTAAGGAAAAACTGGATAAAGCCCTGAACGCCCTGCCAGAAAACCAAAGGACTGTGTTCCTACTAAATAGGATAGATGGGAAAAAATATGCTGAAATTGCTGAGATGGAAGGGGTGAGCGTGAAAGCCATCGAGAAAAGGATGCACCTTGCGCTTAAATCACTGAGGGGCAAGATCGATGGAATATGAAAAATTAAAGGTATAAGGTTTAGGGTGTAAGGCTATTTAAAATGAAACTTGGAACCTGAGACCTGAGACCTGAAACCTGAAACCTGAAACCTGAAACTTTAAAAGTAGGGTTTTTTTATAACCGGTTGTTATTAAGGAGTAAAGCTAGAAATCATGCAAGACAATTATTTAGCGAAATGGCTCAATAACGAGCTTTCAACAGCAGAACTGGAGGAGTTTCAGAAGTCCGATGAATATGCTACCTATCAGCGTATATTAGAGGCGTCAGGAAATCTGGAGGCCCCTGATTTTGATGTGGAGAAAGCGTTATTGGCCGTTAAGAACAAACGTATACTTAGTGAAACCAAAGTGGTTCATTTGCATCCTTTTAGGAAGTTTTTGAGGGTCGCCGCAGCCGTGGCCGTTTTGATCACAGGTTCTTATTTTTATTTGAATTCCTTGGATGAAACCATCGCAACCCAATATGCTGAAAGCAAGGTGTTTCGCTTGCCAGATGATTCGGAGATCGTATTAAATGCGGATTCCAAAATATCTTACAGTAAAAAGAAATGGGATAAGGAACGAAATTTAACCCTGAAAGGCGAAGCTTTTTTCAAGGTCGCGAAAGGCATGCGCTTTACCGTGGAAACCGACGGCGGTACCGTTGCCGTTTTGGGCACACAATTTAATGTGGAAAACCGAAAAGGGTTTTTTGAAGTTTCCTGTTTTGAAGGCTTGGTTAGCGTTACTTTTAATGGAAAGGAAAGCAAATTGCCCGCGGGAAGCTCATTTATTGCCATTAACGGTACTGTGGTCCCATCGTCCTTTCCGCTTACTTCCGTTCCCTCCTGGATGAATAGCGAAAGTTCATTCAAGAGTATACCTTTGAAATATGTTTTGGAGGAATTTCAAAGACAACACAATATAATTGTCGAGACCCAAAATATAGATACCGATCAATTATTTACCGGTACGTTTAGCAATACCGACGCCAATCTGGCCGTACAGAGCATTAGCGTTCCTTCCCGAATAAAGTTTAAATTTGAGGGGAATAAAGTGCTGTTCTATGCCGAAGACGCCCCATAAAGCATTATTGTGTTTTTTAATCATGCTTTTTGCTGCCACCTTTTTAGGAACGGCACAGGATAAGGGGACCACTACCCCACTCATCTCCCTTATACAGCTACTGGAAAAGAATTTTGATGTCAAGTTCTCTTATGTGGACGAGGATATCAGCGCGGTTCAGGTCAAGGTAGATCAAACGGAAGTACTTGAAGATGTCTTGACCACTATTCGGGCCCAGACACAGATCAAAATCCAAAAATTGAACGACCGCTATTACACCTTGGCCAAACCCAGTGTGGTGGACATCTGTGCTGTAGTACTCGACAATTTTGAAGAAAACACGGTGATAGGCGCCACTGTTGAGGTGTTGGGCAGTGCCATTGCCATTGTGACCAATAACGATGGGCGTTTCACCTTAAGTAATATTCCTTCAGATGCAATTCTCCAAATCAAATTCTTGGGGTTTAAAACGCTCTTTGTTCCAGCAGGGGAATTGTTGGGGAGCAACCCGTGCAAAACCCTACTCTTAGATCAATTTTACCAACAACTCGACGAGGTGGTGGTCTATAAGTTTTTAACAACAGGCCTCACCAGACAGGCCGATGCAAGTATCCTGCTGAACACCGCAGAATTTGGGATTCTGCCCGGAACCATCGAACCAGACATCTTGCAAACGGTACAGGCACTGCCAGGCATCAAAAGTATCGATGAGACAGTTTCTGACATCAATATTAGGGGAGGGACCAACGATCAAAATTTATTGCTTTGGGACGGGATCAAAATGTACCAGTCGGGTCACTTTTTTGGTCTTATTTCTGCTTTCAACCCATACCTTACCGACAAAGTAACGCTTATCAAAAACGGAACCAGTGCGGAATATGGTGACGGTGTGAGCGGTATCATTGACATGCGAACGGGGAACAACCTTAAAAAAAGAATTTTTGGTGGCGCTGGCTTTAATCTTATTGGCGGCGATCTATTTGCCCAAATACCCTTGGGCAACAAAGTGGGCATTCAATTCTCCGCAAGACGCTCCATGACCGATTTCTTTAATTCTCCCACGTATAGCCAGTTTTTCAAACGGGCCTTCCAAGACACCCAAGTCACCAATAACAATAATCAAACGGTAGATGTGCAACGTGACGCGAATTTCTATTTCTATGATTTTACCGGCAAGTTACTGTATGATATAAACGCAAAACATCAAGTCCGGCTAAGTTTTATCAATATCAATAATAAGCTGGACTACTACGAGCGCACCCCGAGCAATTTTAGGGAAACATCGAGCGCCCTTAACCAAACCAATGTTTCCATAGGGGGCAGTTTTGATAGCCAATGGACCAAACGATTTTCAACTGATCTGAACGCCTATTATACCCAATATGAGCTGGATGCCAATAACAGCTCCTCTAATTCGCTCCAACAGTTGTTCCAAAGCAATCAGGTTTTGGAAAAAGCCCTAAAAGTCAATACTAGAATAGACCTCGGCAAAGGTATTGATTGGCTCAATGGCTATCAATTAACAGAAACGGGCATCACAAACGAATCCAAAGTAACACAACCCCCTTTTGAAAATAAAGAGAAAGGTATCGTCATTACCCATGCTTTGTACTCCGAATTGGGGTATCGATCGCCCGATCGATCGCTAAATGCCAGGGGTGGGGTGAGACTAAACTATTTGCGAAACCCTGAGAGTTTTAATGACCTAATCTTAGAACCACGTCTCAACCTGAGTTATTCCATTACCGATAAATGGAAAGCGAATATTCTAGGGGAGTTCAAAAGCCAGGCGACCAACCAAGTGGTGGATTTGGAACAAAACTTTTTGGGCATCGAAAAGCGAAGATGGGTCATTTCTGATGGCATCGACCTGCCAGTCACCCGAAGCAAACAAGGTTCGGTTGGCATTAATTATGATGAAAGGAATTTGTATGTAGGCCTTGAAGGCTTTTATAAAGAAGTAAAAGGCATTAGTACCGCCACCCAAGGTTTTCAAAACCAAAACCAATTCAATGGTGAAATCGGTAAATATGATTTGCACGGAATAGAATTCCTCATTAACAAAAAAACCGATGCATATAGCATTTGGGCCAGTTATACCTATAATATCAATAATTATACCTTCGAAGATGTGGTACCACAAGAATTTCCCAATAATCTTGACCTAAGGCACAGCGCCACGCTTGCTGCAACCTACACCATCGGAAAATTAAAGTTGGGGGCAGGGTTGAACTACCATACTGGAAAGCCCTATACCGAACCTTCAGCCGACGACCCTGTTGACAATACCTTTTTTCCTGCGAGGATAAACTATAACGAACCCAATAGTAGCAGGCTTCCCGACTATATACGGGCGGATGCCTCGGTCATTTATGATTTAGCATTGGGGCCGAATATCGATGCTTCCATTGGGGCCTCGGTTCTAAATATTACCGATAAAGACAACATCTTCAATACTTATTACCAGCTTTCCACAAATGATGAAATCGAGAAAGTCGAAAGTGCTTCCTTGGGATTGACCCCGAATGTAAGTTTTAGGGTACGATTTTGATGTCCTTTGATCTGGAATTAATGCCGTATCAACTACTCCTAAAATTTTTCCAATGAAACAACTTACATCCTTTCCGGCACTTCGATGCCCAAAAGTCTGAAGGCGGTTCGGATCACTTCCCCTACTTTTTTGGAAAGCTGTATCCTCAATATTTTCTTTTGATCATCGG
>JBBKWR010000127.1:0-13572 GCA_037969055.1 Flavobacteriaceae bacterium | reverse complement strand
TATCCATTAAACTTACCCCCAACAATACCGGAAACAAAGCAATAAAAAAGGAACCAGCCCCAAAAAGCGCAATGGGCTTCCAGCCAATCGACTTTAATTGCTGCAGGGAAAGACTGCTCATGACCGATATTATGGCTAACGGAATAAAATACGCTTTGCTAAAATTATGGATGTTGTCCTGGGAAAAGTCGGCCTTCATCACATAGGAAATAAGGGCGGGAATAATATAGGCCAATAAAATGGCGGGCACCCAGTCAAAGAGCGATTTTATGTGCCTGTTTTCCCATCGATCCAAAAAATAAACGGATACTACGGTAATCAAGGAGATGAGCCAAGGTGTTAACATGGCTTCAATTTAGTGTATTTAGCCATACTAAAAAGCCTATTTTTTACCGCCTACCACCACAACTATTTCCCCTTTGGGCGGATTTTTGGTATAGTGTTCCAAGACTTGGGCTGCGGTACCCCGAATGGTCTCTTCATAGATCTTGCTAAGCTCCCTGGATATGGAAACCGGGCGATCCGCCCCAAAATATTCAACGAACTGGCCAAGTGTTTTAAGCAACTTATGAGGGGATTCGTAAAAGATCAGGGTGCGCGTTTCATCGGCCAAGAAGCGCAATCGGGTCTGGCGCCCTTTTTTTATGGGTAAAAATCCCTCGAACACAAATTTATCGTTGGGCAGACCGCTGTTCACCAAAGCAGGCACAAAGGCAGTTGCCCCAGGCAGACATTCTACTTCGATGCCGTGTTCGACGCAAGTACGTGTCAATAAAAATCCGGGGTCGGAAATCGCTGGTGTCCCTGCATCCGAAATCAGCGCAATGTTTTCTCCAGCTTGAAGCCGTTTAACAATAGCCTCAACCATTCTGTGTTCGTTGTGCATGTGGTGCGATTGCATGTGTGTGTTGATTTCGTAGTGCTGCAAAAGTTTCCCGCTTGTTCGGGTGTCTTCAGCGAGGATGGTATCGACCTCCTTTAAAATGCGAATGGCACGGAGGGTCATATCCTCTAAATTGCCAATAGGGGTGGGTACTAGGTACAGTTTGCCCATCAATTTAAATTTTATCAAAAATAAAGATCCTTTCTTAATGACCTAACACAAAAATACAGGAACCTTTCCTTGAAAGGCTATATGCTTGATCATGATAATTCCAAATAAAAAACCCTACCAAGGGTAGGGTTTTCAATGCAATCTCTTTTTAAGGGCTCACGAAAATTTTCGCTCGATCAGTTCCAAAAACCGGAGCTCGAATTCTTCTTTTCCTTCCCAGTGGTTATAGTCTGGCTTTACCATGTTGTTGATAAATGAGATGGACCGCTCATGGGTATCGATGGTGGACAACTGGGACATAACCCTTTTGTAATCTTCTGAACTTCCGCTAAAAAGATGTTTTACAAAAGCAAGTTTGTTATTCAGGTCAACCTTTATTTCTTTCTTGCTCAGGGCCTCATTCAATGATTTTTTATTCGGCTTGTTGGCCACTTTATCGACCAGGGGCATAAAAAGTTCCTTGTCGTTTTTGGCATATTCCGGTTTTGACAGAAATGTTGCCAAAACGTCTTCGACGTCCGATTCATTGTCCATTTCCGAAACCATGTCTTTGATCGTGTCAATTCCGGGGATCATAATATCCTCCTGATGCGGATTACTTTCAGGCACGGAGGAATTTGCGCCCAAAACGGCGTTGGCCATTTTCTCAAACTTGGCGGCAATCACACTTTTGGATACATCAA
Organism: Flavobacteriaceae bacterium; assembly: GCA_037969055.1. GTDB lineage: Bacteria > Bacteroidota > Bacteroidia > Flavobacteriales > Flavobacteriaceae > Pelagihabitans. The sequence goes on along the minus strand of JBBKWR010000127.1, from coordinate 11,835 downwards.
TTTCTACATCGTTGAGTTTATCTTCAATAAACTTTAATACCGCCAGTTTCTCGTAAAGGGATTTTGAGGCCTCGTAAAGATCGGTTATCTCGTTTAAATTTCGGGCCGTTATAATGTCGGTCGATAATTTCCGAAGCTCCTCCTTCAATTTTTTCTTCATCGCTTTTATTTTAAGCTATAGCAAAAGCTATGCCTTTTTTATTAATTTTATCATTCCAATAATAAGAACGGAAAAAGGTCCTAATTTCGTCTAAAATTACAAAATGTTTCTTGAAAATACTGTTAACCCCAAAGAACAATTCGGCTGGATAGAAGTTATCTGCGGCTCGATGTTCTCTGGGAAGACCGAGGAACTCATCAGAAGATTGAAACGCGCACAGTTCGCCAAACAGAAAGTGGAAATATTTAAACCCATGGTCGACACCCGTTACCATGACGATATGGTCATTTCCCACGATGCCAACGAAATACGCTCTACCCCGGTTCCTGCAGCTGCAAACATACGTCTATTGGCCGATGGCTGTGATGTGGTGGGCATTGATGAGGCCCAGTTTTTTGATGATGAGATCGTGACGGTCTGCAATGACCTCGCCAATAAAGGGGTGCGCGTGCTCGTCGCAGGATTGGATATGGATTTTAAAGGTAATCCTTTTGGTCCCATGCCCGCCCTAATGGCGACGGCCGAGTATGTGACAAAAGTGCATGCCATCTGTACGCGTACGGGCAATTTGGCCAACTATAGTTTTCGAAAATCGAACAACGATAAATTAGTGCTGCTAGGGGAAACGGAGGCTTATGAGCCCCTTAGCCGTGGTGCCTTCTACAAGGCGATGCTCCGAGAAAAAATTAGCCAAATGGATGTGCTTTCCGAGGAAGTAACCCCAAACCGGAAAAAATCGAATGCCTAGAGCCACGGAAACCATTCTTGAGGTCGATCTTCACGCCCTCGAACACAACTATCATTTCTTAAAATCCAAGATACATCCCAAAACAAAATTTTTAGCGGTCGTGAAAGCGTTCGCCTATGGAAGCGATGCCGAGCGGGTTGCACGGAAAATGGAGGCATTGGGGGTTGATTATTTTGCAGTGGCCTATGTTAAGGAAGGGGTGGCGCTACGCAAGGCGGGCATCAAAAAACCAATATTGGTTTTGCATCCCCAACCCTCGAATTTTGAAGAACTGATCGATCATGGCTTGGAACCAAGTCTTTATTCTGCAAGAATATTACGTGAATTTCTTTTCGCGGCCAACAGCTTGAAACAAACCGCCTATCCTGTGCATTTAAAGTTCAATACAGGGCTCAATCGCTTGGGGTTTGGGGAAAATGATGTTGATGCTATCAAAGATCAAATGAAGGACGCCAAGGAAGTCAAGATCGTTTCGGTCTTCTCGCATTTGGCAGCATCAGAGGATGTAACGGAAACAGATTTTACCTATAGACAAATCGACGCTTTCCGTAAAATCACTACGGAAATAAAGGAAAAATTGGGCATTGGGCCGATGTTACATTTGTTGAATACTTCTGGAATATTAAACTATTCCGAAGCACAATTCGATATGGTACGCAGTGGAATAGGACTCTATGGATTTGGGAACGATCCAAAATTCGATGTGCAGTTGATTCCTGTTGCGACACTAAAGACGGTCATTTCGCAAATCCATAAAATAGCACCTGGGGATACGGTTGGTTATAATCGGGCTTTTACTTCAAGCGAGTATCTGGTTTCGGCCACCCTGCCCTTGGGCCATGCCGATGGCATTGGCAGGCAATACGGAAATGGAAAAGGTTTTGTGACGATCAACGGGCTCAGGGCCCCGATCATTGGCAATGTGTGTATGGATATGATCATGGTTGATGTTACCGGAATCGAATGTAACGAAGGGGATGAAGTCATCGTTTTCGGACAAGGGCACAGTGCGGAAGACTTGTCTGCCAGGACCCACACGATAACTTATGAATTGTTGACGGGGATATCGCAACGCGTAAAACGCACTTTTATAGATAGTTAGATTTGACCTTAACATTTTGTTATGATATTTAATTTTTCCTATATTGTCAGTCTAATAACCAATTAAAAACACTAAATCATGTTAAAAGAGTTTAAGAATTTTATTATGACGGGCAACGTTATAGATGTTGCTGTCGCCTTTATCCTGGCAGTAGCCCTTGGTGCCGTCATCAATGGTTTTGTTACCGATATCGCAATGCCCTTCGTAGGTTATTTTTCCGGCGGAGTGGATTTTGCCAACCTTTTCTATGCTATGGATGGCAATGATTACGTCACTTTGGCCGCGGCCAAAGAAGCAGGGGGGGCGGTCATCGCCTATGGAAATTGGATCAATAGCATCGTAAACCTGATCATCGTAGGTTTGGTGCTGTTCATTATCGTTAAAGCCTATCAAAAATCAAAAACCCCCCCACCCCCACCGGCGCCAGCTGGCCCAACAGCTGAAGAATTACTTGCAGAAATTCGGGATGCTTTGAAAAAATAGTCTCCATTTCCACTAATTTAAGGTGAAATTGGATTACCGCTACACTGAAATACATTTAACCCCTGCCTGATGGCGGGGGTTTTTTTGGTCTTTTATAAATTGTTACGTCTATAACTTTTTGTTGTATTTTTTGTGTTTCCTTGTTTTTCCCTTGGTTGGTAGCCGCGGTTAAATTACATTTGCTGCCTAATTTTTAAGGAATGAAAATAGCTGTTGTAGGCGCCACCGGAATGGTAGGCGAAGTCATGTTGAAAGTGTTGGCGGAGCGTAATTTTCCCATCACGGAACTATTACTGGTCGCTTCAGAGCGTTCTGTCGGCAAGATAATGGTCTTTAAAGGCCAAAAATATAGCGTTATCGGCCTAAAAGATGCGGTGGCAGCAAGACCTAATATTGCCATCTTTTCAGCAGGTGGGGATACTTCTTTGGAGTGGGCCCCTAAATTTGCTGAAGTTGGCACCACGGTGATCGACAACTCCTCTGCTTGGCGGATGGATCCTACCAAAAAATTAATTGTTCCAGAGATCAATGCAACAACATTAACCTCCTCGGATAAGATCATTGCCAACCCCAATTGTTCTACCATACAATTGGTGATGGCCCTGGCACCACTCCATAAAAAATACAAAATGAAACGGGTGGTCATATCTACATACCAATCGGTATCAGGGACAGGGGTGAAGGCGGTACGGCAGTTGGAAAATGAAATAGCGGGCGTACAAGGCGAAATGGCCTATCATTATCCCATTAGCCGAAATGCGATTCCACAATGCGATGTATTTTTGGAAAACGGCTATACCAAGGAAGAGATGAAGTTGGCCCGAGAGCCACAGAAAATATTGGATGACCGTACTTTTTCGATCAGTGCGACCGCTGTTCGCATTCCTACGGCGGGCGGGCATTCGGAATCGGTCAATGTCGAATTTTTAAATGATTTCGAATTAAACGACGTACGACGTATTTTAAACAACACCGAAGGGGTTACCGTACAGGACAATCCGGATACGAATACGTATCCAATGCCACTATATGCCCATGATAAGGATGAAGTTTTTGTGGGCCGTATCCGACGGGATGAAACCCAACCCAATACCCTCAACATGTGGATCGTTTCCGATAATCTAAGGAAAGGTGCCGCAACCAATGCGGTGCAAATTGCGGAATATCTAGTTAAAAATCAATTGGTATAATACAGGTGGGCCCTTATAATTCCTGCCCATACGAATGATTTCCAAAAGCGTTATACAGCGCTATCTTTGCAGCCTTTTACTGTCATAGTGTTAAGTCCTTATAATCCCTTGGTTTTTGTTCAATTTTAATGGTAATTTTGGAGGTATCCCTCGTTATAAGTCCATGAAAAATACATTATTCCCTATTACTGCTATACTATTATTCCTGGCCTGCCAGACACCCACCAAAAAAGAAGTCATTTCCGTGAAATATCCGACCACAGCCAAAGTAGATACCATAGACCACTATTTTGGAACCGAAGTTAAGGACCCTTATCGTTGGTTGGAAGATGACCGCAGTCCCGAGACCGAGGCTTGGGTCAAGGCGCAAAATATAGCCACCTTTGGCTATTTGGACAAGATTCCCTATCGTAAAGCCCTGAAAAATCGTCTTGAAAAGCTTTGGAACTACGAAAAAGTAAGTGCCCCCTTTAAGGAAGGCAATTATACCTATTTCTATAAAAATGATGGGCTCCAGAACCAATCCGTTCTTTACCGACAAAAAGATGGCGGCGAACCTGAGATATTCTTGGATCCCAATACCTTTTCCAAAGAGGGCACCACCTCGTTGGGCGAACTCAGCTTTACCAAAGATGGTTCGTTGGCGGCCTATTTGATTTCCGAGGGGGGCAGTGATTGGCGAAAAGGCATCGTTTTGAATACGCATACCATGGAGATCGTTGAGGACACCCTGAAAGACATTAAGTTTAGCGGCGTGGCATGGAAAGGTAATGAGGGCTTTTACTACTCCAGTTATGACAAACCAAAAGGCAGTGAACTTTCTGCCAAGACCGACCAGCATAAAGTATATTACCACAAATTGGGGTCCCTTCAAAAGAGCGATGTACTTATTTATGGCGGTCTTGCTGCTGAAAAGCATCGCTATATTGGCGCTTACCTGACAGAAGACCAACATTATTTGGTAATCACTGCATCCAATGCTACTTCTGGGAACAAGTTATTTTTAAAAGACCTGACCAATCCCGACAGTAAATTGGTTACTATTCTAGACAGCCAGGACACGGATAGTTATATCATTGAAAATGTTGGCACAAAGCTCTTTATCGTAACGAACCTGGGTGCTCCAAACAAAAAAATTGTTTGGGTCGATGCCTCAAAACCTACCCCCGACCAATGGGAAGATTTCATTCCTGAAACAGACAACGTACTTATCGCAACAAAGGGCGGTGGAAACTTTTTTGCGGAATACATGGTGGATGCCATTTCCAAGGTATTGCAATACGATTATGACGGAAAATTGGTTCGGGAGGTAAAATTGCCGGGTTTAGGCAGTTCCAGTGGATTTGGCGGGAAGCAGGAGGACAAGGATTTTTATTTTTCATTTACCAACTACATCATTCCGGCATCGATTTATAAATACAATGTGGCAACGGGCGAGTACAGGTCTTACTGGAAACCGGCAATAGATTTCGATCCCGAAGACTACGAATCGAACCAAGTTTTTTATCCATCAAAGGATGGCACTAAAATTCCCATGATGATCACGCATAAAAAAGGGCTGAAGCAAGATGGCACCAATCCTACGATTCTCTATGGTTATGGAGGTTTCAATATAAGTCTAACGCCGTCGTTCAGTATCGTGAACGCCGTATGGCTTGAGCAAGGGGGCATTTATGCCGTTCCCAACCTGCGCGGGGGGGGTGAGTACGGCAAGAAATGGCACGACGCGGGCACCAAAATGAACAAACAAAATGTATTTGACGATTTTATTGCCGCAGCAGAATACCTTATCAAAGAAAAGTACACCTCCTCGCCTTATTTGGCCATAAGAGGGGGTTCTAACGGGGGCCTATTGGTCGGTGCGACAATGACCCAACGCCCCGATTTAATGAAGGTAGCCTTGCCGGCCGTTGGGGTTATGGACATGTTGCGATACCACACCTTTACCTCAGGTGCCGGATGGGCGTATGACTATGGCACCGCTGAGGACAACCGGGAAATGTTCGCGTATATAAAGGGCTACTCTCCCGTGCATAATGTAAGATCTGGGGTCGCCTATCCCGCGACCTTGATCACCACAGGGGACCATGACGACAGGGTGGTGCCCGCGCACAGTTTTAAATTTACCGCGGAGTTACAGGAAAAACAATCAGGCGACAACCCAACTTTGATCCGTATCGAGACCAATGCCGGGCACGGGGCCGGGACACCTGTCAGCAAAACGATCGAGCAATATGCCGACATCTTTGCGTTTACCTTTTATAATATGGGTTATGAAGACTTACCCAACAAGGCGGTGTTAATGGAATTTAAGGAGTGACATCCGTTTCAAATCGGAATTTAATGGTTGTATGTTCAAAAAATTTAAATCGACGTATAATTTCAAACCCCCCACATCAATAATTTTTTGGATCTTCCGTTTACCTAGGTGGCGGGCTTTGTTCTATTGCCATTAATTTATTTACGATAATACATGCTCCATATAGACCACGTTACTTTTGCCTACGATACAATACCCGTTTTGGAGGATATCAATCTTAAGGTTGCCAAGGGGGAACATGTATCGATTATTGGGGAAAGCGGTTGTGGAAAGAGTACGCTCCTTAAAGTCATCTATGGCCTCCTGCATCTCAAAACAGGGGAAATTTATTGGGACGAACAACAGGTGCTGGGCCCGCTTCACAATCTTGTTCCGGGGGAACCCTATATGAAATATCTCTCCCAAGATTTTGACCTCATGCCCTTTACGACGGTCGAAGAAAATGTGAGCCAACACCTGTCAGTCTTTGATACTAAGCAATTGCAGCACAGAACCACCGAATTATTGGAAATGATCGAAATGACCGATTTTGCCAAGACGATGGTCAGATACTTAAGTGGGGGACAACAGCAAAGGATCGCCTTGGCACGTGTCCTTGCCCAAGAACCGGAGGTATTGTTATTGGATGAACCTTTTAGCCACATTGATAATTTTCGTAAAAACAGCTTGCGCCGAAACCTGTTTGCTTATCTCAGGCACAAAGGGATAACCGTGCTAACGGCCACCCATGACCATCAAGATATGCTTCCATTTGCGGATCGTGTTGTAGTACTCAAGGAGGGCCAAATCATTGCTAACGAAACGCCTAAAAACCTTTATTCACGGCCCAAGGATCTATATATAGCGTCCCTTTTTGGGGAGGCGAACAAAATTCCGATCAATATTGTCAAAACTTATGCAGACACCAAAAGGCGTATCATTGTTTATGCACACGAGTTCAGGGTTTCAGAAAAATCTGGTCTGGAAGTGGTCGTAAAAGGTGCTTACTATATGGGGGGGCATTATATGATCGTAGGCACCTACGAAGATCAGAACATTTACTTCACCCATCATACTTCCATTGAATCGGGTAAAGAAATTTTCCTGAACATTTCCATCGAGACCATTAACCAACGTATGGCAGGTACCTAAGCACTGTCGTAACATTTAGGCCATCGCACAAATGTTGGCCAATCTTTTATTTACTTTTGAACCAAAATATCTTATTGGATAAAGCGACCCTAATAACAGAACTTAAATTAAAAGCTGTTCGCAGTAGCGGGGCAGGCGGGCAACATGTGAACAAAGTATCGACCAAGGTCGAACTGGCTTTTGATGTAAAGGGGTCCAATGCTTTGTCGGAAGTAGAAAAAAATCGCTTGCTCCTGAAGTTGGGCAATCGGCTTACCAAGGAAAATATATTGTTGTTACAATGTGATGAGACGCGCAGTCAGCACAAAAACAGGGCGTTGGCCATCAAACGATGTATGGAAATCCTTGAAAGCGCACTCAGGGTCCACAAAAGAAGAAAACCCACGAAACCCTCAAAATCAGCCATTGAAAAGCGCTTAAAACGAAAAAAGGAAGCGGCTCAAAAAAAGGTAGGTCGAAGGAAATTAGATTTGGACTAGGCAACGTGCAGTGCCTATGTTACCACTAATTATCCTGAATCGGTATCGGAAGTCCCATTTTGTCAGGGGTTTCTCCCGCTAATCTGAACAATTTCAAAATAGTAGGGGCAATTTGATCACTGTACAGTTGTTCCTCCAATCGCACTTCCCCCATTGGTTTTACCCCCATACCAAAGGCGATCAGCCATACGTCTCCCGCATTCCTGACCTTATTTCCATGGCCTGTCCAGGTATCCAAGGGATCGGTTCCCCGGCCGTGATCTGTTGAGATCAGGAACTCGGTTTGATCTTTATAAAAGGGATCTTGTTGGGTAAAATTCCATAATTCCCGTATAAGGGCATCGGTATTGTGGGCAGCTTTCAAATAGGCCGCATAGTTAGCGTCATGTGCAAAATCGTCTGTCTCCCCATAAGCAATATATAATAAGGCTGGGTGGTATTTCTTAGTATACTCCAGGGCGTAATGATGGGTGAAGGCATCCAAACGCACCGTCGCCCAAGGGCTTGGCACCTGGCCCTGCAATTGGTTGAGGAATTTTTCGCGTTCGCTAAGAACGGGACCATAGACGTCCTCGAATCCGGCATTCACGGGAACCCCGGAGCGCTCCTCGTTTATGATAAACGGAAAAACGTCCCAACTGCCGAATGCGGCCACCTTACCCCTATATTTGAAACTCTTGTTTACGACTTCCAAAACGGTCGCATTTGGATTGTTGATCTTGTCATTGCTCGTAATGTTCGCATCGTCGGCCCTGCCTGTAAGAATTTCATTGTAGCCAGGGTATGAGAACCACATCGAATTGGTAAGGTTTACTTTGCTGCCCAGATTGCGGTTGCCATGAATTTGTCCCATTTTTAGTACTTCCGTCCAAATAAATGGCATTAGAGACTCCCTCCTTTCCTCAGGCGTCTCCCTCCAAAACTGCTGTTTTAATTCGGTCGTATCATGTACATATTCCAAGTTATTGACCAGGAGCGGGTCCGCGCCGGAAAACAATTCCTGCCATCGCAATCCGTCCATTGTAATCAAGATTACTTTTGGGGCATCACTAATTTGGGCATTACCGTGTTTTGTTCCCAAAATGATAATCGCCAAAATTAATAAGGGAATCCTCTTAAGCATCTTTGCGGGTATTATATCCGAAAGCCGTACGGCCATTAGTATAGGTTAAAAAAGTTATGTTGTTATTATTAAGTGCTGGTTCCAACTAAACTGGTGCTTTTGCCAGATTTTATTGTGGTTACAAAATCTTCAAAATCTTTATTTCCGCTCCATTGAAAACAACAGTGTCCCCTACTGATTTCCCCAATAATAATTGCCCAATGGGGGTCGATATCGATATGCAGTATACACGTTCCTCATTTTGTTTAAACTCGCCGGCAGAAACAGCTAGAAAATAATTGGCCATTGTTGTGGTCGCGAAAGCCCCCAAACCGATGGTAGTGTGCACGGTCTTAGGATTGATTTTGTCCAGGATATCAAGCATTTTTTGTGCCTCGGCCAGTTGCTGTCCCAATTTTTCCTGTTCCAATTGCAACATGGCCCGGCCAGTCTCGTGCTTGTCGCCAGCACTGCTTTTGTCCTCAGATTCAAGTGAAATTCGCACATCGCTAAGGCTAGCTTGAATCCTGGATATTCTTCCTTTTGCGAAGGACAGGCAGAACTGGAACAATGTTTCTTTAAAAATGGGCTGATTCATAATTTAATAGCAGCATATGGCAGGACATAAAGGTAAATGAATCCCATAGATTATTATGAAACGAAATATTAAAATAGCTATATTTCAAAACTGTTGCGAACTCCCTGCGTGGTATAGATCCGCCAATCTGTACACTAAGAAATTGACCATGTCGTCGTCATTAAACCCCTTCTGATACATTCGGAGTACTTCTTGATAATTTTCCCTTTTAAAATATTCCAAGTCGCCCGTTCTGTTTTCGCTAAAAATATTCCATGACCGAAGACCCATGAGCATTTCCCTATGTGCTTGGTACTTATTGTTTACCTGTTCTAGATCTTTCACAAAAATGGGATCCTTTGCTTGATCTGGGGCATACTTTTTTAGGTTCCAGCGTTCGTACTCCAACTTGAGTCGAATATCTGCATTCTCGGCCTCGGCAATGATCTTATAGTAGGCTCTGGAAACAAGTGAGTTGTATTTTTTGCTAAAAACACGTCCCGTCGACAAATGCATAACAGACCGATCATCCAGTGTTCTAACATCTGTAATGGCGGTTGGCGCTCCAAATTCTTGTTCGGACTGTATTCCCGTACTCGCCATTAAGGAATTTTTCCATGCCTCGGATTCCACGATTTCGTCCCAAACTTTATTATATTTTCTCTCATAGCTGTTTTGCGAAGGGGCGCAACCGATCAAAAAAAGAACCAACAACATTAATAGGCCTACACTGAATCGTTTGGAGGATGTAAATTTTCCCATGGATGATGTTTATTTAAGATGCCATTGGGGCACCAAATTTTAAACCATGGCATTATTATAGGAAGGTTCTTTGCCCAAGAATCGAGTTCGGGACAAGTTTAAATAAAGAATCTTGGAATAAGCTTCAGGGCGATAGCCATTACGTACTTGGGGGAGGACAATATAGGAAGAAAAACAATATTATTTAAAATAAATCCGACCATGGTATAACATTGTAGGTTAAACCAACCCGGCCAGTTCCTTGCCCACCAAACTTCCTATGGCAATACCCATGCCCCCAAGGCGTACGCCACAGTAAACATTGGTTGAAACCTGCTTTATAATGGGGCGTTTTTGGTCGCCGATGCCCATGATACCACTCCATCTGCGCTCTACTTCAAATGGTATATCGGGAATTATAATTTCTTTGAGCATTCTTTCCAGGTGGTCCTGTATCTGGTTGGTCTCTCCGAACGCATCGGTTTCCTCGCCCTTAAAATCTAGGTTTCTACCGCCACCGAACAAGATACGATCATCTATATTACGAAAATAATAGTACCCTTCATCCAAATGAAAGGTGCCTTTGATATGCAGCTTATTGATGGGTTTTGTAATCAATACCTGGGCGCGCGCCGGTTTTACCATTTCCTTAAGCAACTGGTTTGCAAAACCATTGGTCGCGATCAATAATTTTTTCGTCTTAAATTCGAATTTGTCCGTTTGTACGGTAATGTCTTTACCATTGTCCTCAAAATGCCTCACTGTGACCGAATGCAAAAGTATTGCACCCCTTTTTTGTGCTAACCCACAAAGGGCCTGCATCATTTTGCCCGTGTCAATTTGGGCCTCCTGGTCATTGCTGATGTAGTGTTCCTGAATATTCTTAAAATGGAAGGAATTGTCCCGTTTTTGGAAGGCTTTTTCGCCAAAAATGGGCTTCAACAATTGATTTACACCCTTAAGGCGACCTAAACATTCATCGTAGAGGTCCTTGTGATCTTGGGTAAAGAGTTCATTGCCCCCGTATTGCTTAAAATCCAAGGCTTCATCCCCTAGGTTTTGCCGCAACAACTTGATTCCTTCCCACCGTTTTTTGACCAGTTGAAAAACGTCATCTTCAGAATTCTTTTTTAAATCGGAAAGTATCTCCGATATGCTCCCAAAACAAGCGAACCCCGCGTTTTTCGTGCTAGCACCCTGCGGCAATACGCCCCTTTCCAATACCAAAACCTTGGCTTTTGGAAACTTCATTTTGAGCTGTAGCGCACAATTTAATCCTACAATACCACTTCCGACTACGGTAAAATCGATATTCGAGAGCCACGTTTTATATTCCCAATAGCTGAGGTTCATCTTACTAAAATACAAACAAAATAAGGGGAAAATACGGTTCAGGGAAGTGATTTTTCACTATCACTTATAGAAGTAATCATATTATTTAAAAGAGACCACCCAATCGGTTATGGGTGTGCCTCTTTGCGATACCAAACTGCAGTTCAATGGAGATTTTGTGGTCTTTCCCCGATGAAGACCTATAAATTTAAGGCAACTTTATAAATTATTGGCAATTAACAGACCAATGGGTTGGTAGGCCACAAGGTAATTGGCGCCCCCGTTCGTTACCTCAATTTGGCCAAAGGGTTGAAAGGAAGCCTTCAAAATGATAAAAGCCCCAAATATTTTGGGGCTTTAACTATTCTTCGGGAAGGGGTTCCATGACAAAGTCTTCCATAAACTTGGTCGTGTAGTTCCCTGCCAGGTAATCGGGATGGTCCATAAGCTGTCTATGAAAGGGGATGGTG
>JBBKWR010000126.1:0-9829 GCA_037969055.1 Flavobacteriaceae bacterium | reverse complement strand
ACCGACTATCAGGTAATCATCGAAGATTTTTATCCCACCATCTTGGCGATGGCGGGGATCGACAGTCTAAAGACCATCCAAGAGGTGGATGGGGAAAGTTTTGTGCCCATTCTGACAGGCGGAAGTGAATATCAGGGCACCCGGCCGTTATTTTGGCATTATCCCAACGAATGGGGGCCCAAAGGGCCGGGCATTGGGGCGGCGAGTTCGGTACGGAAAGGGAACTGGAAATTTATCTATTTCCATGCCGATCGTAGGATGGAACTGTACAACCTATTCGAAGACATCGGGGAAACCACCAACCTTATTGAAACCCAAAACGAAAAAGCGATGGAAATGGCCCAAATACTATCAGACCACCTCAAAGCGGTGGATGCCCAAATGCCCATTGATAAAAAAACCGGGGCAGTGGTAGAATATCCAATAGATCTCATAAAAATGCACGATGAATAAGAACTACAAAATTATAGGCCTGCTTTGGTTCTTTGTATATAGTTCCTGTGGCCAGATAGCACCGCCCGGAAAAGTAGGCCCTACTCCTTCAGATCGGCAATTGGCATGGCACCAAATGGAATATTATGCCTTTGTGCACTTCAATATGAACACTTTTACCAATATGGAATGGGGAACAGGGGGCGAATCGCCCAGCCGGTTCAATCCCACCCAATTGGATGTCCACCAATGGGCCAGGGTAGCCAAGGAGGCTGGTATGAAGGGCATCATCATTACGGCAAAACACCATGATGGCTTTTGCCTATGGCCAACGTCAACCACAGAACATTCCGTTAAAAATTCTCCTTGGAAAAACGGCGAGGGCGACATACTCAAGGACCTGTCGGAGGCCTGCGCCGAATACGGACTCAAAATGGGGGTCTACCTATCGCCTTGGGATCGAAATAATGCCAACTACGGAAAACCTGAATATGTGGCTATTTTCCATGAACAATTACGCGAATTATTGACCAACTACGGCGAGATATTTGAAGTTTGGTTCGACGGGGCCAACGGGGGCTCAGGATATTATGGTGGGGCCAATGAAATCAGAACAATCGATAACAGAACCTATTACCAGTGGGGCAAGGCTGAGGCAATCATACGCAAACTACAGCCTAATGCGGTAATTTTTAGTGATGGAGGTCCTGATGTGCGATGGGTAGGCACTGAGGAAGGCTGGGCCAATGAGACCAATTGGAGCATTATGCGAACGGATGAGATTTACCCCGGATGGCCACGTTATGTCGAACTAAGATCCGGTCATGAAGATGGCACCGACTGGTTGCCTGCCGAAGTCGACGTGTCCATCCGTCCCGGTTGGTATTACCATCCAAGGGAAGACCATCAAGTTAAAAGCCTAACCAAATTGGTAAAAATCTACTATGAATCGGTAGGCAGGAATGCCAACCTATTATTGAACTTACCGGTCGACACCCGTGGCCTTGTCCACGAAAACGATGTGCACCAATTGATGGCTCTTAAACAGCAGATCGACAAAGATTTCGCCGTCGAATTGGCCATTGGCGAGGCATGTTCCGCTACAGATGTGCGGGGCAAAATTGAGGGATTTGCTGCCAGCAACGCAGTGGATGGCGACCCAGAAACCTATTGGACAACAAACGATGGCGTGACCAAAGCCTCCATTACCATTGCTTTTAAAAATCCCACCGAAGTAAATCGCATTTTACTCCAGGAATATATTCCTTTGGGACAAAGGGTAAAGCAATTTATCGTTGATGCAGAGGTCGATGGGAAGTGGCTGGAAATCGATGGGCAGACCACCATTGGCTACAAACGTATCTTAAAATTCAATACCGTTAAGGCAAGCAAGGTTAGGGTAAATATCTTGGACGCCAAAGCCCCGCCCGTCCTTTCAAATATCGAACTCTACCGCGCCCCGAATTTTCTTGCTGAACCCCTCATCACCAGAAATAAGAAAGGTATGGTTCGGGTTAGCATCCCTGATAAACAGATAGCGTTATATTATACTATGGATGGCGAGGATCCCACAACGGCATCAACCAAATACACCGGTCAATTTTTAGTTTCGGGACCTACCACCCTGAAGGTCATGGCCGTGGATCCCGAAAATGGGCAAAGTTTGATAAGTTCCAAGTATTTTGACATCAGCCAAAAAAATTGGAAAGTGATCCGCACCAGTTCGGGCAATGAACTCAATTTGGATCAAATAATAGACGGAGACCCTGACACTTATTGGGCAACGGACGAAAAAGTTAAAATACCACAAGAAGTGGTCATAGATTTAGGGTCAGTTCATGAATTGACAGGGTTTAAGTATGGTCCCATCCAGGAACGATACCCGTTTGGCATCATCACAAACTATGAATTTTCAACCAGCCTAAATGATCGAAATTGGAAAACAACTGCGAAAGGAGAATTTTCGAATATCGTCAATAGCCTAACTGAACAAGAGGTACATTTCAAGAAGGTTAGGGCCAGATATATAAAACTAAAAGGGACAAAGGTAGACGGACCTGATTTTCGGACTTCTTATGGGGAAGTGGGGGTGATTACGAAACATTGAATCAAAATTAAAAGATATTATTTATTATGGGATTCATACACAAGGGACAACTTCCAATTTGGCTAATAATAATGATTCTTTTTTTCAACTGTAATCCCAAAAAATTGGATAAGGAAGTTGAGACAAATCTGATCAAAGGTACATTCGCTTATGATATGGATTTTCTTCAAAGTTATTATGAAGATTTGGTAATCTTAGGAAAGGGCAACGCACAGGTTATTGTTTCCCCATCCCTCCAGGGCAGGGTAATGACAAGTACCGCCAGTGGTGAAAGCGGTCAAAGTTTTGGATGGCTTAATTATGGGCTCATAGCTTCTGGCGAACGGATGGAACATTTTAATCCAACAGGAGGAGAAGAACGATTATGGCTGGGTCCCGAAGGTGGACAATTCTCTATATACTTCAAGCCGGAAACCAACTTCGATTTTAAAAACTGGTATGTGCCAAAGGAGCTGGACACCGAACCATTTGATTTGGTGAGCCAAAATAATTCCGAGGCAAGCTTTGAAAAAAATATGAAGCTGGTCAATTATTCTGGGACAGAATTTGATTTGAAAGTTGATAGAAAAATAAGATTGATCAGCGAAACCGAAGCATCAGCAGCGCTGGGCATCGTTTTTCCGGAAAGAATAAGCATGGTCGGTTTTGAATCTGAAAATAGATTGACCAATACGGGAAACAGGCTATGGGACAAGGAGTCGGGCATGATTTCAATATGGATATTGAGCATGTTGAATTGCAATGAGGGCACGACCATAATTATTCCGTTTAAAGTTGGTGGCGAAGCCCGGATGGGGCCAATCGTTACGGATGATTATTTTGGGAAAGTGCCCAAAGAACGTTTGGTAATCAAGGACAGCGTCATACTGCTAAAAGGAGATGGAAAACACAGGGACAAGATTGGTATTTCACCCATAAGGGCCTTATCGTTTATGGGTAGTTACGATACAGCAAATAAGGTATTGACCGTAGCGCATTTTACCCTCCCTGAAGGAGAAAATGATTATGTAAACTCAAAATGGGAGCACCAGGCACATCCTTTTGTTGGAGATGCGGTAAATGCTTATAATGATGGACCCATGGAAGACGGAACCCAGCTTGGCCCATTTTATGAATTGGAAAGTTCTTCCCCAGCGGCTTCGTTAGCACCTGATGAAAGTATGGTGCATAGGCACCAAACCTATCATTTTGAAGGGGATACAAAAGCTTTGGACGAAATAGCACAACAATTATTGGGCATTTCATTGGACAGTTTAAAATTTTAGCATGAAAAATGCATTTGATGCCCTCAAGAATAAGATCAAGGGAGATATTCTATTGGATGACTATTCATTGGGGATATATTCGACCGATGCCAGTATCTATCAAATTAAACCGCTGGCCATAATTTTGCCCAAAAACGCCGATGACGTAAAAGCGTCTATGGCCTTTGCCTTTGAAAATAATATCTCCATTCTTCCGAGGGGAGCAGGAACCAGTTTGGCCGGACAAACGGTCGGAGAATCTTTGATCTTGGATTTTTCCAAATACATGAATTCCATCTTGGAAATTAATGCAGGTGAAAAATGGGTTAGGGTCGAGCCGGGGATGGTCCTGGACGACCTGAATTCGGTTTTAAAATCTTACGGTCTGCAGTTTGCCCCAGATCCAGCGACAAGTAGTAGGGCAAATGTGGGTGGCATGGTTGGCAATAATTCTTCCGGCACCAAGAGTATTTTATATGGAAAGACCGTAGATCATATATTGGAAACTTCGATTCTGCTTGCCGACGGAACCGAAATGCATCTCGAAAATCTTGGCCCCCAAGCCTATCAAGATAAAGCCCTTCAACCTGACAGGGAAGGGGAAATTTATCGATCCTTCAAAAAAATAATTGATCAAAATAAACAAGAAATAAAAGATCGCTTTCCCAAGGTAATGAGACGGGTAGGCGGGTATAATTTGGATGAATTCGTACTAACCGACCAATGGAATTTAAGCAAACTGGTTTGTGGCAGTGAGGGAACACTGGCGGCAACCTTGGAGCTGAAACTTAACCTCTTGGACCTGCCGAAATTCAAATCGGTTTGTGTCGTGCATTTTACGGCCGTCTTGGAAGCCATATCGGCGGTGCAATCTATATTGACATTTAATCCCTCGGCAGTAGAGATTTTGGATAGGACCGTACTTGATTTAAGCAGGGAAAATTTGACCACAAAACACCATTGTCATTTTTTGGAGGGAAATCCCGAAGCCATCTTGATCGTGGAATTTTATGGAGATACTTTTGAGGATGTTATGGAAAGGCCCAAGCAGATGATTTCGCAATTAAAGGCCAATAAATTTGGTTACGCTTATCCATTATTCCCCGATGGGGAATCATATGAAGACGTATGGGTAATCCGCAAAAAGGGGCTTGGATTGATGCTTGGATTAAAAGGGAATAAAAAGCCCTTGGCCTTCATAGAAGATGCGGGGATACCCTCGGAACATTTACCTGAGTATATTGAGAGCGTTTTAAAAATATGTGAAAAATACCAGACCAAAGCGGCCATGTACGCCCATGCCAGTGTAGGGGTTATCCATGTGCGCCCCATATTGGATCTGCGATTGGCGGAAGATATCGAAAGATTAAAACATATAGCGGAAGATACTTTTAATCTTGTTATGAAGTACGGTGGTTCCTGGAGTGGGGAACATGGCGATGGTTTGGTACGCAGTGCTTTCAACAAACGTTTTTTTGGCGATACCTTGTACAGTACTTTTCAAGCAGTAAAAGAACTCTTCGATCCGAAGAATTTGATGAATCCTGGCAAAATAACAGCCGCACAGACCATCGAACATAATTTGCGTTATGGCACGACCTATAAGGATGGGGAAATAGTAACGGAATTCAAGTATAAAGAAGAGGAAGGCTTTGCCGCTTCCGTTCATATGTGCACGGGTGTGGGGGAATGCAGAAAAGTATTGGGAGGCACGATGTGCCCTAGTTTTAAGGCGACCAGGGACGAAGAACATTCTACACGGGGCAGGGCAAACGCCCTTAGAATGGCAATGTCGAACCAATTTGGCACCGAAGGTCTGTCCAGTCAGCGTTTGCATGACGTAATGGATTTGTGCCTTTCCTGTAAGGCCTGTAAGTCTGAATGCCCCAGTAATGTGGATATGTCAAAAATGAAGGGGGATACGCTGCAGATGTACTACGACGAACACGGGATTTCATTCCGTGATAAACTGATTCGGGATTCTTCTAAGGCAGCGGCCCAGATCTCAGGATGGAAAGCGGGAATAGTGAACACGATCCAAAAAACGGTTTTGTTCAAATCAATTTTAGAGCAAACTGCCAAATTTGATAAAAGGAGGACTTTACCAAGTTTCGCAGGGGAACCATTTTACAAATGGTTTCGAAAAAACGCCGGCAAAACAAATCAGGGGGATAAAAAAGTGGTTTTGTTTGCCGATACCTATTTAAATTATCATGAGCCAAATATTGGAATTTCGGCCATGAAATTACTGAATTCGTGCGGCTACGAAGTTATTTTGGCCAACGTCGGCTGCTGTCAACGACCAAAAATTTCACATGGCTTTTTAAGGGAAGCAAAAAAGGAAGGTGCCAAAACTATGGAAGGCTTGCGAAAGTTTTTGGATCAAGGTCTGAAAGTGGTGGTTTGTGAACCCAGCTGTGCCTCCGCCCTAAATGATGACCTGCCCGATATGATCGCTGACCAAGCGCTGTCCGAACAACTAAAAAAGGGGGTAATGATGATCGACGTGTTTTTGGCGAATGAATTTCAAAATGGTCGGCTGGCGGTACAATTTGAATCCATATCCGAAGCTATTGCCATACATGGGCACTGTCATCAAAAAGCCTTATATGGTACGAATAGCATGAAATCTTTATTGAAAGATTCCGGGAAAGTCGTTACGGAAATCCCTTCGGGTTGTTGTGGAATGGCGGGTTCTTTTGGATATGAAAAAGAACATTATGAACTATCCAAAAAGATAGGGGCTGAAATTCTCTTCCCAGCCGTGGAAAAATTACAAAAAGATTGCGATATTGTCGCCTGCGGTTTTAGTTGTCGCCATCAAATAGAACATTTTACTGGAGCACGTGCCAAACATTTTGTTGAGATCATACGTGCCATAAAAAAATAATATAAATTTAAAATAATGCGGAATATTAAAGAGCTGAACACCAGCAACAGAATTCTTTTAGGGCCGGGACCAAGTGATGTTCATCCAAGGGTTTTAAAAGCGATGGCCACGCCTTTGATAGGCCATTTGGATCCGGAATTTTTGGAGATTATGGACGACATAAAGTACATGACCCAAGAAACATTGCAAACGCAAAATCCCTTGACCTTCGTTGTCTCCGCACCAGGTAGCGCCGGAATGGAAACCTGTTTGGTGAATTTATTGGAGCCCGGGGACGAAGCGGTAATTTGTATACACGGCGTTTTTGGGGGTCGGTTGGTTGACATCGCAGAACGTTGTGGGGCAAAGGTGATCAAGGTGGAGGCTGCTTGGGGGACCTCCATAAATCCGGAAGACGTTAAGACGGCTTTGGAGCGTTGTAACCCTAAACTGCTGGCCATTGTTCATGCCGAGACTTCCACAGGCGTGCTGCAACCCTTGGAGGAAATTTCCAAACTGACCAAAGCGGCGGGCGCCCTATTCGTGGTAGACGCCGTAACGTCCTACTGTGGGGTAGACTTAAAAGTGGATGCCTGGGGCATTGACGCCCTATATACGGGAAGTCAAAAATGCTTGAGCGCTCCTCCGGGACTTTCCCCGGTTAGCTTTAGTCAGGCTGCAGTTGATGTGCTGGATAACAGAAAGACCAAGGTGCAAAGTTGGTTCTTAGATCTTGGCATGGTCAAAAACTATTGGTCGGGTGCCAAACGGGCCTATCACCATACGGCCCCCATTTCGGCCATGTACGCCATGCGGGAAGCCCTTCGCCTCGTTTTGGAAGAAGGCCTGGAGAACAGATTTGCCCGCCATCAAAGAAACCATGAATTGCTAAGGGATGGTCTGGAAAGTATGGGTTTTGATTTTTTGGTAGAGAAACAATACCGATTGCCCATGCTCAATGCGGTTAAAATCCCGGCAGGTGTGGATGAGGCAGGCGTTAGAAAACGTTTGTTGGAAGAATATAATATTGAGATCGGTGGTGGTTTAGGGCCATTTGCCGGTAAAATATGGAGAATTGGACTTATGGGGGGAAGCTCCGATGCCAACCATGTAAATATGCTATTGGCCGCCTTAAAACAGCTGCTATAAATAGGGAAAATCAACTTCGTCATTGCTACCATAAGTCTTATGGACTAGGAAAGAAGTATCATCCCCAGAATTCCTACCACCACCAAATAATAGAGGGTCGGTAAGATCGTTTTTCGCAGTACCATGCCTTCATTCCCAAGAAATCCAACGGTGGCGGAAGCGGCCACAATGTTATGGATGGCGATCATATTTCCCGCGGCCGCCCCAACCGCTTGTAATGCTACGATCAAATAGGTAGGCATGGCCAAATTAGTGGCCACCCCAAATTGGAACAATCCGAACATCAGATTACTGACCGTATTACTGCCCGCAATAAAAGCACCAAGGGCACCAATAGCAGGAGCAAACATCGGGTAGACAGCTCCTACGTTGCCGGCCACCCATTCCGCCATGGCAATGGGCATCCCGGGCAAATCACTGGGGTTAACGCCAGAATTGATATAAATACGCACCATGGGGACCGTAAATATCAGGACAAAGCCGGCGCCTAGGAGCATCTTGGCACTCTCGGAAAAAGCGACCTTGACATCCGGGAGTTTCATTTTGTGCAATTTAATGGTAATCAGCCCTACCAATAGCAAGATAGTTCCTGGTAGGTACAAGGGACTGCTGGTGGCCGAAATGGAGGTGCCCAATATATCGGTCCAATGTACGCTAATGCCCGTCAGCCATCCTTTTATGGGTAGTTGGCTAAGCCTGGTCAACACCAGGAAACCTGCCAACATCAGGTAGGGTGCCCATGCTTTTGCCAAAGACATTTTGTTGTCATCATCTTGTTTTTCCAGTTTTACGTTCAAGGTACCGGCCCAGCTTATCGGCCATTTTTTTTCGGCATCAAAATCCCACGTTTTCTTTGGCATTAAAAACCCGCGTTTGGCCGCAAAAACTACAATTGGAATTCCCACTAAAGACCCCAGCAAAGAAGGGAATTCAGGACCTAAAAAAGTACCGGTAAGGAAATAGGGAATGGTAAATGCGAGTCCCCCAAAAATAGTGAACGGCAGCACCTGCAAGCCCTCTTTCCAAGATTTGTTCTTGCCAAAAAAGCGGGTCATCATACACACCATAAGGGTGGGCATTAATGTCCCGGTAAGGGCATGCAGCAGGGCGGCATTGGAGGTTACCAGTTGAATATAGTCCGAAAATTCAATGCCAGCTCTGGCCAATTCAGCACTAAGTTCAGGACTTTGTAAGCCGCCACTTACCCCTACCAGAATAGGCGTACCCACCGCCCCAAAGGTCACCGCCGTGCTTTGCACCATCATACCGAGCATGACCGCGCAAAATGTTGGAAATCCCAAACCCACCAACAAAGGGGCAACGACCGCCGCTGGGGTTCCAAAACCGGCGGCTCCCTCTATAAAGGAACCAAATAACCATGCAATGATGATTACCTGTATTCTACGATCCCCTGTAATATTGGTAAAACCATCCCTAATGACCTGGATCGCCCGGGAATACTTCAATAGGTTCAACAGGACGATGGCCCCAAAAATAATATATAGTATATCAGCAGTAATAAACAGGCCCTGAATGCTGGACGCCACAAGGTAATCACCCGGAATATCCCATACCGCAAATGCTATGATCACGGTGATGGCAAAGGAAATGGGCATGGCTTTTTTTGCTGGGATCCGAAGCCCCACAAGCAGTACACCTGCGGATAGAATGGGCACAAAAGCCATAAAAGCGAGTAGCGGGAGTGACATGGTCTATTGGTTTGGTTGATGCGTAAAGCTTTTTAGTTCCTCCGATCAAGGAGGTAGTTGATTTCAAATTTAGCCAAAATATTTCGCGGGCTCCTGCTATAGTTTCGGTAAATTTTTTGCCTTATGTGCAGGCCTAAAGGCCAATCTTCGAGCCTCGGAGGCTAAAATGTATAATGCCCCTTATTTAGGTGGCTTAAAAGTGGCGTTGACAGGGCCAAAAACGCTTGACAATGGGGCGCTGTTTCCATGGACTTCCTTGCAGGTGGTTTTATTTGATATTTTTCACTTATTTTTAGGTGATATAGGTTCATTTTTAGTG
>JBBKWR010000125.1:0-5065 GCA_037969055.1 Flavobacteriaceae bacterium | reverse complement strand
CCACAAAGTTCTTGTCCGAGTTATTGGATATAAGGGGCAATACAGATCAAGAGGCCACCAAAAAGGCCATTATAGCCGATATTCCCTTCAAGGGCCATACTTCCTGGATCTTGATATGTTCTATTTTTATAGCGTCTATTGGGCTCAATGCGAATGCTACCGCTGTCGTTATCGGAGCGATGTTGATTTCGCCCTTAATGGGCCCAATACTCGGAATGGGAATGGCACTCGCGATCAATGATTTGGATATGATGAGGCGATCCGTAAATAATTTTTCCGTGATGGTCATCTTGAGCGTTTTAACGGCCTATTTATTTTTTGCCCTA
This sequence comes from Flavobacteriaceae bacterium, assembly GCA_037969055.1. Taxonomy (GTDB): domain Bacteria; phylum Bacteroidota; class Bacteroidia; order Flavobacteriales; family Flavobacteriaceae; genus Pelagihabitans. The sequence goes on along the minus strand of JBBKWR010000125.1, from coordinate 4,739 downwards.
TTTCCCCTTCGTGACGAATCTTCGGAACTATTGGCTAGGACCGCCCCCGATATTAGGGATGTGCTGATCGCCTTTTTTGGGGGATTGGCCTTGGTCATCGCCCGCACAAAAAAAGGTACCATAGCCAGTGTTATCTTCGGTGTCGCCATTGCAACCGCCTTGATCCCACCTTTATGTACTGTAGGCTTCGGATTGGCAATCGGTAATTTACAATATGCTTGGGGTGCCTTATACTTATTCATTATCAACACAATATTTATCGCGCTGGCTACTTTTATGATCATTAAACTCCTGCGTTTTCCTATGGTGCGTTATGCCGATTCAAGGTTTAGGCGACGTGTATCAAGGGTCGTTTCTTTGGTGGCGTTGGCCGTGATGATTCCTGCATCTATCACCTTTTATAATGTGTTTCAAGAATCACGTTTTAAGAAACAGGCCAATGACTTTATCAAAAACGAAATTGCTTCCTACCAATTACCGATAGGGGGAAGGTTTCTTGATGATTTTACCGATGTGAATTACAACGATGGCGATAACCCCTATATAGAATTGGTATTTATGGGAAAGACCATACCCGATAATGTAATCTCGAGTTGGAACCTGAAAAAGAAGGCCTACCCCAAACTTGCGGAATGTGACCTCAAAATTGACCAAGGATCGGAAAATGAGGATTTGGATCAATTTAAATATATAAATGAACTATATGAGACCCAAAAAGGGCAACTGCTGGGCAAGGACGAACAAATCAATTTGTTGCAAGGAGAGTTGGTTCGATTAAAAAAGATCACCGACAGGCAGATTCCTTTTCAGGATATCAGTATGGAAGCAAAGGCTAACTATCCCAACTTGGTTTCCATAGGTTATGCGAACGAAGTAATATCCGACTTTAGCAAGCTGGATACCTTAACCATTTTTAATGTAAAGTGGAAGGAGGGCATACATAAAAACCAAATCGAAATTGAAAGTGGGAGATTGCAGAAGTGGCTCAAAGTCAGATTGAGGGATAGTACGGTTCAATTATCCCCTTCCTCCAATTAGTTACGTTCCTCTATATACATTTGACGTACCTTTTTGAAGAGTTCGGAGGAATACACAAAATTCGTGACCGCTTCATTGTCGGTTTTGAATATCTCCGTTTTGTCCCCTTCCCACTCTTTAATGCCGTCTTTAAGGAAAATAATTTTCTCCCCGATCTCCATGACAGAATTCATGTCGTGCGTATTGATCACTGTAGTAATATCATATTCCTGTGTTATTTCATGGACAAGGTTGTCGATCAAGATGGCCGTCTTCGGGTCGAGCCCGGAATTAGGCTCATCACAGAAGAGATACTTGGGGTTCATTACGATCGCTCGCGCAATGGCCACCCTTTTTTGCATTCCCCCAGAAATTTCGGATGGGAATTTGTCATTGGCATCGAGCAGGTTCACCCTCTTTAAAACTTTATCGACCCTATCTTGCATCTCTGATTTGGACTGTTTGGTAAACATTTCCAATGGAAAGCGAACATTACCTTCCACGGTCATGCTATCAAACAGTGCACTGCCCTGAAATACCATCCCCATTTCCTGTCTCAGGTCACGCCGCTCATCACCTGAAAGCTCGGAATATTTTTTCCCGTCATAAATAATATCACCTTCCTCAGGCGTGAATAATCCCAATAAGCTTTTTAGAAACACCGTTTTTCCTGAACCACTTTGCCCGATGATCAGATTGGTCTTCCCAGTCTCAAAAGTGGCGGAAATGCCTTTTAACACAAGAGTGTCGCCGAATGATTTATGTATATTGTTAACCTCGATCATTAGCCCAGTAATAATTGTGTTAATATGTAATTAAGGATGATGATAACCACACTTGTCCAAACAAATGCGGTAGTACTGGCCTTCCCTACTTCCAATGCCCCGCCCTGCATATAATAACCGTGAAAAGAGGGGACCGTTGCTATGACAAAAGCAAAGATCAAAGTTTTGATGAAGGCATAAGCAATATGAAAGGGAATGAAATCCAAGGTGAGCCCCGAGACAAAATCTGCGCTGGTCAGAAAGCCGCCAAAGACCCCGGCTAGCCATCCCCCGAAAATACCTACATACATAGAGATCGCAATGGCAAAGGGGTAGAACATCATCGCTATGATTTTAGGAAATACGAGGTAATTGAGTGAGTTCACCCCCATGACTTCCAAAGCGTCGATTTGTTCAGTTACCCTCATGGTTCCTATACTCGAGGTGATGTATGAACCCACCTTACCGGCCATGATGATCGAAACAAAAGTAGGCGCGAATTCCAAGATAACGGATTGTCGTGTGGCAAACCCGATAAGATTTCGTGGAATCAACGGATTGGTTAGGTTTAGTGCTGTCTGGATGGCTACAACCGCCCCTATGAAGAACGAAATAAAAATAATGATGCCCAAAGAACCGTAAATCAGCTCGTCAATTTCCTTAAGAATCAGATTTTTCATCATCCGCCATTTGGTTGGCTTTTTGACAATTTCGCGTAACATGAGGAAATAGCTACCGATCTGTGATAAGTGGTTCATGAATTAAAAATAGGCTTCTTGCGGTAAAAATAACAATAAAGGATATCATTTAACCTTCAATTAAAATTTTAAGGTTGAATTTATTTACTTTTACACCTTCAATAAATTCAGTATGCAAAAGAATACACTTGCGCTTTTTTACACCACATTATTTGTCGTTTTAATAACTTCACCGTCCTTCGGCCAAAAAAATTCCAAAGATCAAGCTGATCAAATTACGTCCAGTACGAATTGGTCGTCCCCGAAGCTGGTCGTTGGAATCGTTGTGGACCAAATGAGATATGATTATCTCACCCGTTTTTGGGACCATTATGGCGACGGGGGCTTTAAACGTCTTGTGAACGAAGGTTTTAATTGTAAGAACAATCACTTTAACTATGCCCCGACCACAACGGGTCCTGGCCATGCTTCAATATATTCTGGTACTACCCCATCGATACACGGTATCATTGGCAATGATTGGTATGAAAAGGAAACTGGCGTAAATGTGTACTGTGTTTCCGACAGTAGTTACCAATCTGTCGGTACGGCTTCGATAGCCGGAAAAATGTCGCCCCATCGTTTAACTGTGGGAACCATTACCGACGAACTTCGGCTTCATACCCAAATGAAAGGCAAAACTATTGCCATAGCCCTAAAAGATAGGGGTGCGGTTTTGCCGGGAGGCCATACTGCCAATGCAGCCTATTGGTTCGTGGGGTTGGAGGAAGGTAGATGGATCACCAGCTCATATTACCTGCCTACAATGCCCAAATGGGTGGATGATTTTAACAAATCTGATGCAGCACTGAAATACAAAAAACCTTGGACCTCTTTCAAAGACCTATCCCGATATGTGCAAAGTGGGCTGGACAACAACGCTTATGAGGGACTTTTTATTGGCGAGGTAACTCCAACTTTTCCCCACGACCTACCCAAATTATGGGATACTAATGGGCAATTTGAAGTGGTAAAGGGTTCGCCATATGGAAATAGTCTCACCACCGATTTTGCACTTGCCGCGCTTGAGGGAGAACGGTTGGGGGAGGACAGCAATACCGACTTTCTAGCCATTAGTTATTCCAGTACCGATTATGTTGGTCATAAATATGGCGTAAATTCAAAAGAAATTCAGGACACCTACATGAGATTGGATCAAGATTTGGAACGTCTGCTGAAAGCATTGGACAAACAAGTAGGTGAGGGCGAATACACCGTCTTTCTTACCGCAGACCACGGTGCGGTAGATGTACCTGCCTATCTTAAAGATCAAAAAATTCCTGCTGGATATATAGATTGGTCAAGTGCAAATAACGATCTCCGAGAATTTCTGCAATTTACTTATGGTGCCAATGGGATTATCAAGAACTTCTCGAACAATCAGTACTTTCTTGACCATACCGTCATCAAAAATTTAGAGTTATCGTTAAAGGAAGTCCAAGAGTCCATCGCTAATGAACTCCTTCGATATATCGGAATCGACCAGGTATATACGGCCAATCAAATGTGGCAGAACAATTATACGGAAGGCATCCCCTATATCCTTCAGAACGGTTACAACCAGAAGCGATCGGGAGATATACTGATCGTTCTTTCCCCAGGTTTTGTTACTTACCCGGGCAAAGGATCAACACATGGTTCGCCACAGATTTACGATACGCACGTACCCCTTTTATTTTATGGGACTGGGATTAAGAAAGGCAGCACAATAGCCCGTACAGAGATTTCGGATATTGCGCCAACCTTGGCAAGCTTACTGGGCATTGCCTTCCCCAACGGAACTACGGGTCACCCTATAGTTACCGTTTTGGAATAAAAGAAAAACTATGAACCGCCATCCAATTGGTATTTTTGATTCGGGCGTGGGGGGTACCTCTATCTGGAGGGAAATACATCATCTTCTTCCTTCAGAGCATACCCTATATATTGCGGACAGCAAAAACGCACCGTACGGGGAGAAATCCGCCGAAGAAATTATTCAACTTTGTGTCAAGAACACTGAGTTACTTTTAAATAGGAATTGTAAAATAATAGTGGTCGCCTGTAATACCGCAACCACAAACGCCATCGGTCATCTGAGGCAAAAATATGCATTGCCTTTTATTGGGATAGAGCCCGCCATAAAGCCTGCAGCACTTCAGTCAAAATCCAAAACCGTCGGCATTCTTGCCACCAAGGGAACCTTGGGTAGCAGCCTTTTTCATAGTACCTCCGAGAACCA
>JBBKWR010000124.1:0-6479 GCA_037969055.1 Flavobacteriaceae bacterium | reverse complement strand
ATGATAGACCATGATCTTTTAAAATATTTGGAAGGATTTATAACTCCTGAGCGCAAACAGCGATTTATCCAAGTATTGGAACAACGCACTAAATATTTAACGGTTGCCGTTGAAGATGTTTTCCAGATGCACAATACCAGCGCGGTGGTGCGATCATGCGAGGTTTTCGGCATACAGGAAGCCCATCTTATCGAAGATCGGTTTGGCAAACGTCTGGATAAGAATATTGCGATGGGCGCCCAGCAATGGGTAGATGTCCATCGCCATCAAAATGCCAATGATTGTATAATGACCTTAAGAACACAAGGATATCGTATTATCGCAACAAGCCCGCATCATAATTCTTGTTTTTTAAATGAATTTAAACTCGATCAAAAGTCCGCTTTATTCTTCGGGACAGAAAAAGACGGATTGAGCAAAACTGTGATCGACCAAGCCGATGGTTTCCTTAAAATACCGATGGCAGGGTTCACGGAAAGCCTCAATATTTCCGTTTCCGCTGCCATCATATTACAACACCTGACCAATAGGTTAAGGGAGTCGGACCTTTATTGGCAGCTCACAGATGCTGAAAAATTAGAAAAACAACTAGATTGGACCCAAAAATCGGTTAAGAGCATCGAGGACATAATGAGACGATATCACGACCGGCTTTGAGATTATTTTATTATATTTAAGTATAACTAACAATTTGAAAAGCAAATGATTACACTGCTCTATATTCTTGTGGGGATAGTTGGGTTGATCATATTATTGGCGCTTATTGCCCCAAAAAGCTATGACGTATCCAGAACAATTGAAATTTCCAAGCCGAAATCAGAGGTATTTAGCTATCTAAGATCTTTGAAAAAAATGGATGATTGGTCACCTTGGGCCAAAAAAGACCCCAATATGAAAATAAAGTTTACCGGCACCGATGGACAGGTAGGTTGCATAAGCCATTGGGAAGGGAATAAAGCAGTGGGGGAAGGAGAACAGGAAATAAAAAAGATTTTTGAAGGGGAAAGAATAGAATCGGAATTACGTTTTTTAAAACCTTTTAAATCTACTTCTGATTGCTATTTGGAAACCCATGATATCGGAGATGGGAAAACCAAGGTTGTGTGGGGCTTCTCAGGGAAAAGCAAATTTCCGATGAGTATTTTTATGTTGTTTAACAGCATGAATAAAATGGTAGGAAAAGATTTTGAGGAAGGTATGCAAAGTTTAAAATCAGTTTTGGAAAATTAAAACCTTCTTAACAATAATTTTTAGCTATTTCAAAACTTAAAATTATGGAACACAATATGGTTGGTTGGTTCGAAATTCCTGTAACAGATATACAAAGGGCAAAAAAATTTTATGAGGCTGTTTTTGATATTTCCATTTCAATACACGATTTGGGAGGAATAAAAATGGGATGGTTCCCAATGGCGCCTGACAAAAAGGGAGCTTCTGGATCCTTGGTCCAGCACGAAATGTATGTGCCCAGCGATAAAGCGGGTGCACTATTGTATTTTTCATGCGCCGATCTCTCTACAGAACTAGGAAGGGTGATAGCGGCCGGCGGCAAGATTTTACAACCCAAGAAAGAAATAGGTGGTGGGCATGGGTATATGGCCCTAATGCACGATTCCGAGGGGAATCGAATCGCACTTCATTCCCAGCATTAGTTCATATATAAAATACAGTAGCTTCTGCCCTTGCACCTAAGCGAACAGGTATGGCGGTAGTGCCGATACCCCTGGAGACATACATTCTTGACGCTTCATCTTCATACCAACCTTTTAAATATTTTCCACAGCCATATGGTTTAAAGAAAGCAATCCCGAAAAAAGTGATTTGGCCACCATGCGTATGACCCGCCATGATAATAGGTCGCTTAATTTTTAGTTCCAAACTGAAGCGATCTATCTCTTCTTTGTATACTGGGCAATGATTTAGGAATATTGTATCTAAAGATGTATCTATCGCGTTTGCTGATTTGGCCAGGTCCGGAATCCCACGTGTAAACTCGTCAATACCTAAAACATTAATTTTCCGATCATATTTTTGAAGTACATATGACTCGTTAATCAACAAAATGCCATTGTGGTCATTATAGGTTTTTTTTAACAGATCAAGGTTTACATTGCCGGAATATTCTTTGTTTCCCAAAATTGCTATTTTTAAGATACTCGGATCGATTAGGCCTAAAAAGGAATTCAAGAGCGGCATATACTTTGTCCTTGTTATGGAATCACCGGTTATTAATACTGCATCCGGGTTTTCTAAGTTAATCCGTTGGGCTATTGTTTTATGATGGGATTTTATTGAATGTAAATGGAGATCACTTAATTGAACGAGTTTGATATAATCACCATCCTTATCGTTAAGTTTAAATTGATTCCATTGGACAATATATTTCTCAAACCAAAAGGCATCTAAAAATATCAACCCAAAAGCACCTAAAAATAACTTGATGATAAAGTTTCTTCTTTTTATCTTCATAACAATTAAGAAATCTAGGAATGTGCGGTGTAAAGCCTATAATAAGTGAAAGACAAAGTTCAATATAAAATAGAACTGGGGAAAACTATTTTTTAGTATACCAATTGAGATTTCTCATTGATCATTATTAAAAAACAGTCTATAATGCTACTTCCAACAAAGCGATATCAAAATCGTTGTCCAGTAATACCTTACCATTTTTGACCTCCACTTCGGTATCGGAATAGGTGTCGTACAATTTGGTACCATCGCCAAAAAACCCTTTTACCCATAACGATTTCTTCCCTTTTGGTAATTCGAGTCCGACCACTACCTTATCCTTATAATCCCCTTTTATAAAGGTTCTACCAAAAACGTAAGGACTTTTGGCCAAGCGTTGGTGTTTCCCGGCACCGATGGCGGGGTGATCATGTCTGAAGCGGCCTAATATATTCCAATGTTCATTGATGATTTTGGTCTGGGGCAAACTGTCCAATTCTTCCCAGTTCATAAAGGAACGCAAAGTGGCATCCCCTTGTGTGCCCTCGACAACAAGGCTTCTGGCCGTTTCATCTCCATAATAAATTTGAGAGGCACCTGGCGTGAGCAAGAGTACATTGGCTGATTTTATTGAATTTTTACGCTCTTTGTCAAAGGGATCCGGGTCATCGTGGGAGCTGAGATAATTCAACACGCTTTTATCCTTTAGTTTGGTCTGGAGCAAGTTGTTGTACTTATGAAAAATTTCGTCATAGGGCTTTTTGGCATCGGTTTTTAACTCAAAATTGATCAAACTTGTAAAGCCATGTGAAAAATAATCCACTTTTTTATCTCCAAAATCATATTCCCGACCCCCGGATATTCCGTACCCGTAAACCTCGCCAACCATAAAAAATGGATTGGTATCAAGTACTTCATCCGGATTTCTTTTCTTCCAAGTTTCGAAGGCATGTGAAGCTTCTTTATGCAGTTCGGCCCAGGCCTTTTCATCAACGTGCTTGACGGTATCGACCCGAAAACCATCAATGCCAAGATCGTTTACATAATCGGCCAACCATTTGATAATATAGAAACGTGGCGCTCTTGGATAACCTGTCCTCTCGAAAAACAATTGTAGTTCGTCGAGTTCATTGCTCAATCGACCCTCCTCTTTCCATTTGGCCAATAAGGGATCGGGCAATTCCACGGCCACGTCAGATTCAGAAAGTATGTCGGGCAGATTGTTCACTAGAACGCAAGAAGTATTGTTTTCGTAATTGGTGAATTGGCAAACGGGTGCTGTTCGGACCCATTCTTCGGGCCATACCGGATCTACCGGGGTAACAGGACCGGTATGGTTGAGTACCACGTCCAACAATATCCTTATCCCATGGCCATGGGCCGTCTTTACTAAAGTTTCCAAGTCTTTTTTAGTACCGAAATTGGGATCTAAAGCGGTCCAATCTTTTGCCCAATAACCGTGATACCCGTAGGTGTTTCCAGTACTTTCATCGGTATCACCATGAATCTGTTCTACCACTGGCGTAAACCAGATGGCGTTCACCCCAAGGTCTGTAAAATAACCATCATTTATTTTTTCGGTGATACCGGCGATATCCCCTCCGAGAAATCCCCGTAAAATGCCGGTCGAGTCGGTACGATCGAAATTAAGATCATTTGTGGGATCCCCATTATTAAATCGATCGGTCATCAAAAAATAGATGTTTGCCCCTTCCCAAACAAAAGGAACTTTCTTATCGGATACTTTTGCAATTTTTACCGAAGCGGCCAAAGGAGGTTTGGTTATTTCTTGTTTTTCTTCCTTACATGCGAACATTATTAATAACAAGGTAAGGGCTGTGAAGATCTTGGTCATGGATATGATATTATTAAAAAATGGGGAGAAAGCACCATCGGGGCCTTCCAGTATTTCGGCTAAAGCTATAAAATGATAGGGGAAATATAAAATTTATTTTTTCCGGTTGAGTACCTTGTACTCTTCATAACAACTGCTAATTGCATCTAAAATTTGAAGGTCGTTGGCTGTGGTAATAAAGGACCTGGAATAGTTACAATTGTTGAGGATATCCTCAATATCAAGTTTTTCTATTTGAAGTAGCTCGGTGAGGACTTCCCTATCGAACTTCCCTGCCAAAAGATTCCGGATTTCGTCATCTTCCTTCATTTTTCGCAACTTCTTCATTTGATTGGGTTTCTTGCCGAACAAATTTCTCAAAAGATCCGCTGGATTAAGAATCGCACCAAGTACCTTGGTGACGGCACTTGGGTTTTTATTACCAGCCTCATAACCAACAGAAAGTCCTGAAATACTGTATTGATAGGCATTGTTGACCGGTAGGTTTTTTACGTCTATCTCCAGATACCCAGTAAGTTGATAGGGGGTGACGATCACTTCTTCCAAGGCATAGGCTAGTTCGGTCAGGGCAATTTTAGTGTTCTTAAATTTGAACATATCATTGGTGATCCTTATTTTTTGGGTTTTAAATCCTAAATATGATAAATACAAGGTATCGTTGACGGCCGCACTTATAGAGAAATGCCCCTCTTCATTGGTGATGGTACCCACTACCTCATTTAGGTTGATAACATGCACACTTTCCATTGGCTCATCAGTCTGTGCATTGACAACAATGGCCTTGATTTCTTTGGTTTCATTTTTTTCTTCCGATTCTTGACAAAAGATGCTGAACGAAATAAATAGAAAAACCCAACTAAAGTATTTTATCATGCTAAAATTATACGGCATAAAAGTACCAAACATAACCAAAAAATACGCCGGAGCGTATTTTTTAATTAAGAATTAACAATGTCTTATCATTCGAAATTTAAAAGAAATCAGAGCGTCGCGTGCTCCTTCTTTTACCCGAACTATTAGACCCGCTTTTGGCGAATCCCCGATCTTTCCGTCCACCGCGATTTTTGTCTTTATCCTTTCTGCGGCCCTTATCTTTTCCACCGCCATAGCGCTTTCCTCCGCCGCCACCACCTGGACTTTTAGATACTTCCACGTTTACGAATCGGCCATCTACTTTGAATTCGGTAAAAGTGTTTAATATTTGTTCTGTTACCTCCGACTCAGAATTAAAGAAAGAAAAACTGTCTTTGACATCCACTTTAAAGATGTCCTCTTTGCCGAGGGATGCTGTGTCGCGGATAAAATCCTTTAAAGACATCCAATCATAACCATCTTTTTCCCCAACATTGATGAAATAGCGCACGGAACCAGTTGCAGAAGGGCTCTCCCGATCGTCATTATCACGTTTTTGAGGGCTCCTATCCCTATCTTCAGGGGCATTAAGGTCTTTTGTCTTATTGTAGTAATTCGAAAATCGGGCAAACTCTACTGAAAATATTTTCTTGATCAACTCTTCACGGTCTATTCCGTGCAAAACATCATTGACCGCTGGAAGATAGCTTACGACTTGCTTGTCGATTTTGGTATCTTTAATTTTATTGGCCAAATGGTACAACTGTATTTCACAGATTTCAGGTCCCGTTGGAATTTGCTTGGCGATAAACTTTTGCTGCACTTTTTTCTCCATGGCCTGTATTTTCCGCATTTCACTGCGGGTAATGATGACCATTGAAATTCCAGATTTGCCAGCCCTACCGGTACGCCCACTCCTATGGGTATACGTTTCGATCTCATCAGGGAGTTGATAGTTGATTACGTGGGTAATATCATCCACATCGATGCCACGTGCCGCCACGTCAGTCGCTACCAAGAGCTGTATCTGCTTTTTACGGAAGGAGTTCATGACCAAATCGCGTTGGTTCTGACTTAAATCGCCGTGGAGGGCACCGGCATTATAACCGTCCTCAATTAGGTTTTCGGCCACTTTTTGGGTATCCCGCTTCGTTCTACAGAACACCACTGAGAAAATGTCCGGATTTGCATCGGCCAATCTTTTAAGGGCTGGGTACCTGTCACGTCCGCCTACCACATAATATTCATGTTGTACGGTTACCGCACCAGAATTTTTGTTGCCCACGGTAATTTCCTTAGGGCTATGCATAAATTTTTTGGCGAT
>JBBKWR010000123.1:0-7263 GCA_037969055.1 Flavobacteriaceae bacterium | reverse complement strand
TGAATTCGGGGACACAAATTGTGATACCCCCAACACGGAGAAATGTTTTGCCTTGAGTCCTATTGCTATGATCGTTCAATAATCCTGATAACCTAATCAAATGAAAAACATCCTTGTTCCTATTGGCACCAATCCGGATTCGCACTGGACCTTACAATATGCGGTCGACTTCGCTTTGGAATTTTCCTCAACCATTTATGTGATGGAGGTCTTCAATGTTAGTTCCAAAGCGGGGAGCTTGGCCAACATCACCGAAAAGGTTGCAAAAAGCAGCAAAGAACACATGCGCGAAATTATCAATAAGATTGATTCAAAAAATGTCAAGATCAAAATAGCCACCTATAATGGAGAAATTACGGATGGTTTGAAGGATATAGATGAGGAGCTGGGCATTGATCTCATTATCATGTCGCCGCGAAGCAATGATATTCAGGAAGAATTTTATTTGGGGTATACCTCGGGCAGGATCATTAAAAGAACCGATATTCCTACGCTGATCGTCCCAAAGGGCACTACGCTTGCCCCTTTGAAGAATATATTGTGCGCCTTTAGGTCCGGGATTTTGAAAAAAGAACACATCTTAGATCCATTGATCGCGATCAAGGAAAAGTTTGGGGCCAAAGTGAATTTATTATTGGTAAAAACAAAAAAATTTACCGAAGAGGACGGGGAGATTAATCCCGCTCTAACGGCCTTAAGTTCGGATCTGACCATTACCGAAAACCCGACCACTTATTTAGGGGTACTGGAGCATTTTAGGACAAAACATCCCGATCTGCTATGCGTTTTCCGCAGAAAACGGGGATTTTTCAACAAACTTTGGGAAAGCAGTACCGTTCTTAAATCTGATTTCTACGCGCCGATCCCTGTATTGGTCCTGAGTGTCAAGAAAGATTGATCAGTCCTTTGATACTTTGCTAAAAAGTATTTCCTTTGGGGTCTGATTTTTTGGGGGATTAGCTCAGCTGGCTAGAGCGCTTGCCTGGCAGGCAAGAGGTCACCGGTTCGACTCCGGTATTCTCCACCAAGTATGACAGGGCTTCCAAGAAATTGGAAGCTTTTTTATTTTAGCTTTGCACGCAGATTGCACGCAGTTTTTGCCTTTGTATATTAATTTGTGCATAAAAAAAGGGTATCAAAAGAACCTGTCGAAATGTTGAGATTTAAGTGCTTTTGTGACTGAACGGATTTAGAAATAAATTAATCGTTTATTTAGACTTTTTATTTTTAAAAGCATCCCTAATTCTTCAAAGTAACTTCATGCACGTAGTTTTTTACGCACCTCGCCCATAACGTCTTCGTGACTCCTAATATTACCAACCTTGCTATCTTCTCGGCTTTCCTTTAGCGCTTCTTTGATTTCAAAAGCTTCGCTTGATTCATTATCTTTTCCCATCCTTTATTTGAACTTTTAATTTTATTTCGAATCGTCGACATAGTGTCCTTTCTCATGGTAGTTTTAAACTTCTAGAATTACGACATAGTGTCCTAACTTAGTACATAATGGAAAACTAAACCCTATCTAAGACCTCCTAATGGCAAAGGTTCGGGAAAATCACAGGGAACTTCAATATCTTGTTCGGGAAGAAGGCCTCCTCCTATCCTATCTATCCTTGTGCAATCATCCGTTTTATCACAACCTTGTAAAACCATAACTACAAAAAGAAATATCGCTAAAACTTCCCAATTTATATATGTTATTTTCATCGTTTAATTGAACTTATGAGAGCTTTTCCATTGACCAATTCTCTCTGGAAATGGATAAACTGTTAAGGTTTAAATCGTACTTTTTATTTACCGAAACTAAGATGTCGTTTGAAGTTGGTTCTGGTCCACCTGTAATAACTTCAATATTCATTCCTCTCAATACTTTTCCGGAGCTTCTATCGCAAACTGCTTTCCATAAATCCATATTTTATCCTTTTTTGAACTTCGTTATCTATTATTTTTTAATTTGTCAAAGGAGTTTTTAATAAAAGGAATGTCTTTATCCACTGTATATTCTTTCCATACTACTGTTCTTCCATCAGCATTTGGTTCGGCTGAAAAAAGTTCTTTGTCAATTGGTTCTTGAAACCGGCTTTCGAGTTCCTTTGTTATTTTTTCTACTGAATCTCCTAAATTATCAAAGGATACTGCTACTGAGAGGTTTAGTTGTTCTACAGCATAATATTTCGGGAAATACACTGCATTTTTTGTTTTCCTTATTTCAAGTATCAATGTCTGCGTACCCATACAATACCTTAAACATGTCTCAAATGAAGTGTTTTGAGAGATGTCAACTATGAGTTCTGATATAGTTTGTTCTTTGGAACCCTTGAAATGCAAATAACGTTGACTTCCAATTAGAAAAGGAATCGATAGTCCTGATTTTCCTCTTTCTCTTTGTTCTTTTAGTAAAATTTCCCAGTACTTCATCCTGTTCAAATTACACTATCAATTTTATATGATCTTTTGGTAAAGAAATAAAAGTTATTGGATTAAGTTTTGCAAACGGTAAGCCGACATTAGCGGTAGCAGAAATAATAATAAATGAAATACGATACTCCCCATCTGTAAGACAGGTTAAAGGTATTTCTTAGTTAATCAAGATGCCAATTGTTGTACAATACATCTACATTAAATCCGCCTCCTACAACCAATTGCTTAAAAGTTCCAGAAATTTTTCGGCCTGAAAGATTTATGTCAAGTTTAAATTGTACGCTATCTTTTTGACTTTGACTAAAAGATGAAAAACCAATCAATAGCAATCCCACTAAAAAAGAATTACGAATGTATTTAATCTTGAACATACACTCTGTTTGAAAGAAGAGAAAAGTTGTTAGAGAAGGAAAAAGTACTAGCAGTTAGAGTAGTTTAAATTCTATTGGCTAGTACTTAAATGTACTATTAGAGAGTTAATTAGTTTTTTACTGCTTCAAGAAGTGCTGTTGCCGCTAATTTTCCAAAATTATTTGCAGCTTGTGGACTCGCCCCCGTGATTAATTTTCTATCGACGTGGGTAGTATTATCTGCTTTTTCGTTCACAAAAGTAACGCCTAGTTTGTTCAAACGCTCGCCATATACCCACGGCATTTCACCTGGCGTATACCCAATCGAAGGCCCTTGCGCATCAACAGCATCTGGGAAAGAAGCTATTTTGTAACCTTTATATGGGAATGCTCTTTTCGAATCTAAACTTGCAGCTAATAAAGCCGCTGGGCCGTGACAGATAGCAAGCATATACATACCCTTATCATGCGACCAATGAATTAACTTATTCAAATCTTGATTATCAGGTAAGCCAAGCATTGCGCCATGACCTCCTGGAATAAAAACTGCTATATAGTCCGTACTGTCATTCATTGAATTTTGAACGAAGTCTGATAGTTTTCCTGGGTTCTCAAATTTACTTTTGTATTCCGCATAAATAGCTTTTACATTTTCATCAGCCTCTGGCATGGCCCACATTTCTATTTTGACCGACTTTCCTGTTGGAGTTACAATATCTACATCAAAACCTGCATTTTTTAAATGTATAATAGGAAGCATCATTTCTACAGGATGATTTCCCGTTGAGAATTTCTTACCATTAGCCATGGTCATATTTCTTTCTTCAGTACATACCATCAAGACCTTTTTATTACCCGTATGTGGATGGTCATAAACGGTGTTATCATAATCAGTAGTAGACGAGGTTGCTAGTGATAAGGCAAATGGAGAAGGAATGTATGCACCATCTTCATTAGCTGTTGGCTTGGATGCGAAATAGAATGCAATAAAAGCGAGTAAAAGGAAAATTGCTAAACCGATCAATATTTTTTTAATCATGATTTTTAGATTTATTATTTAATAAGACTGAATGATTTTTAATTAATTTTTATTACGATTTTTCCTTTAGCTCTGCCTGTTTCAAGGTGTGTGAATGCTTCAATACCCTCATTGAAAGGATAAACTTTATCAATGATTGGTTTGATTTTTCCATCTTCGATCAATGTTTTA
Organism: Flavobacteriaceae bacterium; assembly: GCA_037969055.1. Classification (GTDB taxonomy): domain Bacteria; phylum Bacteroidota; class Bacteroidia; order Flavobacteriales; family Flavobacteriaceae; genus Pelagihabitans. Next base: position 3,282 of record JBBKWR010000123.1, on the reverse strand, counting down.
ATTTCTCCTAAATGGGAACCATTCGGGTGCATGAAAATGAACTTATAAGAGGCATTTTTGTTTCTGCTTAAGGTTGCCAACTCTTCTGGCAATTTGTAGTCAACCATCCCGAACGCTTTAGCACTCTCTTCATCCATAGGGCCAACGACGCTAACTACTTTTCCGCCTTGTTTAATAACTTGGAAAGCTTCCAAAGTATAATTTTTCCCAAGAGTATCAAACACTATATCCGCGTCTTTAACAATGGTTTTATAGTCCTCTGTTTTGTAATCAATGACCCTATCTGCTCCCAGTTCTTTAACCCATGCTACATTGCCTGTACTTGTGGTTGTGTAAACATAAGCGCCTTTTGCTTTGGCATACTGAATAGCGAAACTTCCCACACCTCCGGAACCTGCATGAATAAGAACTATGTCGTTTTCTTGCATACCTGCCTGCTCTAAGGATTGTAAAGCAGTCAATCCTGCCAATGGAATACTTGCCGCTTCTTCGAAAGAAACACTTCCTGGTTTTTTGGATACTGCAATAGTATTTACTGCAACATATTCTGCTATTGTTCCCATTTGTTCTTGAGGTACTCGAGAATATACCAAGTCTCCAATTTCAAAATCAAGTACGTCATCACCTTTTTCCACTACAATGCCACTAACATCATAACCGCAAGTACTCGGAAATGGAATTGGGATAAGGCTTTGTAGGTTGCCCAGAATGATACTTTTGTCTATGGGGTTAATGGCAGCAGCCCTCACTTCGATAAGGACATCTGTTGGCTGTATTTTTGGTTTATTGACTTCATTAAAGGCCAAGCTATCTTTAATCTCCCCGTATTTTATTAATTGTAATGCTCTCATCTCGCGTTTATTAATTAGTTCATACTAATTTGATGCAAAACTAAGGGAGAGGCTTCTCGCAAAAATTACCCTATGGTAAGAAAGTTATTTTTTTGCTTTTTCAACCCTTATACGGCTTAAGCTTTGTTGCGTAATACCCAAATAAGAGGCGATGTGATAATTTCGCGTGTACTGTTCTATATCTTCGTATTGCTCTATAAACAAATCATATCTTTCAGCAGCGGTCAATTGTAATTGATTTAAAATTCTTTTATGCAAACTAACCACATGGCGCTCTAAAAGATATCTCTGAAAGGGCTCGTATTCGCTGAATTTCGAGAGTATACCATTAAGCTCTTTAGCGTTAAATTCAATTACTTTTGATTCTTTGAGACATTCTACGGTCAGCGTTGCGTGCTCATTATTGTGAATGGCGATATAATCACTTATCCACCAATTTTTAATAGCAAATTGTAGGGTATGCTCTTTTCCATTTTTATCAGTGCAGTAAGACCTTAAACAACCTTCCGTAACGAAATATATCTTGTTTACAGATTGACCTTCTCGAATTAATATTGATCCTTTAGGAAAGGTTTTTTCTTTTGAAATAGAAAGGAGATATTCTTCAGCTTCTACGCTTAAATTTATCTTTCCTTTTATTTTTTTTATTAATTCGTTCAATTCTTGATGTGCAATTACTTACAACAATTGTATAAACGTACCCTGGTACGTTTATTTCTTTTTTATGAGTACTAATCTAAAGGATTTTTAATGCTTTCAAAAGTATTTGTGGCGACATGAGTGTATATTTCAGTCGTTTTGCTAGAACCATGTCCTAAAAGTACCTGTATCTGTCTTAAGTCTGTGCCTGATTCCAGTAAGTGCGTAGCAAAACTATGTCTCAATACATGGGGGGGTAACTGTTATTGGTATCCTTGCTTTTTCAGCAGCAGTTTTTACGATCTTTAATACGCTGGCACCGCTATATTTCATTCCTTTATTTCCTTCGAAACACCTACTTCTGAAAATCCTCTCAGATTTTCAGCTTGGCTTGTACTTGCAAAGTTAAGTGCTTGAAACACGCAACTAAACATACGAGCCGATACGTTCTAAAAGTTCAAACAAACCCGTTTCCACTTAATTGAACTAGTACATTTAAACCCACCTTTATTTATACTTTTTAAATTATCATCTAGGCATCTAGAAAAGAAGTATACATTTTAAAAAATTCAATGATATTGCAGGATACCTTTGATCTATTGGGAGAATCCAGCACTCCCCAATTTTACGATTGTACATTTTAAATTAACATCAATCCAAAGTTAAATATGTTCTTTATGAACTTGGACTGATTCTTTAAACTGATCATGTATAGTTTTAGAAAGGTAATTTGAAGTTAGAAAATTAAATGATTACCTGGATAACGTGTACGTAGAATTATTTGACTGTTACGAGCGGTTAAAAAAATAAAGAAGGAATGTTACTTCACAACCTGTGAAAGATACTTGGGGACTGAAAATCCCCGGGCTAGACTTATGGATTTTAAACACTCTCTTATAATTTAACCCTGAAGAGTTCGATTTTTGCCGACGTCAAACAGGTTGGGGAATTAATACTTTTTATGGCCGTAAAAAACATTATAATTAACATTAAAACAAAACGTAGAGATTTAAAAAGGGAAACCTTATTTTTATATTGTCCTTATTAATAATTAAACGAAAAAATGCAAGAAATGGGCCAAGAACATATTGTCAAATTATTTTTGATACATTATATCTTGTTGCTTGTAATCTGCTCAATTTTTTGGGTTTGGGCAGATGTTTCAACAAAAGAAATACAAAACAAGATGGAACTTTAAAAACAAAGTAACATCATAACTCTATTTCACTAATTTGAAATGGGTATTAGTGAAATTAAAAGTAGGTAGTTTGATGATTGTTCTAAAAAAACTTGGTTCCGCAATTACTGATTTGATTCCCATAATTTTGGTGGTTGTTTTTTTTCAACTGGTGGTTATCCAACAACCATTTCCCAATATATGGGAGGTAGTTTTCGGTAGTTTTTTCGTGATAATCGGGTTAATGCTGTTCATTGAAGGTCTAGAAATAGGATTATTCCCCATTGGAGAGGCTATGGCATATGCCTTGGCCAGGAAAGGAAGCCTTTTTTGGTTAATGTTGTTTTCATTTGCTCTTGGTTTTTCCACTACGATTGCTGAACCGGCACTGATAGCTGTTGCGAAGGAGGCTGGGAGAATAGCGGCTCACGCCGGATTAATTGATAATGCGCAGGCCACGATTGATAATTATGCAATGGGATTACGGTTATCGGTTGCTTTTTCAGTAGGTTTTGCTATTGTAATCGGTGTATTGCGAATTCTAAAAGGTTGGCCCATTTATTATTTAATCATTGGCGGCTATGTTATTGTAATGCTTATGACTACAGTAGCCCC
>JBBKWR010000122.1:0-4687 GCA_037969055.1 Flavobacteriaceae bacterium | reverse complement strand
GTTTTAAAAAAGCCTTCGTCGTCAAAGGCATTGATTGTCGCCTCTTTGTTTCTCCAATAGCCTGGGGTCATGTTTTTCCCGCGAAATCGTGCCTCCAATTTATCCCCATCCGGGACCAGCTTTATCTGAAGACCGGGCACTGGTATACCCAGATTCCCAGAAACAGCCCCTATATTGGTATTTAATAGGGCTGCCGGACTTGATTCGGTCATGCCGTATCCGGATGAAATGAGGAGCTTTTTACCAATTGTCTTCATAGCCAAGCCATCCAAACCATCCCAAATATGTTGGGGCAGGCTTGCCGCAGCATAGAACAGCATTTTTAAATTGGAAAAAAATAAAGCACATAATTCCCCATCTTCTTTTAAATGGGTTAATAGCATTTCGAAACCTTTCGGAACATTGAAATATGCGGTTGGGGCAATTTCGTTTAAATTTTGGAGGGTAAGGGAAAATCCCTGTGGGGTAGGCTTACCCCCATCAATATATAAGCTTCCCCCATTATACATGGTTATTCCAAAATTTTGGTTCCCACCAAACGTGTGACTCCAAGGCAACCAGTCGATCAAGGTCAGTCCTCCATCCTCAATAAATGGAAAAGTTTGGGTGATCTGCTGCCAATTGCTGCATAAATTGTCATGCGTATTGATAACCCCAACAGGCGTTCCTGTCGATCCGGAGGTAAATAATATTTTTGCGGTTGCGGAAGGCTTGATAGCCTGGAATGCTTTTTGTACTTCCGCTGTCACTTCGGTATTTAATAGCTGATAAAAATCCACCTGGTCCGACCCAACATTCTCAACCGCCACAACCGGTATGTCAACGATAAGGGTCTGGATGGCCTTTTTAACGGCTGTCCCATCTTGCATAAAGACAAGCCCAGGTGACAACTGGTCAATACAGGTTCGTAATTTTTTAAAATCCGATGAGCGTGATGCGTATGCAGGTGTCAATGGGGCATAAGGAATACCAACGTGCATCGCGGCCAAGGCAAGTAACCCATGTTCCAAACTATTTTCAGAGACAATAACAACAGGTCTTTCTGTGCTGGCACCACTATTTAATAGATATTGACCAATTGATTGGATTTTTTCCCATGTTGCCCCATAGGTGAGCGTATCCCATTGGCCATTTTCACCCCTTTGTCCTAAAAAAACAGTGTTAGGACTACGACCTGCCCAATACAACAATCGCTCGGTCACCCTCATAGGATAAGGGTTAAGGGGAATGCCGGAATGCAGATATATAATACCATTCCGGTCCACTTTTTTACGAATGTCGATCTTAATGGTAGGTATCTTTAAAAAGGGAACTGTTTCGTTCATCCGTTTATAAAATTCGCCCTATTATAGTGTTGCAATAGACAATTGGCTTCATCACAATTTATTAAATTGTCGCAACATTTGATCTAAAATGGGCACTTAAATACATTTTTGATTGAAAATCTGATTTTTTAAAAACTGAACCATAAAATTTCCTTGCCTGTTCCTTTATTCACCGGTCAAAACGACCCGCTGATAGTAAGTCATATTCGGGAATTTATCATCCGTGACCTCCAAAACGATATGGATGGTCTCCCCTTTCCTGATATCTTCTGGGATTTTTAATGAAGCGTTTTCCGATTCGAAATTTGACAGGAGAAGGTCACCTTTATACGTCCCTACTTCTTTATATTGCCACCATCTATAGGACAGCAAGTCGCCATCAGGATCAGTTGCCTTTCCACTGAGCTTAACCAATTCATTCGGCTTTACCTGAAGGTGATCCAAATGGTTCAATGTAACGATTGGGGCGTGGTTGGCCTCCTTGATCGATTTCACGCACCAATCGGCGCGGGCCGCAAAATCGAGCTGTAAGGCTTTGATCCATCGTGCTTGTGGAAAGGCGTTGTCCATTTGTTTTGTAAAGGGATTGAGCTCCGCTACGGCCTCCCCATCTTCCCAACGTTTGGGGTTTGTTTTTGATCGCATTAATCGGCCTCCCCACCCACCATATTCTGGATGTTGCAAATTGTCCAATCCCACGTTGACCAAATGTAAAAAAGCGGGGGAATCGCCTTCGGAAATAAAGTCATACTGCTGGAAGCTGCCCCATTGTATATTTTCAAGTTTGGTTGGGTCACCGTGAATGTGTTCATCATCGCCCTCTTGTTTTTGCCCATCCCCATAGCTGTAGTACATTTTGGTCAGGGGGCCATGATTATTGATAATATGTTCCCCCATAAACCCACCCTCAAGGTATTCCTGCCAAACCGCAGGGATGGCCTTTTTCCAGTTATAGGCCAAACTCCAGAATTGGTTCGAATTATAGTATACTTTAATGTCTGGCCAGACTTTTTCAATATAGTTTTTGTAGGTCGAATCCTGGTCCATGATGGTAAATAAGGTGGCTTTTTCGCATACTTTTTTGTAGACCTCATCCCATTGCCCTGTGCCCTTAAATTCTTCCTCAATGGATTTCAGGGCCCTTGCAATGGTATTGGTGCCACCCCATACTTGAAGGTATAGCGGAATCATATTTTCATCCAACAATTTTGCTTTGATATAATCCGAGCCTTCGGTATCCTTATCCATTTCCCCTTCGAAGTCGATATTCCCTACTTTGATCAAACCCCTTAAATAATCGGCTGTTGGAAATCCTTCAGCATGCAGCATTAAATTGGGGTAAACTTTCCCATAGGCATCTATCAACCCATCCATCCAATGGGTTCCGGGCCATCTCAGGTCGGTCTTTTCACCATATAATTTTCGCGTCATTTCCATTTCAGAAATGAAAGGAGTGCCCTTTCCATCGCCTTTATAATGCCACATCGAGCTGCTGTATACCAGTCCCTCCAAATTAAATTCATTCGAATACAATAGCATCCGTATAAAGGAATCCACATCGTCGATCTCCCCATCGGTGGTGACCATGGTGCGGGGCTTTTCACTCGTTTGCTGCGCCGTGGCAATGGAGCCAAAGGAAATCACTAAGACCAGCAATGCAACTAATTTTTTCATACTAATTTTAATTGTGGACAACTCTAGTTTTTATAGGCCTTATCCAAGAAAAGGTAACGGGCCTCATTTTCCGCATTTTTTGCAACACTTTCGGTGTTGATGATCATAACTGGTGGGGTGGCATTGTTGGCAGCGGCTTTGGGCCATTCCGGTAGGTTTTCCCCATTCGGGTTTCCGGTTTTAATAAAATTGGCAAAATAGTTTTGCATGGTTTCAGACGTTTTATAATCATCGGCTGTCCATGCATAATCTCCTACCAAATGCAGGTTGCCCATACAATATTCGATTTCGCAGGCATGGGGCGCCCCAACTGGTACGGGCAATTTGGGGGTATTCGAATCTTTGGCTACCGTTCCCCCGGCCAAACCAGAGGCCAGGTTTTGGTCGACCAAAGGTGGGCGAAGTTTGCTGTACAAATAGCGGTATACCGGTTGTTCACTGTTTTTACGGTGTAGATCGAACCACTTCCAGGTACTGTATGCGATAAAACGATCCGATGCCAGCGCCGTGGCTGATTTTTCGATTTCTTTGGGCGATCCGTGTGGGTAAAGTTTCAATACGTCGTTATATTTTTCAGGATAGGTTTCTTTCACTTTGGCCACATAATTTTCTTCGGAATAAGGCTGCCCTTGCATAAAGGCCGTTCCTGGGATTTCCGCCGAATTCCATCCCAATAGCAACGGAACTTGGGCCTGCTGTTTTGCCTTAAAGATCTCAGGCAATGATTTGGGTAAAAAATAGCCGTCAATAACCATTGGAAATCCGAAACGTTTTGATTCGTTATAGATTTCGTAAATCTCCTGGGTACTCAATTTTCTAAAGTCGGCGACGTGAACATAGCCGGCAGTGGTAAGAAAGTCCCCTCCCTGCTTTTCTGCTTCCGCCAAAGATACTGGGGCCAGGGTCGGGTTAATGGCGGCGCCGCTTTCCCCTATGGCTCCTGCTATTAAATTTTTGGATAATGGGGAGGCCATCTGTGCGCTTACCGCAATTGAACCGGCTGATTCGCCCGCGATGGTTACTTTTTTTGGATCACCCCCAAAGGCGGCAATGTTCTTTTGCACCCATTGTAAGGCCGCATTTTGATCCAATAGGCCATAGTTGCCAGATGCCTTGTAAGGCGCTTCGGCACTCAATTCGGCATGTGCCAAAAACCCAAAGATGTTCAAACGATAATTGGTAGTCACAACTACCATTCCTTTTTTGGCCATACTTTCACCATCGTACCGGGGTTCTGACGCATCTCCAGCTACATTACCACCGCCGTAAAAATAAACCAATACTGGTAGATCCTTGATATTGCGCTCTGCGGGCGTCCATACGTTTAGGTATAGACAATCTTCACTGACGCCATCGGAACGGGAGGCCATGTCGCCAAAAACCAAAGTTTGCATGGGACGTGGCCCGAATGTTTTGGTCGCTTTAATGCCTTCCCAATGCTCTAAAGGCTGGGGCGCTTTCCAACGAAGGTCCCCAACGGGCGGCTTTGCAAATGGAATTCCAAAATAGGTCTGGATCCCGGTATGGGTATCATAATTGCCTTCGATTATCCCATGTTCCACTTTTACTTGAACAGGAAATGCGTTCGTATTTTGAGCGGATATTTCTGTGTTGGCCATTACTAGGACAACGACAATGAGAATCATTTTTTTCATATAGGAACGTCTTTAAAATATTTATTGTCTCAA
>JBBKWR010000121.1:0-19069 GCA_037969055.1 Flavobacteriaceae bacterium | reverse complement strand
GAGGTTCCGACCAATTATTGCATCTGCACAGCGGTTTCTACCTTTATTGCATTTGGAGATTTAGATCGGGCAACGGAAATAGTGAAACTCTCAAAAAAAATCGATCCTTCAAATGTATTTGTATATGGCGATGAGGGAATTGTTCTGTTATTACAAGATAAACCCGAACCGGCCATTTATTCCTTTAAACAAGCCGTTGAATATTTAGATATTTCTGCTTTTAACTATAACTTGGGTTGGGCTTATTATCATCTCGCGGAATATGAAAATGCCTTACTTTATTTAAACAAAGCCACAGCAGGTGAACATGGCTACGTTCTTGCTTTTTTATCAAATAGCTATTTCAAAATGGGGGATATTAAAATGAGTGACCAATATCGGGAAATGCTGATTAAAAAGCAGTCTTCGGGTAGGGCAAACTTAAATATTCCGCTGGCAATGATATTTGCAGCTCGGGGCAAAACAGAAGAAGCTTTACTTTTTTTGGAAAAAGCGCACAAAGAAAGAGATTTTGGATATGCTTGGTACTTAAATGTCGACCCTGTTTTTGATAAATTAAGAACCAATAATATATTTATTGATCTAATTAGAAATCCTGGTTTTTGAGAAAATTAATATTGAATAAACTACATACCACATCGGATATTAAAAATAGTTATTTAATGTTGAAATGAATTTTATAAATTTAAGGTAAGTTTTTAATGAAAAGTTAGAATGTAAAACTTCGCTACTTTTAATATATGAGACGGTTACATGTTTTTACCCTATTGTATTATTATATATCGGTCAAGACCCATTCCCCTTTGTCTATTAGGGGTTCCGCTTGTTTGTACTTTAGGGTCTTGCTTTCGCCCGACATGATGTTTTTGATCGTTACCCGATCATTACGGCCAATTTTGGGCTGATCCCGTACAATAGTTTCGGTAATTTGTGGACGCTGACCAGGTGCTTGGCCGACGGCGCGGTTTCTGGCCGCCAACTCATCACTATTTGGGATTTCAGCCTTTGACGTCTGTACATTTTCTTTGGGTCTGGGGACATTTCTGGCCTCATGGATCTCGTTTGGGTTAGCGGTGGGAAGTTCCCCTTTGAACAAAAATGAGACCACCTCTTTATTGACCTTATTGATCATTCCCTTAAACAATTCGAACGCCTCGAATTTATAGATCAACAATGGATCTTTCTGTTCATGAACGGCCAACTGGACGGACTGTTTTAACTCATCCATCTTTCTCAAGTGGGTTTTCCAGGCATCGTCAATGATGGCAAGGCTAATGTTCTTTTCAAAGTCGGTGACCAATTGCTTGCCATCGGACTCGTAAGCAGCCTTAAGGTTGGTGACCACGTTTAATGTCTTAATGCCATCTGTAAATGGCACTACGATGCGTTCAAATTTATTAGCATTGTCCTCATAAACCTTTTTGATGACCGGGAAGGCTGTATGGGCGTTCCGTTCTATCTTTTTTTGGTAATGATCGTAAGCCGTCTTATATACAATATTGGCAACTTCCTGTACCCCCAAACGCATAAAGTCAGATTCTGATACTGGCGAGGTGATCGAAAAGTATTTGATCAATTCGAACTCAAAGTTTTTATAATCACTGGCCGCCTTGTTGGTATCGGTAATGACCTCGCAGGTGTCATAGACCATATTGGCAATATCCAGCTTCAATCTTTCGCCTTGTAATGCATGTCGCCTTCTCTTATATACTACCTCTCTTTGGGCATTCATGACGTCATCGTATTCCAATAGGCGCTTACGTACCCCAAAGTTGTTCTCCTCAACCTTTTTCTGAGCGCGTTCGATAGATTTGGTCATCATGGAATGTTGAATGACTTCCCCTTCTTCCAATCCCATTTTATCCATCATTTTAGCGACCCTGTCCGATCCGAACAAGCGCATCAAATTATCCTCCAAGGATACATAGAATTGAGATGAACCGGGATCACCTTGACGTCCTGAACGACCCCTCAACTGGCGGTCGACCCTTCTTGAATCGTGCCGTTCTGTTCCTACTATCGCAAGACCGCCTGCTTTTTTGACGGCATCTGTAAGCTTTATATCCGTACCCCGCCCAGCCATGTTGGTTGCAATGGTAACTATGCCAGATTTCCCAGCTTCTGCAACAATATCCGCCTCTTTCTTATGGAGTTTGGCGTTCAATACGTTGTGATCTACTTTGCGAATGGTCAACATTCGGGAGAGCAGTTCGGAAATCTCCACGGAAGTGGTCCCGATCAAAATGGGCCTGCCCGCTGCCGACAAGTTGGTAACTTCATCTATAATCGCATTGTATTTTTCGCGCTTGGTTTTATAAATCAAATCGTTACGGTCATCCCTTGCAATAGGTCGGTTCGTGGGGATTTCCATAACATCCAACTTGTAGATTTCCCAAAATTCGCCGGCTTCGGTCACTGCGGTTCCTGTCATACCAGCCAATTTCCGGTACATCCTAAAGTAATTTTGTAGGGTTACGGTCGCAAAAGTCTGGGTCAAGGCCTCGATTTTTACATTTTCTTTGGCCTCTATCGCTTGGTGCAATCCGTCTGAATATCGCCTGCCATCCATAATACGGCCTGTCTGTTCATCAACGATCAGTACCTTATTTTCCATTACAACATACTCCACATCTTTTTCAAAGAGGGTATAGGCTTTTAGCAATTGGCTCATGGTATGGATCCGTTCGCTTTTTATGGTAAAGTCCCTGAAAAGTTCATCCTTAAGTTCTGCCTCCTTTTCAATTTCCAAGTCTTGTTCTTCGATCTTGGCAATTTCAGCACCAATGTCAGGCATCACAAAAAAGTCCCGATCCCCTTCCCCGGAAAGATAATCGACCCCCTTGTCTGATAATTCTATTTGATTATTTTTTTCATCGATCACAAACAACAGGTCTTCATCAACTTTTGGCATTTCGCGGTTGTTGTCCTGCATGTAAAAATTCTCGGTCTTTTGTAAAAGCTGTTTGACCCCTTCCTCACTCAAAAATTTGATAAGCGCCTTGTTCTTGGGTAATCCACGATGGACCCTCAATAAAAGGAATCCCCCTTCCTTGGTATCTCCCTCTGCAATTAATTTTTTCGCTTCCGCCAAGACCCCTGTCAAGTGCTGACGTTGTTTTTGAACTATATCTGATATCTTCGGTTTCAATTCGTTGAATTCGTGCCTATCGCCTTCTGGAACGGGCCCTGAAATGATTAAGGGTGTACGCGCATCGTCAACCAATACAGAATCTACCTCATCGACTATGGCATAATGATGTGGGCGTTGTACAAGATCTTTGGGGGTATGGGCCATGTTATCCCTTAAATAATCAAAACCGAACTCATTATTGGTGCCATAGGTAATATCGGCATTATAAGCCGCCCTTCTTCCTTCAGAATTCGGTGTGTGGTGGTCGATACAGTCTATCGACAGCCCATGGAACTCAAATATAGGGGCCATCCAGGCACTATCCCTTTTTGCCAGGTAATCGTTAACGGTAACCAAATGACAACCTTTTCCAGCGAGTGCATTTAGATACAATGGCAGGGTCGCAACCAAAGTTTTACCTTCTCCGGTCTGCATTTCTGCAATCTTTCCTTGATGTAAAGCGATTCCCCCAATAAGCTGTACATCGTAGTGTACCATGTCCCATGTCACCTCTTTTCCGGCCGCATCCCAAGAGTTCTTCCAAATGGCCGTATCACCTTCTAAGGTAACGTAATCTTTTTTTCCTGAAAGATGACGATCGTATTCAGATGCCATTACCGTTAGGGTCTCATTGGCCACAAAGCGTTTTGCGGTTTCTTTGACAACCGCAAAGGCTTCCGGAAGGATATCGTTCAGCGTATTTTCAATGAGGGTGTAATGTTCGTCCTGTAATTTGTCGATTTCACCGTAAAGGGCTTCGTTCTTATCTATATCGGATGAGTTTTGGACTTCTGCCAGTAAGGCTTCGATTTGTTGGTTAATCCCCTTGCCCGCTTCCGTCAACCTTGCTTTAAAATCTACCGTTTTTGCCCTTAAGCCGTCGTGGTCGAGCCCTTCCATTTGTGCCTCGAATGATTTTATTTCATTGACCAAAGGTTGCAATGCCCTAACGTCTTTCTTTGATTTATCGCCTACGAAGGCCTTTAGTACTGAATTTAATAAACCCATAATGGTAGTTCTATTTATATGGTGAACCGAGAAATATCGGCGCGTGATCTGTTTTTTATAAAATAAGTAGATATAGACACATTTGGTGTCAAAAGCTGTTCCAGTTTTTACATTCCAAGGAGAAAGGCCTTTTGACTGCCAAAATTACAGAAAAACCAATGATATGTCCACAAAAAAAGCCTCCGAAGAGACTTTTTTAATGAAAATGACTTTAATGTATTAATATTCGTCCTCGTTCCAGAGGTAATCTTCTTCGGTAGGGTAATCCGGCCAAATTTCTTCAATTGATTCGTAAATTTCGCCACCTTCCTCTTCCATAGATTGAAGGTTTTCTACAACCTCCAATGGTGCACCTGTACGAATTGAGTAATCTATTAATTCGTCTTTTGTCGCGGGCCAGGGTGCATCGCTCAAATAGGATGCTAATTCTAATGTCCAGTACATACTGATGGTTTGATTTTTAATTTTTGCAAAAGTAATTTTTAAAAGGAAAATGTCAAGTTTTTTTTAAACATTTTCGTTTAATTTATCAACAAACCACGTTTGTTAATATTTTGATAACGAAGAAATAATTGATTTATTAGAGCTTTTTGCTGGGAATCCACTTTATTTCTGCTACTGCCAAATCATGCGACAATTTTCGTGCCAAGACGAAGAGATAGTCTGAAAGCCTATTAAGGAACCACAATACCCTATCCTCAAACGGTTCGTGCTCATGCAGTAGGGTAGCCATGCGCTCCGCCCTTCGGCATACCGTACGGGCGATATGACAGTATGACACTGTAGGATGGCCACCGGGGAGTATAAACTGCGTCATGGGCGGGAGGTTTTTGTCCATTTCATCCATTTCACGTTCCAGCAATTCAATATCGGCGTCTGAGATTCCTGTAATGTTAAGGCGTTCTTTGCCATTTTTTAGAATAGCTTTTTCAGGTTCCGTGGCTAAAATTGCCCCGACCGTAAACAATTGGCTCTGGAGCGCCGTAAGCAGCTCTTTGGAATGTCCGTCGATGGGTTGATCCCGAATAAGGCCTAACCAACAGTTCAACTCATCGATGGTGCCGTAGCTGTTGATCCGGATATGGTGTTTGGGGACACGGGTGCCCCCGAAAAGCGACGTGGTGCCGTTATCGCCTGTTTTGGTGTAGATTTTCATGGTTCATGCGTTCAAGTGTCATACAAAAGCTTCAAGTTCAAAAGCCAGATTTTTAACAAAGATAGAATTGAACTCGTACTAGGCACTTGTAGTTGTGCCTTATTTACTTTGGTCTTTGCGTTTATAATCGCCCATGAACTTTTTTGAGTTCCGTTTTTTGGATTTTGATCTGTTATTGATGGCTATCAATAGGTACGCCACAAACAGAACACCCAAAACGATGTAAATGGTATTATCCATTTTCACTTTATTTGATTTCTAAAAATAAGGGTTTATATCCGAATCTTAAAATGTTCACGGGCTTGTTGCGCTCTAAAAAAGATAATGCCACAATAAAACAGATCAATGCTAATCCTTGCTTTGCTGTGCGTTTTAAGCCGTTCCCATTCAAATTCATTTTTTTTATTTTGATGTATTGCATCCACCAAAAGCATGCTGTTATTATGAATTTCATCATCAGAGGCCAATATGTGATTTAAGAGTTTGGCGTCGGATATCGATATAAATAAAAGATCATTAGGTTTGCCATTTAACCCCATTGAAGGATAAACGGTCTTGACTTTAATTTTGAGCGCTGGGCTACCAGTTGCAAGCATAAGTCTTTCCGCCTTAAAATATCCTAAGCTCCGCAAGAGGATATGCTCCTTTTTTTTTGACCTAAATTTTGGATGGGCATAAAGGCACTCGGTAAGATATGCATATATAAAAGGAGAGTGTACCCCATGATGGTTGGTGGAAGAAAGTAAAAATTTGATATATCGTATTAGCTTTTTCAATTGAAACTTAAATGAAAGTAAGTCCTTTAACCTTCCATTATGGCCGACAATGCAAACCATCTCTCGGTTTTGGTATCGATATCGCTATTAATGTTTTTTAGGGCAATCGAGAGTTCGTTGACATCATCACCGCTAAGGTCACCTTTTATAAATCGTTGCTGAATTTCCTCTTTTTTGAATTCCAATTTTTGGATATCCTTTTCTAACTTTTTGTGTTCTTTCTGCTCCAGATAAGAGAGTTTGGTTGATGTTTCCGGCGACTTCCATGTATTTTTGGGGGACTTGGGTTCGTCAACTTGTTCCTTTTCCAATCTGCTCTCGATCAAGGCACTATCTTCATAAATCCTAAAATCCGAATAATTCCCTGGAAAATCTTCAATCTGTGCCTCTCCCCTAAAAACAAATAGGTGATCTACGATCTTATCCATAAAATAACGGTCGTGCGAGACGACCAATAGACATCCTGGAAAATCCAGCAGAAAACTTTCCAAAACATTCAACGTAACGATATCGAGGTCGTTCGTGGGTTCATCCAAGATCAAGAAGTTCGGATTTTGTATTAAAACCGTACACAAATACAGTCTTTTTCGTTCCCCGCCACTCAGCTTCTCAACATAATCATATTGTTTTTTTCGGTCGAACAGAAAACGCTCCAACAGTTGCTGGGCCGATATCTGACGACCTTTCATTAGAGGGATAAAATCGCCAAATTCGCGGATTACCTCAATAACCTTTTGGCCTTCTTTGATGGTTATCCCTTCTTGGGTATAGTATCCAAATTTGGTTGTATCCCCCACGATCACCTTCCCTCCGTCGGGCTGGTCAAGTCCAGAGATGATGTTTAAAAATGTCGATTTTCCGGTTCCGTTCTTTCCAATTATTCCGACCCGTTCGCCTTTGGTAAAGGTATAATCGAATTTCTTCAATATAGGTTTGCCCGGATACGATTTGACCAACTTATGCAGTTCTAAAATCTTACTGCCCACACGTTCCATATTGATTTCCAACTGCACCTCGTGTTCCTTCCTGCGCTGGCCTGCCTTTTGTTTGATGGCTTGAAAATCGTCGATTCGGGATTTAGATTTGGTGGTGCGCGCCTTGGGCTGCCGACGCATCCAATCAAGTTCTTTTTTAAACAGTTGTTTCGATTTATGCTGTTCCGTAGACTCTTGTTCCAGACGGGCTTCCTTTTTTTCCAAGTAATATGAATAGTTTCCCTTGTACGGATAGAGGATACCATTATCGAGTTCTATGATTTCGTTACAGACACGTTCCAAAAAATAACGGTCGTGGGTAACCATGAAAAGCGTCATGTTCTCCTTGGCAAAGTATTGTTCCAACCATTCGATCATTTCTAGGTCCAGATGGTTCGTTGGCTCATCTAGGATCAACAAATCGGGTCTATTGACAAGCGCATTGGCGAGGGCAAGACGTTTCTTTTGTCCTCCCGATAAAGTGCCGACTTTCAAGTGCAGGTCGTCTAATTTCAATTTAGACAAGATCTGTTTGTATTGGGTCTCAAAATCCCAGGCGCCAAAGCGTTCCATGGCCTCAAAGGCGTGCTGGTATGTATCTTCGTCTTCCGGATTTTCCAAAGCCCTTTCATAATTGCCGATAACCTGCAGCACCTCGTTATCTGAGGCAAAAATGGTCTCTTCAACGGTTAACTTAGGATCTAGATCTGGTTCTTGCTCCAAATACGACACCCGAATACCTTTTCGATAGTTGACTTGGCCAGAATCGGGCGCATCCAATCCGGAAATGATATTTAAGATAGAGGTTTTGCCAGTACCGTTTTTCGCGATCAGTGCAATTTTTTGGTCTTTGTTGATACCGAATGAGATTCCTTCGAACAACACAAGTTCCCCATATGATTTTGATATGTTTTCTACAGTAAGAAGATTCATTTTTACAGGATGGGCGTTATGATGGTTAAAGCTTTTCTTCGGAATTGGGCACCACGCGAAGCAGGTATAGATATCTAATGGACAAACCAAGAAGTAGGAATATGATCAATGGTGAAAAGATTTGTATTTGGAAAATCCATAATATCACTGTCAATCCCATAAGTCCAAATAAAATAAAAATATATTTTTTGATCCAAATAGGTGGCGTTTTCCTAAACAAGTAAAATGCAACGATCATATTAGGCGCAAAGGCCCATAAGGCATTGAAATTCAGCTTGGTGGCTTGGTGGTCGGTAACGAACCATAACAGGAGGATCAAGAGTCCCACCGCACCACTGATCAAAAATAGGATAAAATCCAACCAACGACTTCTCCTATCATTCTTAAGGTCATAAAATGTCATGGCCAATATTGACAATAGCATTATCGAGAACCAAAACAAGGGAGATAGAAAAAAATTGGATTTCTTTTCCATTGGGCGTTCCTTCAAAAGTTCGGTATCCACATATACCAATGCGGTACCACTAATTGTAGAATGCTTCAATTGTTCATAAACATTAACGGGCAGGAACGGAGTGCCTTTTTTGTCAATTACGGAACCAAGTGCGAGGTCAATTCCGAAATTGGACCAAGAGTTGACTTCCAAATTTTGATGGATAAGTTGTCTGAACGTCTCACCTTTTTTCAAGGTTTGGTCATCTAGATGTAATTTCCCGTTCAAAACTTTTTTTAGGGCACTGGGAATACGTGTGGTGCAGTTATCAAAAAAGAAATCGTATTTGTAATATCTATTATTGGGAAGATAATTGTTTTCCAGAAATTGAAATACGGCATTCATTTCCGTTACCGACAAATTAAGCACCTGTTCCCGAACCCATCTATTTTCCAATTCATAGGAGCTCATAAACCCATCGAACCGCTGTCTGCCCAATCGGTAATCCAATTGTCCCCTAGAAAACTTCATATAAAAATTAGGGGTATCAAAATCGAACATCCCATAATTATAGACGGCGTCTATTCCAAGTGTCAGGTCCTTGATACGGATGGCGCTATGGCCAAATTTGCTATATAGCTCGGTGCCCGGACCTACGGTGAGTACACTTATCTTGGATAAGGGCGATAAAGTTATTTGTTGTGAAAACCCAAACGTACCACAAACAACTATAAAAACAAGAACATACTTTTTAAACGGCATTAGGGAACAAATTTTTATAGTTTGGCAAATATCCGAATAAAATAGGTGATGAAACCAATAGATCAAAAATTGTGTTATTTTTACTCAAACCGCCATTAATGAAGCAGCAAATACCGAATCTTATTACCCTATTAAATGTTTTTAGCGGATGCGTTGCCGTTATTTTTGCGGTAATGAACCAGTTGGATTTGGCCGCCTTTTTTGTGTTTTTAGGGATTTTCTTTGATTATTTGGATGGCTTCGCGGCCCGTATGCTGAACGTTCAAAGCGAATTGGGCGTACAATTGGATTCTTTGGCAGATATGATTACAAGTGGTCTTGTACCAGGGATCGTGATGTTTCAATTAATGGGTATGTCGATGGCTGGTGGATGGAATATCGATCTGGCGCCAACCACAACCGATACCACTTTTTGGGTCGGCCTCAAAGTGCACCCATTTCCCTTTTTAGGATTTTTGATCACCCTGGCCTCTGCCTATCGTTTGGCAAAATTTAATATTGATGAAAACCAGTCCAGCTCGTTCATTGGTCTGCCGACACCTGCCAACGCCCTTTTGATCATCTCCTTGCCGCTCATATTGTTATACCAACATAACGACTTCCTGAATAGTATCATCCTAAACCAATGGTTTTTGATCGGATTGACACTCGTGAGCGCCTATCTTTTAAATTCAAACCTCAAACTCTTCGCCCTAAAATTTAAGCATTGGGGCTTTAAAGACAATGCGTTGCGGTATGTATTTATTATTGTGAGTTTTGTGCTTTTAATAACCATGCAATTCTTGGCCGTGCCCGTAATTATAGCTTTTTATATTTTAAGTTCCCTGGTCGATTCCTGGAGTAGCAAAATATAAGTCCAAACCCAACTATACCAACATTCGAAGATGCTCACCAAAATTGGCGAAAAATTTAGTGATCTATTTAAACGAAATATGCCGGACGCCTTTGTGTTCGCGTTGGTATTGACCTTGATCACCGCCCTGATCGCATATTTTTGGATAGATGCAACGCCATTGAAAATTATACAATCTTGGTACGATGGCTTTTGGACATTGCTAGAATTTGGTATGCAAATGGTGTTGCTCATCGTTACGGGCTATAGCATTGCATTATCACCTATAGTTGAGAAATTGATCGATCGCCTCGCCCGAATTATTAAAAGTCCCCGACAGGTATATTATTTTGTAGTCTTGATCGGATTTTTGATGTCAATGGTCAGTTGGGGATGGGTGGTCATTGCTGCGGTTTTGGCACGTGAATTGGCACAGCGCGTCAATGGTGTAAACTATCCTTATCTTATTGCATGTACCTACTTTTCCAGTATAAGTTGGGTTACGGGGATGTCGAGTTCCATTCCGTTATTGCTCAATACCGAGCAAAATTACATGATCAAAAATGGTATTTTATCTGCCACCATTCCAACTGATATTACGTTGGGCTCGGTGTTGAATATATCAATGATCGTGATCATGTTGTCACTCGGACCCATCCTAATGCTTTTGATCGCTCCCAAATCGTCACAAGGGGTTACATTGAACGATTTGTTGGGGCCAAAACCTACTGTGAGCCCACTTGGGATAAGGGAAGAAGCAGCCAGCCTCAAACACCCATTTCGAACCCTATCCGACCAATTGAACCATAGCCAATTGCTACAGTATGCAGTTGCCGCGATGGGGGTCGCTTATATTATCTTTCATTTTTCAACGAAAGGTCTTGACCTGAATTTGAACATCATGATTTTTGTGTTCATGATCATGGGTCTCCTTTTGCATAGAACCCCAATGCGTTATGGAATATCGATGAAGCGGGCCAGTAGCAATATATCCGACATTCTGTACCAATTTCCCTTTTATGCAGGCATTATGGGGATTATGACTTTCACAGGCCTGGGTACGGCCCTGGGAAAACTAATTGCTTCGATCGCAACTATTGATAACTACCCAATGTATGCCTATTTGTTGGGGGGGATTGTCAATTTTGCGATTCCGTCGGGCGGTGGGGAATATGCCGTCATAGGGCCTAGTGTGATTGAGGCGGTCGGTCAGTTGGGAGAAGGTCTCCCCGCCTCGGAACAGATCGCAATGAAGGCCAGGGCTTCGCTCGCCATTGCTTACGGTGAAGGGCTCACCAATATGTTGCAGCCTTTTTACTTGCTCCTGCTTTTACCCGTAATGGCGAAAGGGATTAAGATTCAGGCCCGGGATGTCATGGGGTATTTGGTCGTACCGTTTTTATTGTACTTTTTTCTGCAGTTGATGATGGTATTATGGTTGCCCCTTTGAGCATCCTTGTGAGGATAGTGCTTTGTACTTAAAAACCCAACTTCTTCTTGCGTAGCTCGAAGTTTTGTCCTAAATATACTTTTCGTACCATTTCGTCGGCAGCCAGATCTTCTGGATGTCCCGATTTTAAAATGCCGCCCTCGAACATCAAATAAGACCGTTCGGTGATCGCGAGCGTTTCCTGAACATTGTGATCGGTGATGAGGATGCCTATATTCTTATCCTTGAGTTGTGCCACGATGCGCTGGATGTCTTCTACTGCGACAGGGTCAACCCCTGCAAAGGGTTCGTCCAATAAGATAAATTTTGGATCGGTTGCGAGTGCGCGGGCAATTTCGGTTCTTCGACGTTCCCCACCAGATAGCAGGTCTCCGCGGTTTTTTCGGATGTGCCCCAATCCAAACTCCTCGATGAGCGACTCCATCTTCATTTCCTGCTCTTTCTTACTGAGCTTGGTCAATTGCAGAACGCTCAATATATTTTTTTCAATACTCAACTTTCTAAATACGGAAGCCTCTTGCGCAAGATAACCTATCCCGTTCTGGGCCCTTTTGTACATCGGAAACTCGGTAATCTCCATGTCGTCAAGGTAAATTTTACCGCTATTGGGTTTTACCAATCCCACGATCATGTAAAATGAGGTGGTCTTTCCAGCGCCATTAGGTCCTAGCAGCCCTACGATTTCGCCTTGGTTTACTTCCAAAGAAATTCCACGTACGACCTGTCGACCGCGATAAGATTTTACAATGTTTTCGGCTCTAAGCTTCATTTTTAGATTCAAGTTCAACAGGCAAGCTCAATTTCCAGCCTGTACCTGGGGGCTTGTTAAAAGTCAAAACTAACCCAAATGCGTTTTAACATGAAACAATTACGGTTTTTTTAACCTTCTTGCTGTTCTAGGGCTTCCCAAAACTCGTACGCACGGCGCAAATGGGGTACGACTATGGTACCCCCGACCAAAGTCGCAATACCAAGGGTTTCCATGACTTCTTCTTTACGTATCCCTTCCTTAAAGCAAGTTTCCAAGTGGTATTTCACACAATCATCACAGCGAAGAACGGTGGAGGCGACCAGTCCCAATAGTTCTTTGGTCTTCACATCAAGTGCCCCGGCCGCGTAAGCGTTGGTGTCTAAATTAAAAATGCGTTTGATGATCTTGTTGTTGTCGGTTAACAATTTATCGTTCATCCGGCTCCGGTAGGCATTGAATTCCTTAACTGGGTTTGACATTCTTAAGTGCTTTTTTTTCTTTTTTGGCCTGGTTGCTTAAAACGGCCTTGGAAATATAGATACTCACTTCATATAAAATAAAAATTGGGACAGCGACCACAACCTGGCTTGCCACATCAGGGGGAGTGATGACCGCTGATAGGATCAACACTACGACCAAGGATATTTTGCGATACTTTCTAAGAATTTCAGGGGTTACCAGCCCAACTTTGGTTAGAAAATATACAATGATGGGCAGTTCAAAAATAAGGCCACAAGCAATAACCGCAGTCCGCACGGTACCTATATACGAATCCAGATCGAATTCATTGGTGACCTCCGCACTCACTTGATAGCTCCCTAAAAAATTAATGGATAATGGGGCAACTACGTAATAGCCAAATAACACCCCCATAAAGAACAACAAAGAGGCAACAAAGATGAACCCCCTCGAACTTTTACGCTCGTTATCGTGAAGCCCGGGACTAATAAATTTCCATGCCTCATAGAGCACGTAAGGAAATCCTATGATAAACCCCGACCAAATGGCGGTCCAAATATCTGCGGAGAATTGGCCGGCCATTTGACGGCTCTGTATGGTGAACGGGAGTGACTCCGCGCAAAAGTCAGATTCGAATCCAAAATAAGTGGCAATATTGCAAAAGAGCCTATAGGTTGGGAAATCCATTTGCTTAGGCCCAAAAATGATTTGATCGAAGATAAAGCGACTATTAACAAATGCGACCAACGCTATGATCATTACCCCTACAGTGGACCGTATTAAATGCCAGCGCAATTCCTCCAGATGATCCAGGAACGACATTTCATTATGTGCTTTGGTTGGTTTTTTTGCCATTACATTATGCCTTCATTGATTAGGTTGTGCAGATGTACTACACCTACATAGGTATTGCCATCTACCGCCAAAAGTTGTGAGATTCCGTTGTCCTGCATAAGTTCAAGTGCTTTGATGGCGAGCACCCCAGTTTCTATAGTTTTTGGATTAGAGGTCATAATATCCTTGGCTACAAGGCCGTTTATAGAATCGTACTTGTTCAGCATCCTACGGATATCGCCATCGGTCACCACCCCGACGATTTGCTTATTTTTCAATACTGCCGTTACCCCAAGCATCTTCTCTGAGATTTCTACAATTACTTTTTTGATATCCGAATCGATATCGACCTGAGGCTTTTGATTGTGGGCTACAATATCCGCTACCCTAAGGTAGAGTCTTTTTCCCAGTGCCCCGCCAGGATGGTATTTTGCAAAATCTTTGCTGCTGAACCCCTTGAGTTCCAAAAGGCATATGGCCAAGGCATCGCCCATTACCATTTGGGCAGTGGTGCTGGTGGTCGGGGCCAGGTTGTTCGGGCAGGCTTCCTGAGCTACATAAGTATTTAATACAAAATCGGCTTGTTGCCCCAAAAAAGAATTGGGATTCCCCGTCATTCCTATCAACTTGTTCTTCCCCCTTTTGATCAAGGGTACCAACATCTTAATTTCTGGGGTACTGCCACTTTTGGAAATACAGATCACTACATCCTCTTCTTGAATAGTGCCCAAATCACCATGAATGGCATCCCCTGCATGCATAAAAATTGCGGGACTCCCCGTAGAATTCAAGGTGGCGGTAATCTTTGAGGCGATGATCGCGCTCTTGCCAATCCCAGAAACTATGATCCTTCCCTTAGATCGCACAATACAGCCTATTGCGTTTGAAAAGCCCTCATCTAGCAAAGAAGCCAGGTGATTTATAGCCTCGCTCTGCATTTCAATGGTTTTCTTCGCTATGTCAAGGATAGCTTTGCTATTCTTCAAAGTATTATTAAAATTATGTGATTGTAGTACTAAAAGAATGTGTTATATTTAAGATTACAAAATTACATAAACTTAATTTATCGCAATTTTAATTCTCAATAAAATGATTTGTCCCTATATCTTCGGATGAACCTAAAAAAGATGTATCTTATTACAATCGATTTAATGTACCTTACGATATTAGTTTTCAAATGATAAAGGATAGTATGGCATTGAATGAAATTGATTTGTCCGTTCCCCTTAAACGGTATTTTGGCTTCTCATCCTTCAAAGGACTTCAAGAGGAGGTGTTGCGCCATATCCTACAGGGAAAAAATGCGCTGGTAATTATGCCGACCGGGGGCGGGAAATCGCTTTGCTACCAACTTCCCGCACTGATGCAGGAGGGAACTGCGATTGTTGTTTCACCATTGATTGCGCTTATGAAAAACCAAGTAGACGCCATACGTGGCATTTCCTCGGAAAATGGCGTGGCCCACGTGCTCAACTCCTCGTTGAACAAAACGGAAGTGAAACTGGTAAAGGATGACATTACCAACGGCATTACCAAATTGCTCTATGTTGCGCCAGAGTCATTGACGAAAGCGGAATATGTGGATTTTCTACAGACCGTAACTATTTCGTTTTTAGCCGTTGATGAGGCGCATTGTATTTCTGAGTGGGGCCATGATTTTCGACCTGAATACAGAAACCTGAGGTCTATTGTAGATCGCTTGGGGGCCGATATTCCCATAATTGCCCTTACCGCAACGGCAACACCGAAAGTACAGGAGGATATCATAAAAAATCTTGGGATAACCGGGGCAAAATTATTTAAGGAATCGTTCAACAGGCCCAATCTTTTTTATGAAGTACGGCCCAAAACGGTCGATGTCGACTCCGATATCATCCGCTATGTAAAAAAGAATGCGGGCAAATCCGGAATTATTTATTGCCTCAGTAGAAAACGTGTCGAGCAATTGGCCAAAGTGCTACAGGTAAATGGCATTAGCGCGGTACCTTATCACGCTGGTTTCGATGCCAAAACAAGGTCTAAGTACCAAGACATGTTTATTATGCAGGATGTGGACGTAGTAGTGGCCACGATAGCATTTGGGATGGGTATCGACAAACCCGATGTTCGGTTCGTCATCCACCACGATATCCCTAAAAGTATTGAAAGCTACTATCAAGAGACCGGCCGAGCTGGTAGGGATGGCGGAGAAGGCCACTGTTTGGCATTTTATTCCTACAAGGATATCGAAAAACTTGAAAAGTTTATGTCCGGTAAGCCTGTTGCGGAACAAGAGATAGGGAATGCCTTATTGCAGGAGGTGGTTGCATACGCAGAAACGTCAATGTCGCGCAGAAAGTTTATTCTACACTATTTTGGGGAGGAGTTCGATGAAGTGAATGGAGCCGGTGCAGATATGGACGATAATGTTCGCAATCCTAAAGAAAAAGAAGAAGCACAAGACGATGTGGTCAAGTTGATCAAAGTGGTTCAGGCCACCAGCGAGAAGTTTAAGTCAAAAGAAGTGGTCAAGACCTTACTCGGCAAAGTTAATGCGATGATCGCGTCGTACAAGACCAACGAAAAAGATGTTTTCGGTATTGGGACAGATAGGGACAAAGGATATTGGATGGCCTTGATAAGACAAGTTTTAGTGGATGGGCTCCTCAATAAAGAGATTGAACAGTACGGCGTACTCCATGTGACTGATAAGGGAAGGGAGTTTTTAAAGAAACCACGCTCTTTCATGATGACCAAAGACCATATTTATGGGGCCGAGCAAAACGATGCAATCGTGAGTGCCTCAAAAAGCGGAGGAGTGAGCGATGAACAATTGTTAAAACAGCTAAAAAGTTTGCGAAAATCACAAGCTGATAAATTGGGAGTGCCCCCCTTTGTGATATTTCAGGATCCGTCCCTGGATGACATGGCCCTAAAATACCCGGTTAATATTGATGAACTTCAAAATATTTATGGGGTAGGCGAGGGGAAGGCCAAAAAATACGGCAAACCCTTTGTAGCATTAATTGCGACGTATGTAGCGGAAAACGATATTCTAAGACCCGACGATCTTGTGGTGAAAACCACAGGGGCAAACTCGGCCTTGAAGTTGTACATTATTCAAAATGTTGATCGGAAATTACCCTTAAACGATATCGCCTCTTCCAAAGGAATCGAGATACCTGAACTGATCAAAGAAATGGAGCAAATCGTTTTTAGCGGTACAAAGTTGAATTTGGGCTATTGGATCGATGAGATTCTTGACGAGGACCAACAAGAAGAAATGCATGAATATTTCTTGGACGCGGAAACCGACGATATCGAAGCTGCCCTGGTCGAGTTTGATGGCAATTATGACGATGAGGAATTGCGATTATACCGATTGAAATTTATGAGCGAGGTGGCCAATTGATAATCTACAAATATATCCCTGCAGACTTATTATAATAACATCATTTAAAAGCCGCTCTTCTTCCATAAAAGAAGAGCGGCTTTTTTGTGCGGTATATAGAGTATCAAGGGGTCGAGGTACCGTCCTGATTTTTTGCTTTTTTGAGTTGGCGCTGGATCTTTTTGATCGCGGATTCTATCGATTTTTCGGGCTCTATAATATTGTATTCCCCCCAGAAATCTGGATCGGCAAAACCAATGGCCGCATCGCTCAAGATTATCGACGACCTTATTCTATCCTTGGATTTTGGAAACTGCCCCGTTAGGTTTGTTTCCCAATCGGTGACGGCCATTTCACAGCTCATACTATATACAGAATTAAAGAATTTGTCTTCCCAGTTTATCTTGAATTCCAAGAGTACATTGCTATATCCATAATACCATTTACCACCCTTCTCCCTGTAATCAACTCGGTAAGCAACCTCGGTGGGCCATACAGAAGCCTTTGCGGGTTTTTTGCGCACGAAAAGCCTGGCGGCCAATTCCCTATCGGTAATGTTCAAGGTATAAATGGCACTTGTCAATATTTTATTTTCCGCATCAATGTATAATTTACCCTTGTACATAGGCTCTCTGATTCCCTCTCTTTGTTTAAAGTCAACTACGAACACCAACTTATCGTTGACCTGAACCGATCGATCAAAATTAAAGATATAGTCTTCCATCGTTTCTTCCGTAAAAATGTACTCAGGATATTTCATGATGTCCACATAGAGTGCATTAAATGGGCCACCCTGCAACTTCAGGGCTACGGTGTCCAAACGGGTATAGTCAGTGCTTTTTCTTGCCTTGTACAATTGCACGGCATCCTTTCGCTCCGAATTGTAGGGGGTCTTATAAATATTCACTACGGCCTCGGAAAGCGAAACGTTCTTTTTGCGGCGTTTGATCGTTTCCCTATAAAAAGCTGTCATCAATGTAGGGTCGTCAAAATAATTATCCCCTTTCTTGGCAAGCGTTTGCTGTACGAACAATCGCGCATTTTTTGGCACGATTAGGTTCACTTCCGATAGTTCCAGCACCGATTCTTCCATAAAAATGCGGTTGTTCCCATCGCTCATCTGCACCAAGGGCAACATAATGGTCCTATACCCTAAAAAAGAAATGATCACATCTCCTTCGGTAATGCTTTTAGGCACTTTTAATGCGAATTGTCCTTCTGTGTTACTGATGGTACTTATGTTCGAATCTGCAAGGGTAAGCGAAGCGAATATGAGCGGTTTTTTAGATTGCTTGTCCAAGATTTCGCCCTTGTATTCCCTATAGGTGGTTTCCTGTTGTTGGATCTGAAATAACACAGCTGCGCTGGCAGCATGGTTAACCCCAATCATCAACAACGTTACGGTCGTTATGAAGAAGGATTGATTTAAAATATGTTTAATTTTCGACATGATCAAATGCATTAGTTTGGAATGAAATCCTTACCTAAGTTAGTGATTTTTAGCATCTTTCTCTGTTAATTTTATTGTAACCTTTTGGACAATTTGCTATACATTGAATGTCCAATAAAAGCGGTTGCCGTGTGTACGATCCCCTTGTAGGTTCAATATTCATAGGCGGGGTATCTTTCTCCAGGTACCAATCCCCGTTCGTTGGCCAGGGTATTCCTAAAATTCATTGGGATCGATTGGTAGGGATAGTTATGGCTGCCAGATTTGGTAACCACGAAATGAAGATGTGGAAATCCTGCCAGTCCCGTATTGCCACTTAGTCCAATCTCTTGGCCTTGCAACACTTTTTCGCCTTTCTTCACCAAAGCACCGTCCGAGGTCAAATGCATATACTGCCCAAAGGTGCCATCTGAATGCTCCACAATCACCAAATTGTTGGGAAATAAGCCATCAATTCCCGATTCTTCCACAAAAACCACAATTCCATCCCTTGAGGCGGTAACCAGTGTCCCAATATCTATGGCAAAATCGGTGGCATACTGGTCAGGTAGTCCTTCCCCATGGTAGGAACCTCCACAATGGGCAAGGCTTACCAAATAACTTTTACCGACGGGGTAGGGCAGTACATAATCAGATTGTTCCCAATCATCATAACGTGCCGCAGCGCAGCTGATTATGGGAATTTCAGTTGCTACAACCGTATCCTCCGAAGCGATACTAGGTTTGTCCGCACAAGAAAAACCCAAAAAGA
>JBBKWR010000120.1:0-5091 GCA_037969055.1 Flavobacteriaceae bacterium | reverse complement strand
TTTCCACCAATACCCTAAACGATTGAAAATATATGATCCATTGTTCCGGAATGCTTACGATCCATTTTTTGTGACGACTTCGGTATAAAAATACGCCCGTGAAAATAAAGGAGGGCAGGATAAAGGCCATCGCGAAACGTGGTGGAAAATCATAGGATTTAAGTAAATCGGTCGAGGCAAGTGCAAGTATGAATAGTTGCCAAATACCCAAGACAAAAAGCAAGATCGTTTTGTCCCTTTTGGCATTACTACTCGTATCATTTATTGCCTTAAAACCAATAACAATCAAGAAGACCACTGTCAATAAGGTCAATCCTATGTATGCCATTTTAAGTCCCACGATAGTTGGTTTTTGACTGTTTACCCTATGTTAAAAAAAGCTTGGTTTTAAACCGAGAAATGATAGGAGCATAACAAAGTTAAAGATAGGAAAGATTATACCTACACCTTACAGGGTCCAATTGATTTTACTCGTTGATCTATACTAGGTTATACAAATGGTTAGACAACCCAACCAGATCGTGTTGTAATGTTTTTTTGGAAAGTGTTGTGCGTCGAACATAACAAGTCTGTATTAAATTCCTAAATTAGGCTACTAGCAATTAAAAAGGATGGCAAATTTTAATATTGACGCACAAAAACAAGTGACCTACGATGCAATTGTCATTGGTTCCGGTATTAGTGGGGGATGGGCAGCCAAGGAGCTCTGCGAAAAGGGGTTGAAAACCCTGGTTCTAGAACGCGGAAGAATCGTCGAGCATGTCAAGGACTATCCCACCATGAACGAGGACCCATGGGATACCGAACTACGGGGATCTTTGAACCCAGAACAAAAGCAGAAGCATTACAAAGGGATACGATCGGGCTTCATAGGAACCGATACAGAACATTTCTGGGCCAATGATGCTGAGAATCCCTATACCGAGGTCAAACCATTCCTATGGATCCGTGCGCACCAAATGGGGGGTAGGTCTTTGTTATGGGGCAAGCAAACGTACCGCTGGAGCGATCTTGATTTTGAAGCCAATGCCAAGGATGGGTATGGGGTAGATTGGCCCATTCGTTATAAAGACATCGAACCCTGGTACACCTATGTCGAAAAATATGCGGGGATAAGCGGTGAAGCCCTTGGCCTACCCCAATTACCGGATAGTCATTTCCTTCCCCCAATGGAACTCAACTGCGTTGAAAAACATGTAAAAAGTAGGATCGAGAAGGAATTTCCCGGGAGACATATGATCATTGGGCGGGTCGCCCATCTTACCGAACCACTCAATGGAAGGGGGAAATGCCAATATAGAAACCGATGTAGCAGGGGATGTCCTTATGGCGCGTACTTTAGTAGTAATGCTGTTACCCTTCCGGCCGCCAATGCTACGGGTAATTTGACCATCCGGCCCTATTCCATAGTGCAGTCCATTATTTATGATGAGAAGAAGGGAAAAGCTACTGGGGTAAGGGTGATCGATGCCGAAACGAACGAAAGCATTGACTTTAAGGCGAGAATTATTTTTTGTAATGCTTCCACCCTTAGTTCCACACAGATCTTGTTGAACTCCACCTCCAAAAGATTTGAGAACGGACTCGGAAATGACAGTGGGGAACTGGGACATAACCTGATGGACCATACCTATAGAATTGGGGCAATGGGCAATGTCGATGGTTTTGAGGATACCTATTATAAGGGGCGACGCCCCAACGGGATCTACATCCCCAGATACCGAAATATCGATGAAAAAACGAAATCGGATAAGTTTTTGCGCGGCTTTGGATTCCAAGGTGGAGGGGGTCGGGGCGGTATCCAGGAAGCGGCCAATAGGGAAGATTTCGGCACTGGGTATAAGGACAGTATACTAAAGCCAGGGCCATGGGAATTTTTTATCACCGGGTTCGCGGAATGTCTGCCGTATCATGATAATAAAGTTACGTTGGACAAAAACAATTTAGACAAGTGGGGGCAGCCCACTTTGGCCATCGATTGTGAGTACAAGGAAAATGAAAAAGCATTGAACAAACAAATCCAAATCGATGCTGTTGAAATGTTGGAAAAGGCCGGATTAAAAAATATAGTAGGTTTCGACAACCAACACGAGCCCGGTTATGGCATACATGAAATGGGTACCGCCAGAATGGGCCGTGACCCTAAAACTTCGGTGCTGAACGGAACCAATCAAGTTCATGGCGCCAAAAATGTATTTGTTACCGATGGTGCCTGCATGACCTCTAATTCCTGTGTTAACCCCTCATTGACCTATATGGCGTTAACTGCCAGGGCAGCCGATCATGCGGTTTCTGAAATGAAAAAAAATAATATTTGATATTATGGACAGAAGAAAAGCCTTGCAAAAAACAGGATTGTTGGTTGGAGCAGTAGTGGCTATGCCCTCATTTCTTTCATTGTTGCAATCTTGTAAAACTGAAACTAGATTGGAATGGGAACCCCTTTTTTTCGACAAGGATGAGGCCCTCTTTGTCGCCGCCGTTGTGGATAGGATCCTACCGCGAACCGAGACGCCTGGCGCCTTGGATGTTAAGGTAGACATGTTCCTGGATAAAGTGTTTGCAAAGACCTATGACGCAGAGGCCCAGCAAAAAATACGATCGGATATCGCACAGTTCAATGTTGACAGCAAGCAACAATTTGGGGATATCTTTTTTAACCTGAGCGATACGGATAAGGGTGCCATGCTACAATCGGCCGAAGCCAAATCGGGCAAATTTAATGGCAGTATCTGGGGCACGGCAGCCGGAAAACAAGAACCTGTGGGTTTTTACAGATCCCTCAAGTCCATGGCGATTTGGGCCTACTTCACGTCGGAAGAGATCGGCGAAAAAGTGCTCAGTTATGATCCCATCCCCCAAGAATACGACGGGTGCAAACCCCTCTCCGAAGTGGGCAATCGATATAGCCTGTAATCGGGAATCGCATAGATGAAGACACGATAGCCCGCCACATCATTTGTTGGCGGTCCGATGGTTAAACTATTTTACCTAACTTATGTTTGTTAAAAATAAGTATAAACACCATCGCATGAAATGGACGATAATCAGTTTGGCGGCAATCATTTGTTTGGCTTCTTGTAATTCCTCAGCCAAAGATCAACGACCTAATATATTATTGATTGTGGCCGACGATCTCGGTTATACCGATATAGGTATGTTCGGGGGAGAAATTGAAACGCCAAATCTTGATGCGCTGGCCCTTGGAGGCGTGCGTTTGTCACAATTTTATGTGGCCCCAACCTGTTCCCCCACACGGTCAATGTTAATTTCCGGTACTGATAACCACTTGGCCGGTCTTGGTAATATGTTTGAGGAACTCAGGGCAAACCAAAAGTGCCATCCTGGATATGAAGGTCATTTGAATTCAAGGGTAGCGGCACTTCCTGAAATCCTAAAAGATGGCGGATATCACACTTTTATGGCAGGCAAATGGCATTTGGGATTAACCGAGGATACCAGCCCCGCCGCTCGCGGTTTTGATCATTCATTCGGTATCGTCCAGGGAGGGGGCGGACATTTCAGCGATATGCCCCTTGTAGGGCCAAACCCCGCCATTTATAGGGAGGATGGATTACTGACCAAACTACCCGAAGGGTTTTATTCAACTAAGAATTATAGTGAGCGCATTATAGATTATATTAAAGATCGGCCAAAAGATGGCAAACCTTTCTTTGCCTACCTAGCATATACCGCGCCCCATTGGCCACTGCAAGCCCCGGACTCATCGATAAGAAAATACGCAGGCCGTTATGACAAAGGCTACGACGCCCTGCAAGCCGCACGTTTTAATAAGATGAAAGCGCTCGGCATCGCCAAATCTGGAATGATGATGAACCCTAGGGTACCCAGTGAAAAGGCATGGGATTCTTTAACCGAACCGCAACGACAAATCGAGACCAGGAAAATGGAAATATTTGCTGCAATGGTCGATGACTTGGATTATTACATAGGCACTGTAATTTCCTCGCTAAAGGAACAGGGAGAATTTGATAACACCATGATTATTTTTCTTTCGGACAATGGTCCTGAAGGGGCCCATTTGGAGATCGGTTGGGATTCGCTCGGCAAATGGGTGGAAGCATGTTGTAATAATAGTTTGGAGAACATGGGCCGAGAAGATTCCTATATCTGGTACGGTCCAAACTGGGCTCGGGCAGGGGCTGCCCCTTTTCGCATGTTTAAGGGTTTTACCACCGAAGGCGGAATAAGGGCGCCGGCGATAATTCACTATCCTAAGTCGATTCCAGGTGGAACGGTACAGGACAAGATCGCAACCGTGATGGATATTATGCCAACTATATTGGAAGTAGCAGAAATAGAACACCCTAAAAGTTTTAGAGGAAAAGAAGTGTTGCCTATGCGTGGGGGTTCGATGCTACCCATGTTGACAGGTAAAATTTCATCTGTTCATACTGATGACTATACCATAGGTTGGGAACTTTTTGGGCGCCGTGCTGTTCGTCAGGGGGACTGGAAAATTGTATGGGAACCTGCAGGTATCCCTTGGGAGCCTCGTGACCCATCGATTGAAGCTAACAAATGGCGCCTTTATAATTTAGAGAATGATCCGGGCGAACAGGTAGATCTTGCAAAACAAGAGCCCGATCAGTTAAGGGCACTCATTGGGCAGTGGAATAACTATGTTAAGGAGACGGGAGTAATATTGCCCGATTATAACGTGGGGTATGCAGATTAAATTGTCCGGTAGATGATATGGGGTGGTGGTTCGGTGGTTTGATCCGCGTTCACCCATCAAAGATTGGACTTGTTACAAAAGAAATTCATCTGGGGTCATTTTATTTTTCTTAAAGCGATTAAGCCCAATATTGGGCCTAGTGCCAAAACAGCATAAATGTTATTTGTACCGTTGAAGATTTGCAATGCAGTAATTAATTGAATACTCACTATCGTGATGGCGAAGCCAATACAATTGACGATGGTAAGTGCGGTCCCTTTTATTTCAGCGGGGGCATTTTG
The DNA here is from genome assembly GCA_037969055.1 of Flavobacteriaceae bacterium. Classification (GTDB taxonomy): domain Bacteria; phylum Bacteroidota; class Bacteroidia; order Flavobacteriales; family Flavobacteriaceae; genus Pelagihabitans. Next base: position 111 of record JBBKWR010000120.1, on the reverse strand, counting down.
GGCAACTAAGGTTGAAAATAACGGGGAGTCGGCAATCACCACCATGCCCCAAAAAATAAGAAAAGCAATAAAAAGGCTTGAAACGCCAACGGTAAATATAAAGGGAGAGAC
>JBBKWR010000119.1:0-65066 GCA_037969055.1 Flavobacteriaceae bacterium | reverse complement strand
AAATTCATTGGAAGTATGGTTGATCACAAAATCCAACATAAGGTACATGTTCTTTTTCCTTAGCTTGTCGGTTAGTTCGGTAAGGTCTTCTTTAGTGCCAAACCGCTCATCCACCTCGTGATAATTGTTAACGGCATAGCCCCCGTCATTTTCTCCTTTGGGCCTTGGGGTAATCGGCATCAGATGTAGAAAATTAATACCCAATTTTTCGAAATACCCAATTTTTTCTGTCAAGCCTTTAAGATCATTATTAAAATGATCAACATATAATTGCATGCCGACTATCTTTTCGGACTGGTACCAATTGCCAATCTTTTGCCTGTGGACATCCTGTTTTTTAAGAGGCATTGGTCTCTCTTGGAAAAGTGTGGTCAATGTTTGGAGCAACTTCTTTAGCGAATCGGATTTATTTTCCAAAGGATAAAGTGAAAAATAAAGTTGTTTAATGAGCATTAGGTTGGCCGATAACCTAAGGTCAAATAGGGTCTCGAAATCTGTATCCTTTTTTGCATTGAGGTATTCCGAAACCATGAATTGATGCAGTGAGGCTTGGTTCATCCTATGGCGTGTAGTTGATTTTGATCGGGCAACGAAGGGATCGCCCCAAAATTTGTGGTGGTGATAGCACCTGCCCTGTTTGCAAGTGCCACCATCTTAATCAGCATTTCCGTATCCTCGAAAATAATGTCGGTATCTTTAAGGGCAGAAATCTGGTGCAAAAGGCAGCCAATAAATGCATCCCCTGCCCCTGTGGTGTCAATAGGGGTAACCGGCATGCTAGGAATTATTTTTTTAAAGGTAGTGGTACTTAAAAAGGTGCCATCTTTTCCTAAAGTTATTGTTATGATCTTAGTGCCCACCTTGTGAAGAAAATCACAACATTCGTATAGATCGGTCTTACCCGACAGGAGTTGCGCCTCCTCAAAGCTAAATTTGCCCAAGTGCGATTTTTCAATAAAAGGCATGCATTTTTTGACAAAAATATCTTCTTGATTTTTCCAAAGATCTGAGCGAAAATTGGGATCAAAGCTAATAAAGGCTTTAAGGGTGAGCGCATCAAAAAAGTATCGGCCATAGGTTTTTTCCAAATCTCCGCCGAGTAAGGCGGTGGCTGCGCCCAAATGTATCATATTGCCCTTGATGGCATTTTTAAGATCTGGGTCATACTTTAGTTCTTTGTCCGCCCCACGGCTAAAAACAAAATCCCGCTCCCCATCTTCCGAAATGGAAACATAGGCCAAGGTCGTAAAAGTTTTTGATCGTTGTACAAGGGATATATCAACGTGGTTTGCCGCTAAGACTTCCAACAAATATGTACCGAAAGGATCTTTGCCCACACAACCGACAAACTTGCTGTTCCCTCCCAACTTGGCAATGGCGCAAGCTACATTTGCAGGGGCACCTCCCGGCTTTTTAGTAAAAATTTCAGCCTTGGAAAGATCGTTGCCCTGTTTTTCGGCAACAAAATCGACCAACAATTCACCTATACAAAATACTTGCTTCATAAAGCCTTAAATTACTTGGGCCAAGGTAACGACAATTCGTACTTTATTCCAAAATATTGACCGAAATATTAGCGTTTGGGCCTTTCGTGATCCGCCCTAAAAGATTAGCGCCATTTGAGAGGATACTAAGCTTTCCATTCCATCTTTAACCAAACAAAGAAGAGATCTCTTTTTAATCACAATATTTATTTTGGTAAGATTTCCGCTTGTGCAAATCGCTTTAATTGCGACTTTTGCGTTATGAGAAATTTGGTCATTGGGGATATTCATGCTGGCCTAAAGGCCTTGGAACAGGTAATGGCAAGGGCAGCAGTTTCCTCGACTGACAAGCTAATTTTTCTAGGGGATTATGTGGACGGTTGGAGCCAGGCCGTTGAAACGGTAAATTTTCTCCTGGAACTTCAGGACACGCACAGCTGCATATTTCTTCGTGGAAACCATGATGATTTATGTTATGAATGGCTGACCGAAGGGAAAGATAATCCCCTCTGGCTACAGCATGGGGGAAGTGCCACCACGGCATCCTATAAAAATGTGGATGGGCTTACCATAGACAGGCACCTCAGGTTTTATGAAAATTTGATAAATTATCACTTGGATAGTGGCAATCGAATGTTCTTGCACGCGGGCTTTACCAATTTGAAAGGTGTTGCTTTTGAATATTTTACAAAAACACTATATTGGGACAGAACGTTGTGGGAATTATCGCTTTCATTGAATCCCAAACTATCCATAAATGATCCGTGGTATCCCAAAAGATTGACCCATTATAATGAAATTTACATAGGCCATACCCCGGTCACCCGCATTGGAAAAACATTGCCCGTAAAAGCTGCCAATGTGTGGAATATTGATACGGGCGCAGCTTTTAAAGGGCCACTTTCCATAATGGACGTAGATACCAAGGAAGTGTGGCAAAGTGACCCGGTACATGAATTCTATCCGGGAGAGAAAGGGCGTAATTGAAAAACAGCGCAAATCACTATATTTTGTTCATTTTATTAACGAACTTTGTAAAAAAGAAGCAATGTCCGCTAAAAACATAAGGTTAGAAGTGATGCAGGCCATTGAGCCCCGTGTCAATGGTTTTATGGAAAACTACTTGATACCCATTGAGGAAATTTGGCAACCGAGTGATTTTCTACCAGATTCCCAACGAGATGGCTTCCTTGATGAGGTTGAAGTCCTGCGCGGGGAATCAAAAGAATTAGGGTATGATTTCTGGGTAACCATGGTGGCCGATACGATCACCGAGGAAGCGCTCCCTACTTATGAATCTTGGTTGATGGATGTGGAGGGCATAAACCAGCATGGCGAAAATAAGAATGGTTGGTCGAAATGGGTAAGGGCATGGACCGCGGAGGAAAACCGACATGGAGATGTTTTGAACAAGTACCTATATCTTTCGGGAAGGGTAAATATGAAAGAAGTTGAAATTACCACCCAACACTTAATAGCCGATGGATTTGATATCGGCACAGACCGTGATCCGTATAAAAACTTTGTCTATACCTCATTTCAGGAATTGGCCACGAACATTTCACACAAAAGGGTAGGCCAGATGGCAAAAAAGCAAGGAAACCAACTTTTGGGAAAAATGTGTACCATTATTGCGGGGGATGAAATGCGACATCATTTGGCATATCGGGAATTTGTGAAAACTATTTTTGAGGAAGATCCAAGCGGAATGATGCTGGCCTTTGCCGATATGATGCGAAAAAAAATCGTGATGCCCGCCCATTTCTTAAGGGAATCGGGTGGCAGCATTGGTGCCGCTTTTGAAAATTTTTCGAATTGCGCACAACGGTTAGGCGTCTACACTGCCCTTGACTATATAGACATCTTGAGAAAGTTGAATGCCCATTGGCAAATAGGTGGCATTCGGGCCATCAACGATGAAGCAGAAAAAGCAAGGGATTATCTTATGGCCTTGCCAGATCGATTGGAGCGAATCGCCACCAGAATGAAATTTCCAGAAGACCAGTATCGTTTTAAATGGGTAGAGGCAAACGGAATGGTTTAAAGTCAACCCCGCGAATATTGGCTTTTGAAAATAAAAACCCGGTGTGCATGGTACCACCGGGTTTGTTACTTGGTACTTTTGATTATAATTTACCGTAATCGTGTTCGTCTTGCCACTTGGCCAATTCAGCCCATTTTCCTTCATAAGCCATTTTCGCTTGCATGGGCCAAGATCCGGGTTGGTGGACCTTGTAACGATCACCCCCACCATCTAAAATTTCCTGACATTTGGCAACTGGAGTTTCGGATAAAGACTTCCAAGTAGTGATACCGGAAGCACGGAACATCTGTTCTATTTTTGGACCAATTCCCTCAACGACCTTCAAATCATCTTGTTTAACGGACTTGCCAAGCGCTGCTTTTGCGGCACCTGCATTAAATGGGTGGGAGGCGACATTAGGACTCTTAATAGAGGCTGGAGTCACTGTTGGGGTGGATGCTTTCGATGTCAATTTGTTATTGCAAGCATCAAGGTCTGCCTGTAGCTTTGCATTCTTATCTTTCAATAACTTAAGATCAGCAGCGTTGTCAACCGACTTACTTCCTCCTTTACCAAGCAGGTATCCAAATATTGCGCAGATAATTCCAATTAGCGCAGGTATCAACCAGCACCAAATATTCATATTTTCAAAATCCATATTTTATAATTTAGGGTTAATTATCTATTTAATGATACCAGTGTGGTGTTGTTATTGGGATGCTTTGTGCGTGCAGCTATGACGTACGCTAAAGTGCCTGGATATACATTTTCTTTAGGAACCATTCTCCGCGTCATTTCTCCTGAAGTGTTGATTACGTTACCTTTATTTTCTAACAAAAAAGCACTTAAACTGGCAATGCCATCTAATACTTTCTGTGTAATTGGTATTAAAATAGAGGGCGAAGACTCATTAAAGTTGTAATTGTCGTTTGCGCTGTACCTATGATCACCAAAACTAAATGCCAAGGAGTACAAAGTGGGTTGGGACGTTGTTGGAACAACCTCCACTTCCTTATCGGGATCTTCCAACAATGGGACGCCGCATGAACTGCATAGTTTCAAGTAGAAGAAAGTGCCCGCTAGGATGGCAATGATGATACCGAGCAGATTGGTGGTTTTTTTTGTCATATTGACTACTATTTTAGCATTATAGCTGCCAATGTATTAAAAAAAAGCTTAAAATATTAAATATATGACTATTAAATGTTGATAATCAAACAGGTAAGATAGAAATGGCTGATGGGCGTTTTATTGGAAAATGATGGGCTGTCTAAAAATCCATCCATACAATTTACAGGACCATTCATACAAAATCTTCTTACAACGAACCATAAATGGGATAATTTCGTATAAAAATTAGCGAGCCCCATCACTCCCGACCAAGTTCCGGCATTGTGATGGGGCTTTTCATATCCAATTTTGAATTCTTGGGTACACAATAACTGGAAATATATTACTTTCTAGCGCTAAAAAGATTTTTGCGCTATGTGGGGTAAAAGTGACTAGAAATGACTACTTTAAGGCGTTGCAGGTGAGCTAAAAGCGAAATGGAATTCGAACCCCAGCATTTGAATAAGGCATATTTGTATTGGAAGTCTGCCAATTATACATAAAAAACTACCAATTATACAATTGTATTAAGTTGAAAGTCAGACTTTAGTTACATTTATGGAGTCAATTTAGAACATTGAAAGATGAAAGATGAAATTGTAAAAATATTGACTTTTGCCTTTATGGTCATCGTTTTGGGAACCCAGGCGCTACTGCATGGTAGCTGGAGTGTAAGGGATACAAAATCGGATCGCTCAAGTTCAAGGGCATAAATTAAAAGGTCCCGAATTCAATTTTGGGAGATACCTTTAACAAAAGTGTTTGAGTTAGTTTAGTTGGTTAATCCCGCTGTTTTACAATATCTACCGATCGGGGGAACGGGTATGATACTTGAAAGGTAGCGGGATTTTTTTGTTTAGTATTTTCACTTTAGGAATGTATTGGGCACTGACGCCCAGTAAGCGATTTTCATAAACATTTCTTTCTATAAGTCGAATTTGATTCCCTGCGCCAAGGGCAATTCCGTGGTGTAGTTAATGGTATTGGTCTGCCTGCGCATATACACCTTCCAAGCATCCGAACCCGATTCGCGACCGCCCCCGGTTTCTTTTTCGCCCCCAAAGGCTCCACCGATCTCGGCACCAGAGGTACCTATGTTTACGTTGGCTATACCACAGTCACTTCCTCCTACAGATAAAAATCGTTCGGCTTCCCGAAGGCTATTGGTCATTATGGCGGAAGAAAGTCCTTGTACCACTCCGTTTTGAATGGCAATGGCATTTTCCACTTCCCCTGAATATTTCAGCAGGTATAATACAGGTGCGAAGGTTTCGTGCTGTACGATTTCAAAATTGGGTTTGGCTTCCGCTATTGCAGGTTTCACATAACAAGCACTTTCATATCCATCTCCCTTTAGAACTCCCCCTTCTACGATTAATTTTCCGCCCTCTGCAACTACCTTTTTAAGCGCTTTATCATACATTTCAACCGCCATTACGTCTATGAGCGGGCCCACGTGGTTTTTCTCATCCAACGGATTACCGATACGCAATTGTTTGTAGGCATCGACCACGGCATTCTTTACCTTGTCATAGATCGAATCATGGATGATCAACCTCCTAGTGGACGTGCAACGTTGTCCGGCAGTACCTACCGCGCCAAAAACGGCACCGATCACGGTCATTTTGATATCAGCATCCGGGGTTACGATAATGGCGTTGTTGCCGCCAAGTTCCAATAGGGATTTGCCCAATCTTGCCGCGACCGCCTGAGCCACTATTTTACCCATTCGTATAGAACCAGTGGCAGAAACCAAAGGCACACGAGCATCTTGGGTCATCATTTCCCCAACCTTATAATCGCCGTTGATCAAACAAGAAATGCCTTCTGGCAATCCGTTCGCCTTAAAAACTGCTGCTGCAATATTTTGACAGGCGATTCCGCACAAGGGAGTTTTTTCAGAGGGCTTCCAGACACATACGTCTCCACAGATCCACGCCAAGGCCGTGTTCCATGCCCAAACGGCCACTGGAAAATTAAATGCAGAGATAATACCCACGACCCCAAGGGGATGATACTGCTCGTACATCCTATGACCTGGCCTTTCTGAGTGCATGGTTAATCCATGAAGTTGTCTGGATAGTCCTACCGCAAAATCACAGATATCGATCATTTCTTGTACCTCGCCCAAACCTTCTTGGTAGCTTTTGCCCATTTCATAGGAGACCAATTTCCCGAGCGGCTCCTTCAATTCCCTTAACTTATCCCCAAGCTGTCGTACAATCTCACCTCTTTGGGGCGCCGGTTTCGTACGCCAAGTCATGAACGCCTCCGTTGCGGCGGTCATTACTTTTTCGTAATCGGCCTTTGAGGTGGTCATTACCTTGCCTATCAATGCGCCGTCGACTGGCGAGTATGATTCCAATATTTCACCCGTGGAAAAATTATTGGAGCCCGTCGAGGTTCCTAGATTTATATCCTGAATTCCCAGGGCTTTTAGAGCTTTATCAATTCCGAAGGTGGATGCAACTTTTGACATTTATAACTTTTTTTGAATATTTTGTTAGTATCGATAACTTTTAGGATGGCAAAGCTACGAATTAATAGAGACCTTAAACTATCCTTAAAAGGATATTAACAATCAAAGCTTTGAGTGAGACAATCCGCTTAGCCCTTTTGTTGGAAAATTAAATTGAAGTGGGTTCCGGATCCATCAGAGGTATATGAAAATTTTGCATTTATCTGCCTGCATAGCTTTTGGATGATCTCAAATCCTAGACCAGTACTTTGGCTAATTTCTAAATTAGGAGGAATTCCTTTTCCATTATCTGAGATGGTTAAACTGATAAAATCATCTTCTAGGTTTTGTACCAACAAATTCAATTTTGGTTCTGCCGTCACTTCATTAAAAGCATGTTTGAAAGCATTGATCACCAATTCGGAAGTAATAAGGGCGATCGGAACGGCGGTGTCCAAGTCTATTGATATTTCAGGGCATTTTATTTCATATTTTACCGAAGGTGAAATATTTTTATGTGAATTTATTAAATCCACCAAATACCCTTTAAGATCAACCGCCTTGGCACTTACATCTTGATATATTTTTTGGTGTATTAATGCAATGGCCGAAATCCTTCCCTGGCTACTTTCCAATGCCTGTATGGTCTCCTTATCAGTTAGTTTCCTTTTTTGTAGGTTGATGAGGCTTGAGGTTATTTGTAAATTGTTCTTAACCCTATGGTGAATTTCTCGCAATAAATTTTCTTTTAATTTATTGGATTCTTCGAGTTCGTAAGTACGTTGGCGAACTTCATTCAGTAGGTCAAAGCCATATTGGTCTTTTTGCCTTACGACCATAATCAACAATAACGTCGACAAAACCCCAAGTAATAGTACAAAATAGGACTCCAATGCATTCGGATATTTGGTATATCGAATTTTAGGATAGACTTGGATCTGCCACAATCTGTTGGCGGCATTTACATTTAATTTTTCCGAATAGTTTAACGGCAAATCATTGGAAAATGGGAAACTACTATATAAAGGGACGATGCTATCCGCGTCATCTAAAATAAGAATATCCAATATGGGCAGTTCAAAATCCAACGTCCTTTCAATAAGTTCCCGCATCTGAAATTCACCGAAAACAATACCTTTCTGATTTCTTCCCAGCGTATCGACTACCAACATCATCGAAATAAATCCACGAAATTCCGGACCTCTTTTCGAAAAGTCCAAAGGCATCGAGTATGATATTTTCTTAGAGCCCAAGGTGTTTTCTATCCCAGAATCCATGATCAATTCGGCTAAGTTTTGACCAATGATACCACTGGTATCGGACGGATTTGTAAACGCAATCATAAATGTTCCAAAGCGCCCACTTTGCGCTGGGTCGGTTATAGATTTTGGGGCCCATCCAAGTTTCATGATACCGTAGAGATCTTCCACGAAGGGGGAGGTGATATCCGCGAATTTATCGGACGAAAGGTTTTTATTATTTGCGATAAAGACTGCAGAAGCCTCCATCGCCAAGTTAATTTTTTCAATTTCCCGCGCAAGCTTTAACTCTACTTTCGTGATAGCGGTTTCTACGGTAGCATTATTTCTTGCGATGTACTTTTCATTAATGGAATAAAACAAGTAAACAGAAAAGAGGGTACCCCCGAAGAAAATCGCTAAGTATTTAATAATGCTTGCATTGCTCATGAGAAAGATAAGTCGCCTATCAATATTAATAGGATTGCCATCAAGGCTGGTGCCGCTTGTATAAAGAATATTTTTCTTGCCACTGTCAATGCCCCATAAATTCCGGCCACGGCAACACAGCCTAAAAAGAAGAGGGCGATATTGTTTCTCCAAACAGCATCTTCGATAAAATAGGTCCATAGTAGGCCGGCTGCCAAAAAACCATTATAGAGACCCTGATTGGCCGCCATGGGTTTGGTCGGCTCGAAGAGTTCAGGCGGAAATTTGCTAAACACCTTTTTTCCTTTAGTAGTCCATGCAAACATTTCGAACCAGAGAAAGTAGGAGTGGAGTAACACCACTAGACCAATTAATATTTTAACAAGCGTGTCCATAAGTCAATCTTCTGCCACAAAGCGTTTGTCTACCGGCATGACCGTACCACAATTATCACAAGTACGCAGTTTCTTGGAACCATAAAAATGGCTAAAGTGGGATAAAAAATCTTTTTCGATATCGTTCAAGGTAAAATAGGCTTCATATAATTTGTGATTGCAATTGTCACAAAACCATAGTAAGCCGTCGTCTACGTTCATACCGGCGCGTTTGCGTTCAATAACGAGCCCAATGCTCCCTTCATGCCGTACGGGGGAGTGGGGCACTTTCGCCGGATGGAGGTACATGTCCCCTGGGCCTAGCTTCATGGTTTTCTTTTTGCCATTAATTTGAATATGTATTTCGATATGGCCCTCCAGTTGATAGAAAAGCTCTTCGGTCTCGTTATAATGATAATCTTTTCTTGCATTAGGGCCCGCCACCACCATCACTATGTAATCGACTGCATCTTTGTACAGATTCTTGTTTCCAATGGGGGGTTTTAGGGAATCTCGATTTTCTTCGAGCCATTTATTAAGGTTGAAAGGTGCCTTTACTTCCATAGTATTATCCTTATAAGGGGGTAAACGTTAATGACAATATCGTCGCCATACGATACATCGCTTCGATATGAGGCCTTTAGCCCTATTCAAAAAAAATTCGCAACTCAAATTTAGGAAAAGAAAACCGCTTTAGCGTATACTACCGGAAGAACAATTGGGTGAAGTAGAAATTACCATTGGAATCCATTTTGACACTTACCGCGGTATGGCTAAAATCTCCCTCCATGGTTTTCTTGTGGTTGGCACTTGAAAGCCAGCCCTGAAATGCCTCTTGCGCGTTATCATAATCACGGGCAACATTTTCGGCAATCTCTTCGGCATTTACTTGTGAAGCAATACTCGTGGCCCTCGCGCTAAAATTGTCATGACTTATACCGCCCTTCGAAATCATGTAATCATTGTGCTTATTGGCATATTCATAGGCCACGGCACTATATTCCAGAGCTACATATCCCAGGGAGGCGCGATGTTCGTTAACAACACCCAGTAGTTCTTGTTCTACCGCAACCGCATTTGCTGCGATCGGTATGTTGGAATCTGTATTTTGATACGAATCTTTAGTACAAGATGCAGCCAACAAAACAAGGAATACCAAAACGGTAAAGTGCAACTTCGATTTCATACAATGTTCTAAATTGTAAGTAGGCGTTCTCGCTAGTAGGTACCGAAGATTGGGGTTCTCGTGTTCGTGATCGTTGAATGGGGTATTCTCAACGAGTAATGATAATTAATTTATGGAGATTATCTATAAAAAATGGATTTTATTCGATGAAATGCAATTTTAACGGAGTAGCGTGTACCGCATTATAGAAGCGATCAGTTTTTTTGTCCTTAAATAATATAGGGCTAGATTTTTTTTCAATTGGTAGGCAAGATATTACATCATTCACTGGCAAATGACTATAACGTGTCTCTTTCCACCTTAAATCTTCGCTCTTTTACATCTTTCTGCTCCTGTAGGACCCTGCTAAAAACCAACGCCCCAATATCTTTTATGGGACCGTAAAGTCGTGATTCTGTTTTGGTCTCGTCGTCGATGAAGGTGCTTGATCGGTCGATGCGGTCAAAAAAAACCAAAAGCGCCCCTATGATCACGGCCACTTTTAAGGCACCAAATAGGCCCCCAGCTATTTTATTGATTAGGCCTAACATGGCAAAATCGGCAATCTTAGTCAAGAATTTTCCTGCCAACTGAACGACCAAAACAATGATTATAAATGTAATGACGAAAGCTGTAATGCTAATATATCGTTCGTCCCAATTCATGTTTTGTGAAAGGTAGTTGCCTGCGATATAGGAAAAATGTATAGCACCGTATATACCAGCGATCAGGGCGATGATCGATGCAATCTCGACAAAAAGGCCATTGTTAAGTCCTTTCCACAGGCCCCACAGTAGCAATAACCCCAACACGATATCCAGAAAATTCATATAAAGGTGTTTTGACAAATATAGAACTTTGATTTGTACCTTTGGAAATCCCAAATTGATCGTAGGTAAAGGCCACGAAATAGGGTAAAAAAATGTTATGGCAAGAGATACAGAACTGAAGGAGCGTTGGGAATTATTGGTAACTAAGCTTTCTGCCCAATTCGCCGATGGAGATCCCTTAGAATTAGATGCAATCATATATTTGGTGGGGGTACAGGAACTGGGCCAATACCAAAGAAAATATAAAAAGGATGAGAAGCTGAACCTCATGCACATTGCAATATGCCGCCTATTGGAACCCTATGGGTATTATGAATTTGATTATTTTGATGAGGAAGGATGGCCCCATTATACGGTCAAGGAAGAATTGCCGCCACTAAAGGCCGGAGAGCAATCGGTTTTAATGAAGGAAGCTATAGTGGGCTACTTTTTGGACAAAGCCTATATATTATAGCTGTATTTTGGGAGGCTCCCGAATGGCAAATAAAATTTTGTACTTCTTAATTAATTCTAATGAAAGGCAAGAAACCATATTACGCCGTGATTTTCACTTCAACCCGTAGCGACGGCGATCTGGGATATTCGATAATGGCGGACAAAATGGAAGACCTCGCAAAAAAACAACCGGGTTTTTTAGGGGTGGATACTGCTAGGGATGAGGTTGGCATCACCGTGAGTTATTGGGAAAGTTTGGAGGCAATTGCCAATTGGAAGTCAAATACAGATCATTTGTTGGCCCAACAAAAAGGAATTGCGAAATGGTACGAATGGTATAACGTTCGAATATGCAAGGTAGAAAGGGAATATGACTTTAATAGGTGAGCACAACTTTTTGCCAGCCCCTCCCATTCAATTTTTTATCAGGATCACCCCGCTTATTTTATAGGAATTCCTGTCCGTTAAACCCTATAGGTTCTAACCCGAATCCCACGTATTGTTTACTACCTTTGATACCTTTTGAAATCGAACATTTAAATCCTATCTTAGTCTTTTATCTATAAAAACATGACTAAAAGTTACATTATCGCATTAGACCAGGGCACAACAAGTTCAAGGGCCCTCCTCGTTGACCAAGAAGGAAATATCAAAGGAATGGTCCAAAAAGAGTTTACCCAAATCTTTCCCAAACCGGGTTGGGTGGAACACAACGCCAAAGAGATTTTGGAGTCACAATTGGGCGTCCTAAAGGAACTCATCAAAAAAGAAAAGATAAAAAGTTCGGAGATCAAGGCCATTGGTATTACGAACCAAAGGGAAACAACCGTAGTGTGGGATAAAAATACCGGCGAACCTATTTATAATGCCATCGTTTGGCAGGATAAACGAACCGCTGGTATTTGTGAGGACCTGAAAAAAAGTGGACTGGTAGAACACGTGAGAAAGAAAACGGGACTGGTCATCGATTCTTATTTTTCAGGCACCAAGGTTAAATGGATCTTGGACAATGTTACTGGTGCCAAGCAAAAAGCGGAAAAAGGTGATCTTTTGATGGGAACCATCGACACTTGGCTCGTCTGGAACATGACCAATGGAAAGAGCCATCTCACAGATTACACAAACGCATCGAGAACCATGATCTATGACATCGTAGACCTGCAATGGGACGATCGCTTGCTAAAGGCCTTGGGCATTCCCAAGAGCATGCTGCCACAGGTAAAACCTTCCGCCTACCATTTTGGGGACTTTGAGATTAACGGGGTTAAGATTCCCATTGCTGGGATAGCAGGAGACCAGCAGGCTGCGTTGTTCGGACAGGGTTGCTTTAAACAGGGAACGGCCAAAAACACCTATGGTACCGGTTGCTTTATGTTGATGAACACTGGGGAAAAGCCGCAGTTTTCCAAAAACGGATTGCTTACTACCATAGCCTACGGCTTAGATGGAAAGGTGAATTACGCTCTGGAAGGTAGTATTTTCATAGCGGGGGCCGCCATACAATGGTTGCGTGACGGCTTGGAGTTGATAAAGGATGCCAAGGAGACGGAAGCATTGGCGAATTCCGTTGAGGGTGAGAGCTCAGTATATGTGGTCCCTGCCTTTGCAGGATTGGGCGCTCCTTACTGGGACATGTATGCCCGTGGGGCTATTTTCGGGCTTACTAGGGACACTGGTAAGGCACATTTGGCCAAGGCCACTTTGGAATCGCTGGCCTACCAGACCAAAGATATCCTAAAAGCGATGGAGGACGATTCTGGGATCCAATTGCGGAACCTAAGGGTAGATGGGGGTGCCTGTGCGAACAACTATTTGATGCAGTTCCAGGCAGATATCCTAGATACTGAGGTTCACCGGCCAAAGGTAATCGAATCAACCGCTATGGGAGCCGCTTTTTTGGCTGGCATCCAAGTTGGTTTATGGAGTCAAGCCGATATCGACCAAAATAGACCCATGGACCGAATTTTTAAACCTACTTTCGACCGGGTAAAACGCAATCGTCTCTATAAAAATTGGCAAAAGGCCGTCGAACGGGCTAAGGGATGGGAAGAGCCGCAATAGTCCACCTTGCCCTACTAGAAGGGGCCTCCCGTTCAATCATGAATACATTAATTCTTTTATGAACAGATCGGACCGAAGTGGAAACTAATTATTAACCGTTGACCCAGTGCACAGCATGAATATTAAATTTTCAAATTCAGACAGAACAAAGACCATCTCCCAACTCTCTAAAACGGAATATGACCTTGTCGTAGTTGGCGGTGGCATTACAGGGGGAGGTATTGCATTGGATGCGGCCTCTCGCGGGTTTAAGGTAGCCTTGGTCGAAAAGGGCGATTTTGCGTCTGGCACCAGTAGCAAATCCACCAAATTGATCCATGGAGGGTTACGTTATTTGAAGCAGTTCGATTTTTGGCTGGTGAAGGAAGTTGGCTCGGAACGGGCGATTGTCCACAAACTGGCACCACATTTGGTTCAACCCGAAAAAATGTTGCTCCCTTTGATCGAAAATGGTTCCTATGGCAAATGGCTGACCTCTATCGGACTAAAGGTCTATGATATTTTGGCACAGGTAAGTGGTGACGATAAGCGAAAGATGTTGGAGAAAAAGGAGGCATTGAAATTGGAACCTTTGTTGCCCAAAAAAATATTAAAAGGCGCCGGCTATTACGCAGAGTATAGGACCGATGACGCGCGACTGACCATAGAAAACATAAAGACCAGTCTTCGCTATGGGGCACAGGCCCTGAATTATGCCAAAGTAAACGATTTCATATACAAGGATGGGGCCATTACCGGGGTAAAGATCAGCGATGTGTTAACCGGCAAGAACTTCAACATTAAATGCAAACATGTCATCAGTGCAGCTGGCCCTTGGGTCGACGAACTCCGATCGGTGAACCATTCCAAACATGGCAAGCGGTTGCACCTTACCAAAGGCGTACATTTAGTCTTCCCACATCAGAAATTACCCGTTAAACAATCGGTTTATTTCGATGTGCCGGATGGCCGAATGTTGTTCGCCATTCCCCGAGGGAAGGTCACCTATGTCGGGACGACCGATACCAATTACAATTCGGATAAGGATAAGGTGCGGACCGATATTGCGGATGCGATATATATTATCTCAGCGGTCAACAATATGTTCCCAAAGATCAACTTGGAATTAAAGGATATAATATCTTCTTGGGCCGGACTGAGACCCTTGATCCATGAGGAGGGAAAATCGGCTTCCGAACTTTCCAGAAAGGATGAGATATTTACCTCAGAAACAGGGCTGACAAGTATCGCCGGGGGTAAGCTTACGGGCTACAGAAAAATGGCGGAAAGGGTGGTTGATAGGATTGCCAAAAAAATGGAAGAAGAGGAAGGCAAGAAATTCAAGGAATGCTTTACCGATGAAATTCCACTTTGTGGGAATGAAAATTTCAAAAAATTTAAACATGTAAAAAAATATACCACCGAGATACATGACAGGATCAAAAAAGATGGGTTTACGGAGCAGGACGCTCGATTCTTGGTCTCAACGTATGGTAAACAAACAGAAACCATTTTGACCAACTATGCCGAGTTGAATGATAAGGATAAGTATGTTAGAATGGCACTGGCGGAACTGTGTTTTTGCATCGATTTTGAGATGGTACAGAATCCCATGGATTTTTTTATCCGTAGAACGGGAAGGCTATATTTTGATATTGATAGCGTGCGCACTTTAATGGATCCCATTCTAGACGAATTTAAAAGAATTTATAAGACAGGGGATGCCCAGCTATTGATCTGGAAGGAAGAATTAATGGCCGACCTGAAAGAGCATTCCGATTTTTCCTTAGAGCGGATTTGAACCTATTTGCCATGATTTCTATACGGTATCCATAGCCTACTGTCTCAATCCAATAGATCTGTCAGATCCTTGAATTCCTGCTTTGCATTTTTCCCTTCATACAATACCGCATACACCGTATCTATAATTGGTGTTCGTGCTTTCTTTTTAAATTTTGATTTTAGCGCATAAGCACTTTTGGTGGCATAATAGCCTTCAGCGACCATGCGCATCTCCATTTGTGCACTCATTACCGTATATCCTTTTCCGATCATATTGCCGAACATGCGATTCCGGCTGAATACGGAATACCCTGTTACCAAAAGATCTCCGAGATAGGCCGAGTCATTGATGTTCCGATCTATTTTATGGATACGTTTGGTAAACCTTTTCATCTCTCGGATCGCATTGCTCATGAGCACACTCTGAAAATTATCACCATATCCCAAACCATGGGCAATCCCTGCCGCAATTGCGTAAATGTTCTTGAGCATGGCAGCATATTCGGTGCCAATAATATCTTTGGAAATCTTGGTCTTTATATAATCGCTATTGAGATTATCGGCCATTAATTTGGCCTTTTCTTTGTCGGTACAGGCTATGGTCAAGTACGACAGGCGCTCTAAAGCCACTTCTTCGGCATGGCAAGGTCCTGTAATAACCCCTATATTTTCAAAGGGGATATCAAATTTTTGGTGAAAATGTTCCCCGACAATTAATCCGGTTTCAGGCACGATACCTTTTATGGCGGAAAAGACGATTTTTTTCTTCAATGAAACGGTTAATTGTTCCAATTCGCTTTCCAAAAAAGCTGAAGGGATGGCAAAGATTAGGATATTGGCCCTCCTTATGGTCTCATTGAGATCGTCCGATAGTTCCAACCTGGCCATATCGAAGGTTACCGAAGTCAAGTAATTGGGGTTGTGATGATGTATCTTCATAAACTCTATCGCGTCGCTGTTCCGCATGTACCAACCAACACGTCTTTGATTGACCAAGAGCATTTTTATGAGGGCGGTTGCCCAACTGCCACCACCGATTACCGCAAATTTTTGAGTTTTGTTCATGGATGCCAAATTGTTGCCTCAAACTTACTACAAATATAATCTGCAATCTTAAACATTGATAATCAAATAGTTAAAATTGTGGCACGGTGCTTGTTTTATAATAGGCAACACATAAAATTATTAACTATGAAGGCTAAACTACTCTTTGGATATATTATGATGGGCGCCCTATTGGGATCTTGTTACTCGGAGGTTATATTGGAAGATCCATATATAGAGGAATCTGCCTTCAACACCGATCGGGTCCTAAACGAATATGACCTATGGTATGTAGACATCAACGCTACCAAGGGCAATGGGGAGGTACCATTTTTACAACGCGCCTTTACCATCTCTTTTAACAACGGAAGCCTATATGCCAATAATAATATAGTGGGCATCGGAAAAACCGGAAATGGGTATGGCATCGATGTAGGTTATTACAGCACCCTTCCTGGATTGGTGGAGATCGACCATGATGTCGACGGACTATGGCAGTTAGAATTATATGCGGTGAATGGCAACACGATCGAACTTTTTGACGCACGATCCAATACTTCCTATTACTTAAATGGCTATCAGGTCAATACGTTCGATTATGATTTTGTTTTCTACGACAACATCAATTACTTTTTGCAGGAATACGATGCCTGGGAAAAAAGCTATACCAGCCAACTGGGGGAAATCAACGATTTTGATCAGGAGAACTACCTACAGTTTTTACCTACCTTTTTCAGGTCTTCCGTGGATGGGGTCGGCACCCCGATCGGGGCCTTGCAATGGGATTTTGAGGGCGACTCTCAGGTGTATGACATAGAAAACGATGAAACGCTCAAAACTTTAACACTTGCGTACGACTTCCTGGGCAATGATTACTTTGAGCTGTACGTTATTAATGACAGTACCATAGAACTGTACCATCCCGCAAGTGAAACTGTATATGAATTTAAGGGTAAAGGATATCAGCAGTATTTAAAATCTGGCAAGGGCCAGGTCGATAAAAAAAGACAAAAGACTTCGAACCCGATCATGAAGGTGCAACGGAGCAGAAAGAAATAAACAATTTTTGGTTGGTTATTTAGTTAGGAATCGCCCTGGATACTTTGTCCGGGGCGGTTTTTTTGGTACACATTCCATAACAGTGGCCAATTTGTCTCCAATAAGCAAGCGTACAAAGATAATTATGAACATGTAAATAGCTTAAGGGAGGCAAGGTCAGGTTCACCCAGACATCATCCTCTTTTTGAACTCAGACGGATTTTCATTGGTCACCTTCCTAAATGTTCTATTAAAATAAGAAAGACTTTCAAATCCGCATTCGTAACAGGTTTCCCCTATGTTCTTGCCAATTAACAACAGACGTTTGGCCTGACTGACCCTGTATTGGTTCAAGAAGCCCACGAAGGTATTGCCCGTCGCTTTTTTAAAGTAACGACAAAACGCAGGTTTGGTCAAGTTGCAGAGCGATGCCACCTCATCGACACCTATTTTTCTTTGGTAATGCTCATCAATAAAAGCATATAGGTGTCGAATACGTGCCTGTTCTTTTTCGTTATACTTGCTAACAAATGGGGCTGCGTGAAGCAAGGTGTATTCCGTACTGTTCGCAAGCACTTCTAAGATTTTGAGGGATTCCACAATCAATTCAAAAGGGGAAAGGCGATAGAGCTCTTTGATCCGAGTTCCCACATCCCTTTTAGTGTCGCCGAAATAGGCAATTCCATATTTCGATTGTTCAAAGAGACGTTGGATGTTTAAAAAGGCAGGAATATCCTCGCCAATGATCTTTAGGAAAACGGGCTTGATGTGCAATACTTCCATACGATATTCAGTCTGTACACCATGGTCGAAATTCAAATGGGGAATATTGGAACCAATAAAGACCAGATCACTGTCTTCGTAAGTGGAGATATGGTCACCTACATGGCGTTTGGCACTGGCACCTTTAATATACACCAGTTCATACTCTGGATGGAAGTGCCAAAAAAACATATCGTTCAACTTGGGATCGTGCAGGACACGAATGGGCGATTTAGTATCCGTGTCTATGCTTTCTAATTGAATTTTCATGTGATAGTTTAACTAAATTCAATAAGTTATATAACAATTATACAAATATGGATAATATAGTTCAAATAATGGTCAATATGAGCGTGGAGAATGGTACTCCAAATAATTAATTTTACGCTAAAGAATGTAAAACAACTTAAAGCCTAATAATATGCAAGGGAAGTATTCTAAAATGGAAATGGCCAACAAGGCGCACGAAGCGATTCCTGGTAATCCTTCTACCGCGACAAGTAGCAAGATCAAATTGAACGATAGATCGAACGGAAAACCCTTGCGTGTCTTGAGCGAGAACGATTGGGAGTTTTGGAAACAGAACGGTTATATTGTCGTCAAAAATGTTGTGCCCAAGGAACAGGCACGAGAGACCGCTCAGTTTTTATGGGAATTCGAAGGGAAAGATCCCAATGATCCAGAGTCTTGGTACGCCCCCCCAAGGGCTGAAATGAAAATGAAGGAACTTACCGGAACCGGGATGGTTGAGGTTTACAATCACCAGCACTTATGGAATAACCGCCAGATGAAGAAAGTATATGACGCATTTGTTGATGTATGGGGTACCGAAAAGCTATGGGTGACCATCGATCGTGCGAACCTTAATTTCCCCATGCGGCCCGGGCATGAATACAAGGGTTTTATCCATTGGGATTATGACCCTGAGACCCGACCGCAGAACGTGCAAGGGGTGTTGGCCCTAGCCGACCAGACCGATGAGAACATGGGGGGCTTTCAATGTATTCCCTGGCTATACCGAAATTACGATACGTGGAAACTAACCCAGCCCGAGCAGCGCGACCGGTTCAAGCCCGATGTATCAGCGTTACAAGACAAGATCATTAAGGTAAAAATGGAGGCAGGGGACCTTTTGATCTTTAACAGTACCGAACCCCATGGTATCCGTCCCAATAAATCCGCGAACAAGGTGCGCATCGCGCAATACATTTCTATGATGCCCGCGGAGGAGGACAATGACGAACTGCGACAATGGCGTGTAAATTCATGGAAAAACCGGATTGCACCCGAAGGCTATGCCTTTCCGGGAGATCCCAGAAATTGGGAGCAGACCAAATACGAAACTGCCAAATTATCGGAGCTTGGTGAAAAGCTTCTGGGGTTGAACAATTGGTAATACGCGCAAGTTGCACAATCGACATTCGATATTCAGAAACAGACTTTTGTATAGACCCTAACTTCATGAAATATCGCCAATGCTTCAAGCCCAGAAGTTTTTAAGCTTCTGATTTTCTTATGGTTCTGGTACTGCAAATATTCTGTTTTGATCCATCCAGTTTGATATAGTTATGGTCCGAGAGCCTTACTAAAGCATAAATTGAAGTACTGGTAAAGCCGAAATTAAAAACACGCTTGGAAAATTGTCCTTTAATCACTTTACTCATTATTTTATGTTAAATACAACTAATAGAAAAATTTAGCGTTATGGTTTGAACTAAAAACCAAACCATGAAAAAAATTTTCTACTTATGTGCCATTATTATTATTCATAGTTGTGCGTCTGATAACAATGAACCCACACCAGTACTTCAATCCGTCCCTGGTGATACAGACACAGAATTTGTTATAGGTACCAACGCCTATGTGACCCCTAAGGCATATTTACTTGTTGATGATGCGGCTGGGGATTATGATCGAGCGTTCACCTTTGTATTTTCAGACGGCGAAATTATTGAAGATGCTACTAACCAAATAGCCTTTGAAACATCAACGACCCATTACACTAAAATAACCTGCAATTTAATTACCACGAAACCAACACTTGCAGAAACATCCTTCTTTGTGTGGGACCCGCAGGGCAATCCGTTGGGCTATTTAGATATTATAATGGAAGGTCAACACTCCTCTGAACATGATATTACGGGTTTTACAAATACCACACCGGTAGGTACACAGACTTTTGGTCAAATAGCTTCAAGTATCGCATATGATCATGTAGGATTCCCTGATGGAGAGGCAGCACACGGGCATGTATTTAGAATTAATGCGAGGACTTTCGATTTAGCGACCAACACAGGAACAATCGATTGTTCTTATAGTTATGAAGATGGCTCTGGTGTTGTTGTATCTGGCGTGTTTGTCGGAAATTTTGAAATACTTACGGCCTTTTAATATATAAATATCCTTAAAGGATTAACAAGATAGATAACGGAGAATCCCAACACGAAAGTGTTGGGATTTTTTATTATATGCCCCTACACAAAGATTATGCAGTATCAAATCGTAAAAAAAAACCGTTCAATTTTAACCTATACTTCCCGTACTTCGGGTTAAAAATTATAGGGTACGTTGTTTATAGACCTTCATTAGATACCCGTTTTGATTCACGATACAAATAAAAATGGATGGGTAAGAGGTATAATACGCTATCCAAGTTCATAAATAAGATTATATTTTCGAATAGTTGACGGCTTGAAGCGGGGAATAAATGGTATTTTTGCGCCCTTGAAATAATGGGCATGAAGAAGTATTTGAACTTATTCGATTTTAAGCAGAAGGTAGACTATAAGACCGAAATCTTATCGGGACTTACGGTGGCCCTGGCATTGGTGCCCGAAGCGATTGCCTTTGCACTGATCCCTGGTTTTTCGCCGTTGACTGGATTGTACGCGGCTTTTGTTCTTGCCTTGATCACTTCCATTTTTGGTGGGCGGCCCGGGATGATCTCTGGCGCTACGGGGGCGATAGCCGTTATTTTCGTGGGGCTCATCTTGGAATTGAAGCGTAATTTTCCCGGTATTGAACCGGAAACCATTTTGCACTATGTTTTTGCAACCGTCATTATTGCGGGCATCCTTCAAATTTTAGCGGGCCTTTTGCGGCTGGGTAAGTTCATTCGTTTGGTGCCACACCCCGTCATGTTCGGTTTTGTGAATGGGTTGGCCATTATCATCTTTATGGCCCAGTTTCCCAATTTCTATCAAAAAGGTACCTCACATTTATTGTCCGGTCTGCCGCTTTACACGATGTTGGGGCTAACCCTCTTGACCATGCTGATTATCTGGGGTGTTCCAAAAATCACGAAAGCCATACCTTCCTCGCTCCTTGCCATTCTGGTCGTTTCCGCAATAGTAATTGGATTTGGTATTGATACGCTGACCGTTGCAGATACGATAAAGGAAGGAGATTCGATCAAAGGCGGTTTCCCCCCCATTTCCATTCCACAAATACCCCTTACCCTTACAACCTTCAAGATCATATTCCCGTATGCTGCTATCGTGGCAGGAGTGGGACTTATCGAAAGTCTTTTAACCCTCAATATCATTGATGAAATAACCGACACCCGCGGCAGTGGCAATAAAGAATGCGTGGCCCAGGGCACGGCGAACATTCTTTCCGGGTTTCTTTCGGGAATGGGTGGATGTGCCATGATCGGACAGAGTTTGATCAATACCTCCTCTGGGGCTAGGGCGAGGTTGTCGGGCATTACAGCAGCGGTAATGTTACTTGTTTTTATCATGTTTGGATCAAGTTTGATCGAGCGTTTACCAATGGCAGCCTTGGTTGGCCTTATGTTTATGGTTGCCATAGGCACCTTTGAATGGGCCAGTTTCAAAACATTTCGAAAAATGCCCAATTCTGACGTAGTCGTAATGGTCTTGGTGACCTTGATTACCGCGATCACCCATAATTTGGCGATAGCGGTGTTATTTGGGGTAATCATTTCGGCCCTGGCCTACTCTTGGGAAAATGCCAAGCGCATTAGGGCCAGGAAGTATATAGACGATAATGGGATAAAACATTATGAAATATATGGGCCTTTGTTCTTTGGATCTACCACAGCCTTTTCTGAAAAGTTTGATGTCCAAAACGACCCCGAGGAAGTAATCATAGATTTTAATGAGAGCCGTGTGGCCGATATGTCGGGCATCGAGGCATTGAACAAGATTACGGAGCGCTATCGAAAGGTGGGGAAGAAAATTCATCTAAAACATTTGAGCAAGGATTGTATCCGGTTACTTGAGAATGCGGAGGACATCATTGAAGTAAACATGATGGAAGATCCAACCTATAAGGTTGCGGTTGATAAACGTTAAAAAAAATTGTACCTACGTTACCCTAGTCGAAACTGAAATGCACGCCCAGCGGTTATGCTAAAGAAGTGGATAATGGCATTACGACTTGACCGATTATTATAACAAATTCACCACCAAAAACCCCAGATAAGTACCCAAAGCGCTACCCAACGTACCCACTAGGATGGCAGGTAAAATGAGTTCCTTTCTCACAAATACCTCGGCAAGGGAAAGTGCCGTAGCGGCCCCTCCAATATTCGCCTGGCTCACAATGGCGATCATCTCCCAATCCCTGTAGATCAGGCCTCCCAGTATTATAACGATTACCCCATGTAAAAAGACGGCCAAAGCGGCGAAACCAAAAAGGGTTAGCCCCACTTCCTGCAATTCAATGACGGAACTGACCTCACAATAGGCGCCAATTACTGCAAGAAATATATAAACAAGGTAGAGTCCAAGCGTATGGCTTCCCTTTAGGCTATGCACCAAGCGGGTCTGTGCCAGGAGAATGCCGAAGGTGGTTATGGTCAAAATTTGAGGTATTGCTGGTAGCGATTCAGCGATCAACTCTGAAATAAAAAGGGCGGATAGGCCCAAAAATAGAAGCCACATCAAAGCACGCAGATCTATTAGGTCTTTTTCCGGATGGGGATGATATTGGGTTCCACTACTTACTTTTTTATCCTTCCAGAACTTTCGCAACAAGGGCGGGAACAACAAAGTAACCACTATCCAGACGGTAGTAATCACATTGTCGACGGCAATGGTGCCTGCATAAAGAATGCCCCGATCCTGAAAATCGTATTCTAGGGCGACCGCATTAAAATTGACACTTCCCCCAGTATAGGTGCCGGTAAACATCCCTGCGATAATGTTTGCATCCTCACCAATTACTTTTTGCGGAGCGACCACTACCCATGCCAAGAGTATTCCTAAAAGGGTCGCCAGCGACCCAATCATAAACAATATAATCATGGGGGCCCCAGCTTTTTTGATTGAGCTGAGGTTAACCCCAAGCATCAAATAGAAGATTGAAAGTGGCGCCAAGGTTGTAAAAATACCTTCATAAAGCGGAATACTGTTGGAGGCAGAGGGAATCAATTTCAGATTGGCAAGTACTGCCGTGAACAGGATCACCAACAGGGCCGCGCTCAATTTTTCACCTATTTTGGTTTTGGCGACATATACCGACAATATTACCATCAAGCATAAGATACTGGCAACATATATAGGATTTTCGAAGAGGGCCATGCCCTAAATCTAATCATTTTTTGCAGTTCAGATGTTTGATTGAAAAGAATAACGGCCGTCCATAAACGAAATCCCATCATTGGTCTGCGAATGTTATTGGCTGCCAAGAAATGATAAAAAAAGCCATTGTCCAAACAAGAAGTAAGGATAATGGCTTAATTATAGCTTTATAAAAAGAGCGTTATAGTGTTCTTAAATACTCGGCTACCGCACGGGTATCTTCTTCGGAAAGATTTTGGTTGAGCATAATCGCGTTATTGTATTCTTTTAATAATGCTTTAGCAATAGGGTCATCCTTAATCATTTTGTCCGGGTTGCTGATCATGTTCATAACCCATGCAGGGCTTCGACGCTCATAAACTCCTTTTAGGGCCGGTCCGATCAAGCGTTGTTCGGCCATATGGCACGCCACACATATTGCTTTGAACTTGGCCTCGCCAGCCGCTGCCATTTGTGTATTTATGGCATCGTCGAAAGTGATGTCCTTAAACGGTCCGACCCCGTCGTTATTTAGGTCAACCGGTACCGACTCAGTGGCCACCACAGTCTTGGTCTCGGTTTTGGCACGGTTCATTTCAAAACCCTCCTTTTTTTCTTCTTTTTTTTCACCACAATTGGCAATCAACGCGCCAAGGGCTATTATGCTCAAAACTTTTTTCATCTAGGTTTTTATTTGGAAGTACTAATATAAGGAATAGGTCAATTTAAAATGCCTCGTTCAGAAATTTTATTGCCCTATTTTCATTGTAATAGATACTCTTTCTGTCGTAAAAACCCACATGCCCGCCATAATCAGGTATTTCCAGATAGAGATTAGGGTTTTTTTCCGCTTCTCTAATTGGATAACATTCTGGTCCCAAAAAGGAGTCGTTGCTCGCATTGATAATTAAAGCCGGTACTTGTACGTTGGGCAAAAACTGCAAACAACTGCATTGCTCATAATAGTCAAGAGCATCCTTGAATCCATGGGCTCGGCTAGTGTAGATATCATCAAAATCCTTTAAGGTAACAACGGCGCTAATATCCGCATCTGATATTTTTTCTGGGAATAGAAGTTGCTTGGCCCTTAGCTTTTCCACAAGGTGTTTTTTAAAGCGGATGGTGTATGGGATGTTCTTGGGCGTTAATAATTTGACGAGCGAACTGTGGAGGCTACAAGGGACAGAAATTGCTACTGCGCCCTTTATTTCAGCGGGCACCTTTCTTCCTTCCCCTAGATATTTAAGCGCCATGTTGCCCCCAAGGCTAAAACCATTAATATAAAGTTCCCCATATTTTTTTGTCCCTAAAATATGGTGGATGACCGATTCGAGATCTTCCGTTGCACCGGAGTGGTAGGATCGGAACAAGCGGTTGGTTTCTCCGCTACAAGATCGAAGGTTGATGGCGCATGCATCATAGCCTGCCTCATTGAATTGTTTTGCACTTCCGGTTATATAAGCGCGTTGCGCATTTCCTTCAAGTCCATGGATCAATACAACTACCTTTTCAGTTGCTTTGCTGGTATAGCTCCAATCGAGATCTAAAAAGTCGCCATCGGCCAATTCCAATCTCTCCCGTTTTTGCTTAAAATTTGGTATTTTTCTTATAATTCCGGCATAAATCGTCGAAAAATGACCGTTTTTGAACAAAAATGGCGGATTGTAGTTACTTGTTAGAACAGGCATTTGGTCGGGGCAGTTATCAATTAACACTAGACAATAAATAATAAATAAGGTACGGTCTTCCATTCTGCTTAGCGATGTTTCGGTGGGTATGGCCAATCAAACCGCAAGGCTTCAACGAATTTATCTTTTGTCTGATACAACAACGAATAAACCCCTTAATCCATCACTTTTTATCGCTCCACATGCAACTATTTTGGAAAGGTTGCCAAAAGGCTGGCTTGTTCCTCGATGGCAGATTTGAATTCTGATTTTAAATGATCGACCAAGTCATGTACGGGAAGGCTGTCATCTATTAAGGCTGATCCTTGACCAGCAGACCATATGGTTTTCCATGCCTTGGCCTCTGTATCAAGTTCCTTTCCAAAATCGATTTTAGTATCTTTCTTCAGATCTTCATCGGTAAGTCCGGCAGCTTTTAGACTTCCCCCCAAAAAGTTGGCGTGCACCCCAGAGACGGCTGCGGTATAGACCACATCGCTCGAACCGGCATCAATGATCATTTGTCGATAGGCCTCTGGTGCCTTGCTCTCTTTTGTATTGATGAATCGAGTGCCCATATACGCCAAATCTGCACCCATTTGCATCGCCGAGGCGATATCCCTACCGGTACTTATGCAGCCGGAAAGAATAATGGTTTTATGGAAGAATTTTTTGATTTCGGCCACCAAGGTCATTGGATTGATCGTGCCAGCATGGCCACCAGCCCCTGCTGCGACAAGGATGAGTCCATCAACCCCAGCTTCAGCTGCCTTCTCGGCATGTCTTTTTTTAATGACGTCGTGAAACACGAGTCCGCCATAACTGTGAATGGCATCCACCACCATAGACACGGCCCCCAACGAAGTAATAATAATCGGCACCTTATGTTTGATGCACAATTTAAGATCTGCCTCCAATCTCGGATTGGTCGCATGCACTATCAGATTAACACCATATGGGGCAGCCTTTTTTCCCGTTTCTTTTTCGTACAAATCGAGAGCCGATTTTATTTCGATCAACCACTCTTCAAAATCTTCACTTGTGCGCTGGTTTAGTGCGGGAAAAGTACCTACGATGCCGTTTTTACAACATTCCACAACAAGCTTCGGACCAGAAATGAGGAACATGGGTGCGGCGATAACGGGTAGGGAAAGCGCTTGAATGAAGGAGGGTTTTTTGGTCATGCTATGTTTTTTATGGCGCTAAAAATAAGGATAAAAATTGTGAAGCATGCTTGCTCCTATGCCGGAATCACAAAATTAGGGTTAAGGTTGTTGGTTTGACCAAGGACGAATGGGCCTTTTGCTTGCAAGGTAGACCCCTAGTAGCACGAAACTTGCAGCTAGTAACTTTACCGTGGTGAGGGAGTCAAGACCAGAGGACACGGCGAACAAAATGCCCACCAAGGGCTGTATGTAAACGAAGGCGCTCAATGTTGATGCCTTCAATTGGGTCAGGGCAAAAATATTGAGGAAATAAGTTAAAAAAGTTGTTCCCACTACCACAAATACTATGCCCCAGATTGCCTTAAAAGGCAACTGTTGCCAACTTATTTCCATGACTTGGTCGTAGCCGAAGGGCAAGCATATCACAATGCCCAAAGTGAACAGCCATTTCATAAAAGTAAATGGATGGTATTTTTTGAGCAGTGGCCGCACAACAATCAAATAGGATCCATAAAACACGGAATTCATCATGATCAAAAAATTTCCGAGTGGGATGTTGGGGGCATCCTGCCTGATCTCCGCTCCGAAGAGGATCAGGCCCAGCGCACCTAGTAGGCCGATGGTGATGCCGAGTACCTTTTTAAAGATTATTTTTTCTTTGATGAGTACGGCAGAAAGAATCAATACGATAATGGGAGTGGTCGTTACCAAAACGGAACTATTAATGGGCGTTGATAGCGACAAGCCTTTAAAAAATACCAACATGTTTATGCCCATACCCAATAGGGCACAAAGAAGCATGCGGGGGTAATCTTTTTTTTCAATTTTCTCTTTGGGTCCCGCGATTGATATTATCCAAAATAAAATGGCGGCCCCGCTGACCCGCAAGACGATAAATCCAAAAGGCTGCACATGGTCTGGCATGATCCCTTTGGCAATCGTATGATTGAGTCCATAAATGATCGTGGCACCGACCGCTGCAAATATGGCGAGTGTTCGTTTGTTCAAGGATGAAGGGCTAGTTTGGCGGCCAAGACTTGATTTTTGGCGTTTCCGATAAATATTTGTCCCCCAACCATAACAACAGGCCGCTTCAAAAAAGTATAGTGCTCTAAGATCAAATTCCTGTAATCTGTTTCTACGAGTGTCTTTGCCCCTAAATTCCGCTGCTGGTACAACTGGGCCCTTCTGCTGAAAAGCGCCTCATAGGTGCCGGCCAATTTGTGCATTTCTTCCAACTGTTCCAAAGTAACCGGTTCGGTTTTGATATCCTGTAGTGCAACGCCTTTTAATGGCTGTAACGCTTCCAGAATCCGTTTGCAGGTATTGCATGTGCTTAAATGGTATATTTTTTTCATAGGTACCGGTGTCTTCTTCATTTACCAATCAAAAGGGTGTGATTTATGGATTATTATTATTTAATGGGGGGGTTCAATGCGCTGCAAAGAAACTTATTTTCCTTCAATTGTACTACTTTTAGGTTTAGGAACCCCAATTCTATGGCACATCTAAACCAAATACTTTGGAAAAAATATTAAATATCAATTTACAAAACCGTAAAGTTTTATACCGCATTTTGACCGAAACCTCAAGAGAACTACCCTTGAATATTCCACGGGGCCATCGCAATAATATTTGGTGGAACATCGCCCATGTAGTCGTAACGCAACAAATCCTCGTCTATAGATTAAGTAATCTTCCGATGCGGATTTCCGATTTCATGGTCGATAAATTCAAAAAAGGATCCGTACCGGATGGCACAGCGACCGATGAAGAAATACAAATGACAACTGACTTATTGTTCGCAACGATGGAATGGACAAAAGTGGACTTCGAAAACGGACTTTTTAAAGAATTCAATGAATATACGACCAGCGTAAAAGTGACTTTAAAAAATATCCAGGATGCCATGGCATTCAATATTTACCATGAGGGATTACATTTAGGGACAATATTAGCGCTCCAAAAAATGCTGTAGATATGGTATTATGACTTGACTTTAGCCACTAAAAATGCATCCACTTCTTTGTAAGGTAGCGTGATGATTATTGGGCCATCGGCAAAGGAGGCCACCTCATATGGGTTGTAAAGCAATTTAACCCCCTCTTCGGTATAACCGATATTTTCTGGGAGATAAAAGCTGTCCTTCTCAAACATCAAACCAGTATGGTTGATCGATTTGTCTTTGGGAATGGCTTCTTGCTCCCGGAATTTCATCTCGGCATAATGCTGGAAGTCCGCTTGATTGCTAAAAAGCTGCCAATTTTCCAATTCTTTACCTTTTACCTTATCGAAATTAAGAAAACGCTGAGCGCTATACCCATGCGCCCCACCTGTAAATAAATAGGAATTCAATTCTATGGTTAACAAGGAAGTATCATCATAAACAACCTTGCCGTCAATAGTGGCCTCCCATCCTGGTGGCTCGTCGGCATAGAGTTTTTTCAATTCCAAATAGCCATTTTTGAAGGAAGTAATGGCTTCTTCCATATTTGAAACCTCCATTTCGTCATCGAATAGCAATAACGAGATAATTTCTTCTTGTAGGGCAGCGTTAATGGTTTTGGCCAATTTAGATCGTTCCATTGCCCTAGGTATAGCTATGGAAACAGAAGGACAATCTAAGCATTCCTTAAGGGTGAGTACATAGGGTTCAAAGGTAAGATTGGTTTCTTTTTTGCAACCAAACAATAACAATAAAGCAATTAAGTAGGTAATTTGGAATTTCATAAACTCTAGGTTAGCGGTAAAATCTTCCTTTCATTGTGCGCTTCCAAAGATAACGATACATTTGTGGGAATAATTATACGCGATGGACGAAAAAAAGTTAAAATTCAACAGCAAGACAATACATGGGGGTCAACAACCCGACAAAGCTTATGGGGCGGTAATGCCCCCGATCTACCAAACTTCAACCTATGCCCAAAGTACTCCAGGCGCACACCAGGGATTCGAATATTCACGTAGTGCGAATCCGACCAGAACGGCCTTGGAAAAAAGTTTGGCAAGCATTGAAAATGGCCAATATGGCTTGGCATTTGCCAGTGGCTTGGCAGCTATTGATGCCGTTATCAAATTGTTGAATCCTGGCGATGAAGTAATTTCCACAAATGATTTATATGGGGGTAGTTACCGTCTGTTCAAAAAGATATTTGAAAAATTCGGAATTACTTTTCATTTTATAGGAATGCAAAATGCAGGAAAGATTGGGGATTATATCAATAAAAATACCAAATTGATCTGGGTAGAAACCCCGACCAATCCGATGATGAAAATCATCGATCTAAAAGCCGTTTCACTATTGGCAAAAAAGCACAAAATTTTGTTGGCGGTCGACAACACTTTTGCTACACCTTATTTACAGCGACCATTAGATCTTGGTGCCGATATCGTCATGCATTCCGCAACTAAATATTTAGGGGGCCATAGCGATGTGGTGGTCGGTGCGTTGATTGTTACAGACAAGGCATTGGCCGACCAACTCTATTTTATACAAAATGCAAGTGGCGCGGTATGTGGCCCCATGGATAGTTTTTTGGTGCTCCGTGGCATTAAGACCTTGCATGTGAGAATGCAGCGGCATTGCGAAAATGGAAGGGTCGTGGCCGAATATTTAGCAAAGCATCCCAAAATAGAGAAGGTGTATTGGCCAGGATTTGAGAACCATCCCAACCATCAGATCGCCAAAACCCAAATGAATGATTTTGGGGGCATGATTTCGTTTGTACCCAAGGGAAGCAACTTTGCCAACGCTATAAAGATTATAGAAAAATTGAAACTTTTTACCTTGGCCGAATCATTGGGCGGTGTAGAAAGTTTAGCCGGACATCCTGCAAGCATGACCCACGCGAGCATCCCCAAAGAAGAACGCGAAAAAAGCGGTGTCGTTGATGCCCTCATCAGGTTGAGCGTTGGTATTGAAGACGCCGAGGACCTGATCGCCGATTTGGGGCAGGCTATCGGATAGGAAATTATCAAATAGTAAAAAAAAGTTCCTTAAAATTGTTAGAATAATATATTTTTGCCGTTAAATTCTAATATCAATAAAAATCAACTTATTCCGAACTAATTTATGGATGCAAAGATCAAAGGTTTTATGGATGAGGTGCGGGTCAGGAATGGCCATGAACCCGAATTTATCCAAGCGGTACAGGAAGTTGCTGAAACGGTAATCCCTTATATTGCCAAACACAAAATTTATAGTGGTAAGAATATCCTACTCAGGATGGTAGAACCCGAAAGGTTAATTTCCTTTAGGGTGTGCTGGGTAGATGATGAAGGTGAAATTCATGTGAACAGGGGCTACAGGGTCCAGATGAATTCTGCCATCGGGCCCTACAAAGGGGGACTTCGGTTCCATCCATCGGTGAACGCCAGTATTTTAAAGTTCCTAGCCTTCGAACAGGTTTTCAAAAATAGTCTGACCACCTTACCTATGGGCGGTGGCAAAGGGGGTTCTGATTTTGATCCGAAGGGAAAATCGGATGATGAGGTAATGCGTTTTTGCCATGCATTTATGACGGAACTCTGTAGACATATCGGCCCGAATACCGATGTGCCAGCTGGTGATATTGGCGTTGGTTTCAGGGAGATCGGCTTCCTTTTTGGGATGTACAAAAAAATAAGGAATGAATTTACCGGCGTGCTAACGGGCAAAGGCATTTCTTGGGGGGGTTCCTTAATACGCCCCGAAGCCACTGGATATGGTACGGTATATTTTGCGCAGAGCATGATGCAAACCAAAAAATTGGAATTCGCCGGAAAAAACGTGGTGATATCCGGATCTGGGAATGTGGCACAATTCGCTGCTGAAAAGTCTTTGTATCTCGGCGCAAAAGTGTTGACACTATCTGATTCTGAAGGATACATTTTTGATAAGGATGGCATCGACGCCAAGAAACTGGCGTATGTGATGGACCTAAAGAACAACAAAAGGGGCCGTATTTCGGAATATGCTAAAAAATACCCGTCCGCAAAATTCTTTAAGGGGAAGACCCCTTGGGAAGTCAAGTGCGACATTGCCCTGCCCTGCGCTACCCAGAACGAATTGGATGGCAAAAGCGCCAAGATCCTGATAAAAAATGGTTGTGTCTGCGTGGCCGAAGGTGCCAACATGCCTTCCACACCCGATGCCATCCATGAATTCCAGAAAGCCAGGATTTTGTTTGCCCCAGGAAAGGCGTCGAACGCTGGTGGCGTTGCTACTTCTGGGTTGGAAATGTCCCAGAACTCCCTTAGGATCAGCTGGACACGGGAAGAGGTCGATGAACGTTTGAAGGGCATCATGGAGGACATCCATGATTCTTGTATTCAATATGGCAAGGAAAAAGACGGCTATTGCAACTATGTGAAAGGAGCAAATATTGCCGGATTTGTTAAGGTCGCCGATGCGATGATGGCCCAAGGGGTCATATAAAACAGACTATCGTTTTTTTTCAGTGGGATCGTTTTACGTTATTTAAGAAATACCTTTTTAAGCCATTATTATACCTGAACCCTTATCCATCACATAAAATATGGATAAGGGTTTATTACTTTCCCTAAATAACGGCATGCGAAGTTTTTTTAAAATCCAGCAAACGAAATTTCTTGGGAATGGCCATTAACGCTAATGGAACATTCCGTCTATCTTTGTACCAAACCCGACCAAAAATATGCAGGTTACTACAAAAGCCATAGTTCTTTCATCCTTGAAGTATGGGGATACGAGCTTGATCGTAAGGGCTTTTACCGCTTCGGACGGACTTAAATCATATCTGATAAAAGGGGTATTGGCCACCAAAAAGGGTAAATTGAAACCTGCTTACTTTCAACCCTTGACACAATTGGAAATCGTTGCCGCGCATCGCAATAAGGGAACATTGGAAAGCATCCGCGAGGCGAAACTTGATATTCCCTATCAAACCCTTCATACCGATATTGCAAAAAATGCGATGACCCTTTTTCTGGCAGAAATGATCGGGAACAGTATTCATGAAGAAGAGCGAAACATTGGACTTTTCAATTTTTTGACCGCTTCCCTACAATGGCTCGATTCACACCACGAAAGTGTTAACTTCCATATTTATTTTTTAGTCGCATTCACTAAATATTTGGGCTTTTATCCGGATCTCAAGAACATGGATGCTTCTTATTTTGACCTACGCGAAGGGAAATTTACCAATACACCTTCATTGAATCCTGTCATTGCCGGGGAGAACCTTAGTTTTTTCAAAACCTTTTTGGGCATAGATTTTGATGCCATTTCAATTGTCAAGATGAAGAAGAAAAACCGACAAGACCTTTTAAAATCCCTTGTTCAGTATTTTGAATTGCATTTGCAAGGATTTCGAAAGCCAAAGTCCCTTGCCATTTTAAATGAAGTTTTCAGCTAATATGCAACGGATTACATATGCTATTATTTTTTTCATTTTTCAGGCTGTAAACGCCCAGGAAATTATCATTTTGGATGCCGAAACATGGGAACCCATCCCGAATGTTGCCGTATATAATTTGGACAAATCGATAACATCCCTCTCAGATTTTGATGGTAAATGTGATCTTTCTGGTTTCCAAAACAAAGAGCGAATTGTTTTTA
This sequence comes from Flavobacteriaceae bacterium, assembly GCA_037969055.1. Lineage (GTDB taxonomy): Bacteria > Bacteroidota > Bacteroidia > Flavobacteriales > Flavobacteriaceae > Pelagihabitans. The sequence goes on along the minus strand of JBBKWR010000119.1, from coordinate 31,919 downwards.
AGCACCTTGGGTACGAGATGAGAAGGAGTACCAAGTCATCAATACAAAAACATGGCGCCCGCTTTTTTCTTACCATTAAGGCCCACCAATTGGAGGAGGTGGTCATGTCTATTTCTAAATGGGAACAACAAAAAAAAGATATCCCACAAAAAATTGCCTCCATTGATGCGCAACAGATTGATTTTGCCAATCCCCAAACTGCTGCTGATCTTTTGCAAGTTAGCGGAAAAGTTTTTGTCCAAAAAAGCCAATTAGGCGGTGGAAGCCCCATGATCAGGGGTTTTGCAACCAATAGGCTTTTACTTACCGTAGATGGGGTACGGATGAACAATGCCATTTTTAGGGGTGGCAACCTGCAGAATGTAATTTCCATCGATCCATTTGCGGTACGAAAAACGGAAGTCATTTTTGGCCCCGGATCGGTTATCTATGGAAGTGATGCGATGGGCGGGGTAATGAATTTTTATACGAAAGATCCAATATTTGCCCAAAAAGACAGCATTGGGATATCGGGCAACTCCGAACTTAGATTTTCTTCGGCGAACAATGAGCGCACCGGACATATAGACATGAACATAGGAGGCAATAGCTGGGCGTCACTTACGAGCGTTACCTACAATAATTTTGGGGACCTTACCATGGGCAAGTACGGGCCGGATTCTTACCTGCGCGATTACTATGTAAATACTATTAATGGAACAGATTTGGTCGTTTCCAATCCCGACCCGGAAAAACAGAACCCTACCGGCTATGATCAAATCAATGTAATGCAAAAGATTGCCTTCCGCCCAAACAACAATTGGAATTTAAACCTCAATACCCACTATTCCGAAACTTCCGATTATTCAAGATATGATCGTTTGATCAGGCCTAGGGGAGACGGACTCCGTTCAGCTGAATGGCAATATGGTCCACAAAAATGGTTCATGGCGAACATGCAGATCAATAAAAAAGGCAAAGGACTTTTTTATGATGGATTGAAAATTACCACTGCCTATCAACATTTTAATGAAAGCCGATGGGAAAGGGATTTTCAGGATAACATCCGATTTGGTACGGATGAAAAAGTCGATGCGATTTCAGCGAATATCGATTTTGAGAACAAGAAGATTGGCAACCTCAGGTTATACTATGGAGGGGAATACATCTTTAATAAGGTGCGTTCAGTGGGAAGTCAAACCGATATAACCACGAACGTTGTTTCCAATGGGGCCTCCAGATACCCCGATGGGTCTACCTGGCAGACGTTGGCCGGTTATGTGAACGGTGAGTATAAGGCAATGCCCAATTTTAGCTTGCTCACTGGGCTTAGATACAGTCATGTTTGGATCGATGCCCTTTTTGACAAAACATTTTATCCATTTCCCTTTGATAATGCCGATCTGAACAATGGGGCCTTGACCGGAAGTATTGGATTTAGTTGGTTTCCCAAAGCAGATCTGCAGGTTACCCTTAACGGCTCAACAGGCTTCCGCGCACCCAATATTGATGATGTGGGCAAAATATTTGACTCCGAACCAGGGGCAGTGGTGGTTCCAAATCCCAATCTGGAACCTGAATATGCTTATAATGCCGAGCTAGGGCTTCTCAAGAATTTCGATGATAAATTAGTGTTCAAAGGGGCGGCATTCTATACCTATTTGGTGGACGCATTGGTTAGAAGGGATTTTCTGTTCAATGGGCAACAACAAATAGAATACAATGGGGAGCTGAGCAATGTTCAGGCGATCCAGAATGCCGCCAAGGCTTACGTATTCGGATTTGAGTTTAGTATTGAGGCCTTTGTTACGGACAATTTTTCACTTAGTTCGAACATTACCCTTACAAAGGGCATCGAGGAGGAAAATGATGGTACCGACTCTCCCGGAAGACATGTGGCTCCAACGTTTGGTGATTTTCATATCCTTTGGAAAAATCAAAAATTTAGAGCCGACTTATTTTTGAATTATAATGGCGAGATTGCATTTGAAGATTTAGCCCCTTCGGAACGCAGTAAAGGTTATATCTATGCCCAAGATGCCAACGGCAATCCTTTTTCACCCTCATGGTACACATTGAACTTTCGTTCCCAGTACCAGATTTCAAATGCTTTCAAGGCCTCCTTAGGGCTGGAAAACATTACAGATCAACGATATAGGTCTTATTCCTCAGGTATTGTGGCGCCAGGCACCAATTTAGTTCTTGGATTTGGCGTCCAATTTTAAACCGTCAAAATTCACGCTGGCGAACTACTCCTAGAGGTCCTTTTTAATGGCTTTGAACTTGAACTTGCATTTATAGTTGATTTGCCTGCACACATAGCTCTGCTATTCAATCAAAAATTCCTAATTTTGCTGCCTTAATTTGCGGTACCAGAAGCATTGCATATGAAGTTTGCAGAATACAAAGGGTTGAACCTACCAAAAGTTGCTGAAGAAATTCTGGACAAATGGAAAGAGAACCAAATTTTTGAAAAGAGCATTTCCACAAGGGAGGGCCAACCTAGCTATGTCTTTTATGAAGGGCCACCGTCTGCCAACGGAATGCCCGGAATTCATCATGTGATGGCCAGGACCATCAAAGATATTTTTCCGCGCTACAAAACGATGAAGGGTTTTCAGGTAAAACGGAAAGCGGGCTGGGATACCCATGGATTGCCCATAGAACTTGGCGTCGAAAAAGAGCTCGGCATTACCAAAGAAGATATTGGAAAGAAAATATCGATCGAGGATTATAATGCTGCTTGCAAAAAAGCGGTAATGCGTTATACCGATGTTTGGAATAAAATGACAGAGCAGGTTGGGTATTGGGTGGATATGGATGACCCGTACATAACCTACAAGTCAAAGTACATGGAATCGGTCTGGTGGTTGTTAAAGCAGATTTACGACAAGGGATTGATCTATAAGGGTTACTCTATCCAACCCTATTCCCCAAAGGCAGGTACGGGTTTGAGCTCCAACGAACTTAACCAACCTGGCACCTATCAAGATATAACGGATACGACTGTAGTAGCGCAATTTAAGGCGGTCGAGGCATCGCTTCCCAAAATTCTTCAAAATGAGGGTACCGTTTATTTTCTAGCATGGACGACCACACCTTGGACCCTACCTTCCAATACCGCCCTGACCATAGGGGCAAAAATTGACTACGTATTGGTCGAGACCTATAACCAATATACTTTTGAGCCGACCAACGTGGTACTGGCGAAAAATTTAGTTTCGAAACAGTTCGTGGGTAAGTTTGTCCAGGTCGATAAGAAGCCCGATTTGCTGGGCTACGGTTCAGGGGACAAAAAAATTCCTTATTATATTGTTAAAGGTTTCAAGGGTAAAGATTTGATAGGTATTCGATACGAGCAACTATTGGATTACACATTGCCATATCAGCATCCCGAAAATGCCTTTAGGATCATTGCCGGCGATTTTGTTACTACCGAGGATGGAACGGGAATCGTACACACGGCACCCACTTTTGGCGCTGACGATGCCCTTGTGGCCAAACAGGCCATCCCAGAGGTCCCGCCCATGCTTGTTTTGGACGAAAACAATAATCCCGTGCCCTTGGTAGACCTGCAGGGGAGGTTCCGCCCAGAACTCCGAGAACTCGGCGGCAAGTATGTCAAAAACGAATATTACGACGAAGGCAAGGCTCCGGAACGCTCGGTTGATGTCGAGATCGCGATACGCCTGAAGGAAGAAAATAAGGCCTTTAAAGTTGAAAAATATACCCATAGTTACCCTAATTGTTGGCGTACAGACAAGCCCATTCTGTACTACCCTTTAGATTCGTGGTTCATCAAGATCACCGATGTTAGGGATAGGATGTTCGAATTGAACCAACAGATCAATTGGAAACCCAAATCAACGGGAGAAGGTCGGTTTGGAAACTGGCTGGCCAACTCAAATGACTGGAATTTATCGAGATCCAGATATTGGGGCATTCCACTACCAATTTGGAGAACTGAAGATGGTAAGGAAGAATTGATTGTTGGCTCTATGGCCGAATTAAAATCAGAGATGGCAAAGGCAATAAAGGCCGGCGTAATGGCGAAGGATATTTTTGATGAATTCGTGGTGGGCGATATGTCGGAAGATAATTATGACAAAATTGACCTACATAAAAATATTGTGGACCAGATCATCCTTGTTTCTGCATCGGGTAGTCCCATGATGCGCGAAAGCGATCTGATCGATGTTTGGTTCGATAGTGGTTCGATGCCCTATGCGCAATGGCATTATCCTCATGAGAACAAGGATTTAATCGATGGCAATAAAACTTTCCCTGCAGATTTTATTGCGGAAGGTGTTGACCAGACGCGGGGTTGGTTTTATACGCTCCATGCTATCGCGACCATTGTGTTCGATTCAGTAGCCTATAAAAATGTGATTTCCAACGGATTGGTGCTCGATAAGGAAGGTAAAAAGATGTCAAAAAGGTTGGGAAACGCTGCCGATCCTTTTGAAACGATGGATGCGCATGGCGCGGATGCCACCAGATGGTATATGATCAGCAACGCAAATCCTTGGGACAATCTTAAGTTCGATATAGATGGGATCATTGAAGTAAAGCGGAAGTTTTTTGGCACCCTGTACAATACCTATGCGTTCTTTGCGCTTTATGCCAATATTGACGGGTTCACCTTTGCCGAAGATGACATTCCGATAAAGGAGCGTCCTGAAATTGATCGTTGGATACTATCCGAACTTCACACCTTGGTGAAAACAGTGGATGAGGCTTACGACGATTATGAACCCACAAAAGCTGCACGGGCAATATCAGATTATGTCCAGGTAAATTTGAGCAACTGGTACGTTCGCCTTTGCAGGAGACGTTTTTGGAAGCCAGCCAAAAAAGGAAATTCTGGTCAGGGAAATGATCTAACGGATAAAATTTCCGCCTATCAAACCTTGTACACTTGTCTGGTCACGGTATCAAAATTATCGGCTCCCATTGCCCCTTTTTTAATGGATAGGCTATACACAGATTTAACTTCGACTTCGCAACGCGAAAAATTTGAGAGTGTACATTTGTCCAATTTTCCCGTTTTTGACGCCTCAATTGTAGATATGGCCCTCGAAAGCAAAATGCAGAAGGCGCAACAAATTTCTTCCTTGGTCCTCTCAATCCGACAAAAAGAGAGGATTAAGGTCCGGCAGCCCTTGCAAAAAATTATGATTCCTGTTTTGAATAAAAAGCAAAGATTGGAAATCGAAGCGGTGGCGGATTTGATAAAATCCGAAGTAAATGTGAAGGAAATTGAACTGTTAGACGATGCCTCGGGCATTTTGGTCAAGAATATTAAGCCTAATTTCAAGGTTTTAGGTCCAAAATATGGGAACAAAATGAAGTCGATTGCGCAGGCAATTTCGGGTTTTAGCCAGGAAGATATCCAAGAAATTGAGCAAAATGGCGAAATATCCATTGCATTTGAAAATAAAACCATTAATTTACAGTTTCAGGATGTAGAGATATCATCCCAAGATATTGAAGGTTGGCAGGTGGCCAGTTCAGGCGCCTTTACCGTAGCCTTGGATATTAATATCAGTAAAGACCTTAGAAAAGAAGGCATTGCCCGGGAACTCGTAAACCGAATTCAAAATATGAGAAAGGATTCAGGTTTTGAAGTAACCGATAAAATCGATGTTAAAATCCAAAAGGACGGATTTGTAGAATCGGCCATTGAAAGTAATTTGGAATACATAAAGACGGAAACGTTAACAGCAGATCTCGTTTTGAAGGAAACTATGAAAGATGGCATTGAAATTGCCTTCGACGAGGTAAACACAAAATTATTTATACAAAAACATTAAGATCATGGAGCAAGATTTAAAAATAAGATTCTCGGATAAGGATTTGGCGGAATTTAGAGTGCTAATAGAAGATAAGATCGTAAAGGCAAAGAGTCATTTAGAGCTTTTGAAAAGCGCTTACATGAATGATGGGAACAACGGCACTGACGATACCTCCCCAACCTTTAAGGCCTTTGAAGAAGGTTCGGAGACCATGAGCAAGGAGGCCAATACGCAGTTGGCGATCCGTCAGGAAAAATTTATTCGAGATTTAAAAAATGCCTTATTACGTATCGAAAACAAGACATTTGGGGTATGCCGGGTTACAGGTAAATTAATCAATAAGGAACGATTGAAGCTTGTGCCACACGCTACCTTGAGCATTGAAGCCAAAAACATGCAGAAATAAGGATATTGCATTACAAACAAATTCCAGGCCTATTCTTAAAATTTTATAATCCCAAACCTGCAAGGTACTAGAAAATCTTGCGGGTTTTATTATTCGTGATATGCCTAAGCGACTCTGTATTATTCTGTTCCTTATTTGCCAGTTCGCATATAGCCAAAAAATAATACATAAAACCATCCTACATCCGGATATTACTTTTATCGGCATAGATGCCAATAATTGTTTTGAAATAAACATAGCTACTTCCAACAGTGATGAATTGGTCGTAGAAGCAAAGATCGATGGGGAATACACAAAAGATCTGTTGCTTACGGTGAAGGAAGAAGGTAGCGCGATATTGATAGGTGCGGGATTTCCTCCAACGTTCGTGGCTCCCAATGATAAGCTAAGTGCACATAAGGTGGTCTCGATCGCATTGTTCATAGTACTTCCCCAACATAAAAGTGTGGATCTTTATGGAACAAGTTGCAATATTTCGATCATGGGTAATTACGAAAATTTAAAGGTAACCCTCAATGATGGTCGATGCCAACTCGATAATGTCTCGGGGTCTGTTGAAGTATTATCCCTAAGTGGCGATATTTGGGCATCATCTGCCCAAGCCGATATCACAGCGACAAGCAAGTTTGGATCGGTCCAGGAAGATGATATTCCCGGCGGCCTGAATAAATATGTACTGTCCTCTACAACCGGAAACATCCACCTTACCAAAACCGAATAATATGTCTATTTTTGAACCTTTCAAATGCATATTATGAGCTTAAAGAAATCCCTCGTATTAATTTTTCTGATTTTGGTGATTGACCAATTGAGCAAGATTTATATTAAGACCCATTTTATTCTTGGGGATTCTGTAGCTGTTTTCGATTGGTTCAAAATTCATTTTATTGAAAACGAAGGGGCAGCATGGGGCGCTAAGTTGAGCGATGTCCTGCCCATTTCGGATGCAGTGGGCAAGCTCATCTTGACAATATTCCGGGTATTCGCCATTTTCGGAATTGGCTATTGGCTCTTCGACCTTATAAAAAAGAAAAGCAATACTACCTATGTATTGGCAGTTTCTTTCATTTTTGCAGGGGCTTTGGGTAACATTATTGACTCGGTTTTTTATGGAACAATCTTCGACGATAGCGTTGGACAAGTGGCTACCCTTTTTTCCGAAAAGCCCTATGGTGGTTTATTTTATGGGAAGGTAGTCGATATGCTATATTTTCCTATGGTAGACACCACATGGCCCGAATGGGTTCCTTATTTTGGCGGTGGCAGTTTTCGTTTTTTTGAACCTGTTTTTAATGTGGCCGATACGGCCATTAGCACCGGAGTCGGTATCTTGATTGTCTTTAACAAAAAGGCATTTGGCGATAAAAAGAAGGTTGTACCATCCACTTCTGGCCCTGATCATTCTGACTTAAAAGAATAAATTTTTTCTGGTGTTACGCAGTAGTCCAGACGCAGGTCATGCTCGGTAACGTCGCTAATATTTGCTGTAGCACCAAATAAGGATAAGCCGATTTTAATGACATTTGTACGACATTCACTGAGAAAACGGTCGTAAAATCCTTTGCCATAGCCAACCCTAAAGCCCTTAGCATCAAATGCTAAAAGGGGTATGAACACAATATCTATTTTGGAGGCGTCGATTTCTATCCCGTCCACGGGTTCGGGAATACCCCAGGGACTTTCTTGAAGTTTGGTACTATCGGTAAGTAGATAATGCTTGAGAATTTGTTTTTGGTACACCTTTGGAAGAACCACATGTTTGTCTTTCCCTTGAAGGATAGATAAAATAAAACTGGTATCTATCTCTTTCTTTTCTGGAATGGAAAGAAAAATATGATAATAATCAGCATCCCAAATTTGCATTTTCAGCAATTGGTTCGCTATGCTTAGACTAGCGTTTAATATGGCTTCTTCAGCCATTTTTTCCCGAAGGGCAATAAAGTTCAATCTCAAATCTTTTTTAAACATGATTTTGGATTAAACTCTTAAGAAGCTGGGGGTTCTTAAAATATAATAAGTAGTGGGGTTACTTAATACTTTGCTATTCCTTAACAGTTACATAATAGTATAGTTTGAAAATGAGCATAAGGATTAAGTACGACCCAATTGTAATAATGTACTTGTCCATGTTCTTATCGATTTTGATGTTTTAAATATATATAAAAAAAGCTTTAGATTTTCCATCAAGTGTAAGATTTCATCGATAAAATGCACAAAGTCGTGGTTTTTATGCCTTCTAAAGGCCTAAATTTATCGTGATTATAGCGTCATTTGATTTATAAATAGATGAAATACAATGACATAGAAAAGTAGAATTAATGCTATGGCGGAATTAGGACTTTTTTTTTATTTTTTATTGAACATTACAGTAAACATTATTCAATTGTTATAAATGCAACAAATTATGGTCCTATTTAGGTCGCTAATCGGAGTCAATTTGAGCCCCAATGCTTATCAAGAATAATATTTTAAATCCCATTTTTTGCGAATGGGTACAAAATCTAAATAAAATTCCACAACTTTCACAAAGCCGGGTTAAAATCATAAAATTGCTGGGTGCTTTTATAAAAAGGCAGTAATTTAACTCGATCAACCAATACAAAAGCTACGGATAAGTAATGCCCCAAATACCTATTGAAATTCATTTGAGTACCCTGCCGGACGAGCCTGGGGTGTACCAATTTTATGATTCCGACGATAAGATCCTCTACGTCGGGAAAGCCAAAAACCTCAAAAAACGGGTAGCTTCCTATTTCAATAAGAAGCAAGAATACGGCAAGACACGGGTCATGGTCAAGAAGATCAAATTGATCAAGCACATTGTGGTCCATACCGAATCTGATGCCTTATTATTGGAGAACAATCTGATCAAAACACTGCGCCCAAGGTATAATGTGTTGTTAAAAGATGATAAATCATATCCTTGGATCTGCATTAAAAATGAAAGGTTTCCTCGAATATTTCCCACTAGAAAATTGATCAAGGATGGTTCCGAATACTTCGGTCCTTATACGAGTATGAAGACCGTACGCACTTTACTCGATTTGGTAAAGAGCGTTTATCCATTGCGGACCTGTAATTATGATCTTTCAACGGAAAAAATAGAGATGGGCAAGTTTAAGGCTTGTTTGGAATATCATTTGGGAAATTGTAAAGCCCCGTGCGAAAACCTTCAAAGTGCCGAGGAGTATCAACAACAGATCGATGCTATTAGAGAAATCCTTAAGGGAAATTTTAAATCTTCACTGCACTTTTTTAAAAAACAGATGAACGTCCGAGCAGGCGAAATGCAATTCGAGGAGGCCCAAGGCTTCAAGGATAAAATAGACATCCTGGAAAATTATCAGGCAAAATCCACTATCGTCAACCCAAAGATCAGTAATGTAGATGTATTCTCTATCATTTCTGACCAGGCCTTCGCCTACGTGAATTTTCTACAATTGTCGCATGGGTCGATTATTAGTTCACATACGATGGAGATCAAGAAAAAGCTCGATGAGAAAGATGAGGACTTACTAGAGCTTGCTATAGTAGAAATTAGGCAAAGATTCAATTCACAATCACAAGAAATATACCTACCGTTCGAGGTGAGCGTTGCACCAAATTTGAAAGTTACCGTCCCCCAATTGGGAGACAAGAAAAAGATAATGGAATTCAGTGAGCGCAACGCCAAATATTTCAGACAGGAAAAATTCAAACAGATCAAGATTATCGACCCGGATAGACATACAAATCGGATCATGGCCCAGATGAAGGCCGATTTACGACTCTCGACAGAGCCCCGGCATATTGAATGCTTCGATAACAGTAATATTCAGGGAAGCCATCCGGTAGCGGCCTGCGTGGTTTATAGGGATGGAAAACCTGCTAAAAAAGAGTATCGGCATTTCAATATCAAATCGGTAGTGGGGCCAGATGATTTTGCTTCTATGGAAGAGGTAGTCTACCGCCGATATAAACGACTCCAGGAGGAGGGTGGGTCCCTTCCACAACTTGTGGTCATTGATGGCGGTAAAGGTCAACTTTCTTCTGCGTTGAAGAGCTTGGATATTTTAGGACTTCGTGGTAAGATTGCCATCATTGGTATAGCCAAACGTTTGGAAGAAATCTACTTCCCAGGGGACCCCATTCCCTTATATTTGGATAAAAAATCTGAAAGCCTGAAGATCATCCAGCAATTGCGCAACGAAGCGCATCGCTTTGGCATTTCATTTCATCGCAACAAAAGAAGTAAATCTGCCATCAATTCCACATTGGAACAAATTGATGGCATCGGGCAGAAAACCGCCCAAGATCTTTTAAGGCATTTCAAATCTGTAAAACGTATCAGGGAGGCCACCATTGAGAACTTGGCAGAATCGGTAGGAATGGCCAAGGCAAAAAAAATTTATGAAACATTTCATTGATTAGTGCGACCAATAAAAAGCATGCGAAAAAATATTCTATATATAAGTATTCTATTATTTGCCCTAGGGGCAATGTCACAGGAGAGCAATGATAATGAACGGCTTAAAGTAGGATTGGTATTGAGCGGCGGCGGAGCAAAGGGGATGGCACATATTGGGGCTTTAAAGGTTATAGAAGAAGCCGGTGTTCAAATTGATTATATCGGGGGCACTAGCATGGGTGCGGTAATAGGGGCGCTCTATGCCGCAGGGTACTCAGCTACCCAACTCGATTCGATCTTTAAAAACATAGATTTTGATTTCCTGATAAAGGACAATTTACCACGCAGCGCCAAGACTTTTTATGAGAAGGAAGATTCGGAGCGCTATGCGATTACTTTACCGTTTAACAACTTTAGGATAAGCGTGCCTCAGGCTTATTCAGGGGGTCAAAACGTGTATAATGAATTCGTAAGATTGTTTTATCATGTAAAGGATATCAAAGATTTCAGCAAATTGCCAATTCCATTTTTATGCATCGCAACCGATGCGGAAACGGGTGAGGAAGTCATTTTGGACAAGGGTTACCTCCCGGAGGTGGTAATGGCCAGTGCTGCGCTACCGTCACTTTTTGAGCCAGCCATCATCGATCAAAAGACTTTGATCGATGGCGGAGTGGTGAATAATTATCCAATAGACCAGGTTAAGGCCATGGGGGCCGACGTTATTATAGGATCAGATGTGCAACATGGTTTGGCGAACAGGGATCAACTTTCTTCCGCAACCGAAATTCTGCTGCAGGTCAATAACTTTAGGACAGTAGCCGCAATGGCCAATAAATCACAGCAAACCGATATCTATATCCAGCCCCAGATCAATGAGTATTCCATGATTGATTTCATAGCCTATCGACAAATCATCGATAGTGGTGAAAAAGCGGCCCGATTGGTTTTTGACCAGCTCAAAAACCTCTCCAATTTCCAAGACTTCGAAAGGAAACCTGTTGATCCCGTTGCCGTTCAGGATACACTCGTCGTAAACCGTTTGGTTATTGATGGGGATGTGGACAACTATACCCGCGGTTACGTCAAGGGTAAATTGCGCTTTGAACTGGGCAAAAAAATAACTTTTGAAAAATTGCAACAAGGCATCAGCAACCTTTCGGCCACGGGAAATTTCAAGACCATACGGTACAAGCTCAGCCAAAATGGCCTAGGCGAAGATCTTTTTTTGAACATGACCGAAAACCAGAACAAAACTTTTTTGAGACTGGCGGCCCACTACGATGATTTATACAAAAGTTCCGCCCTCATTAATTTGACCCGCAAGAGTTTTTTAATGCGGGACGATGTTTCATCCATGGATTTGATGTTAGGGGACAATCTTAGGTATAATTTCGAATATTATGTAGATAAGGGTTCTTATTGGAGTTATGGCTTAAATTCCAGGTATAACGCTTTTGACCGACAAATCGATTTCGGATTGATCCGCGGTAACTTCGAAATTCCTGTTGGAATTAATGTCAACCGAATTAACCTAAATGTTACCGATTTTACCAACCAACTGTATATTCAAACCGTGTTGAGGGAGGAATTTTCATATACCATGGGCATTGAACACAAATTTTTAAAATACAGTACCCGTACTTTAGGGGCCCTTACCGATGGGTCCGCCATAACCAACCTAAAAATGGAGGAAGATCTCACCATTTTTGAAAAAAGCACCTTTTATAGCACTTTCGGGCAGTTAAGGCTAGATACCTATGATGATCGATTTTTTCCAAGCAGGGGTTTGTTCTTTAGTGGGGATTTTCATTTTTATGTGTTGTCTTCCGACTTTAATCAAAATTTTAAGGAGTTCTCTATCGCAAAGGCGCGGATGGGTGCCGCTATCCCAATATTTCCAAACCTTTCATTAAATTTGGAGACGGAGGGCGGATTTAAATTGGGCACTTCGAATGTTACCTCCTTCGATTTTGTGTTGGGCGGATTCGGCAATGATCTTATCAACAACTTCGTAACTTTTATGGGCTATGATTTTTTAAGTCTGCCCGGGAACAGCTATGTAAAAGCCTATGGTCGTCTCGACCTCGAGTTCTTTCGCAAAAACCATTTCTTGTTCACCGCAAATTTTGCCAACGTCGAAGATGATATTTTTAGGACCGGGGAATGGTTTACAAACCCTAATTATTCGGGATATGGGGTAGGATATGGATGGGAATCTTTCTTAGGCCCGGTGCAAGTGCATTATTCATGGAGCCCAGAAGGGAAGACCGATAATTTCTTTTTTAGTGTAGGGTATTGGTTTTGAGAATCTTGTCATTACTTCCATTCTTTTTCACGATATTTGTACTACGATGCTTCAACTTAGAATTGATATAACCGCCCACCTTAGGGCCATGTGGTAAGTAGATCAGTGTAGTCTGCCTGTCTGTTTGGACACCCCATTACAGGTTCTCGAAACATACCATTTCTATAAATTTGGATGTGGGATTTTTGGTATCAACGCCCCCTTTTCACTTTAAAAAACAAATACAATGTCAGTACTGGATAAAACCTCATTACATCTTCCCATCGAAAATCCCGAAGCGGAAGATTTTTTGCCCTTGTTGGGCACCGATTATGTAGAACTCTATGTGGGCAACGCCAAACAGGCCGCTCATTATTATATGGCCGCCTGGGGATTTCAACCTTTGGCCTATGCAGGCCTAGAGACCGGGTTAAAAGATACCGTGTCTTATGTGGTACAACAGGGTAAAATCAGACTGGTACTCACCTCTCCGTTAAAATCAGGCGGAGAAATCAATAAGCATATCGATGCCCATGGAGATGGGGTGAAGGTTATCGCGTTATGGGTAGACGACGCCGAAAAGAGTTTTAAGGAAACCACAACAAGGGGTGCAAAAAGCTATTTCTCTCCCAAAACAAGTTCTGACGAACATGGCAGTGTAGTACTTTCAGGGATTCATACCTATGGTGAAACCGTTCATGTATTTGTGGAGCGGGCAAAATATCAAGGTGTTTTCTTGCCTGGATTTCGCAAATGGGAACCATTTTACAGACCTGTGGATGTTGGACTTAAATATGTTGATCACATGGTCGGAAACGTGGGTTGGAATGAAATGAACAAATGGTGCGAGTTTTATGCCAAAGTGATGGGCTTTGCACAATTGGTCTCTTTCGACGACAAAGATATTTCAACAGAATATACCGCGCTTATGAGCAAAGTGATGAGCAATGGAAATGGCCGTATCAAGTTTCCCATAAATGAGCCGGCCGAAGGTCGAAAAAAATCGCAGATCGAAGAGTATATAGAATTTTATAATGGGGCAGGGGTCCAGCATATGGCCCTGGCAACCGATAATATTATTGAAACCGTAACTGCCCTAAAAGAACGCGGCATCGAATTTTTGACCGTTCCAGCGACTTACTATGAAGACGTATTGGATAGGGTAGGTGAGATCGACGAAGATTTGGCTCCCTTGAGTAAACTTGGTATCCTTATCGATAGGGATGATGAGGGTTATCTCTTGCAAATTTTCACAAAGCCAATATTGGATCGGCCAACTATGTTCATTGAAATCATACAACGTAAGGGTGCAAAATCGTTTGGCAAAGGCAATTTTAAAGCCCTATTTGAGTCGATCGAGCGGGAACAGGAAGCCCGTGGCACATTGTAATTATGACATGACTGTAAAAAAAGGCGTTGAACCTATGAAATTGGCTTTAATGGGTGAAAATGCCCCTAAAGATTCTTAATGGTTTCCCAATTCTGGCAATCTATTATAAATAACTGTTAAGAGAATAGTTAAAGTAAGTTAAAAGGTTTACAAGCTTAAAATCATGTATTAAATTTGTGCCAGTAAGGGGTGGTTCCCTTACAACTTTAAGTATTGGTTTTTCATAATTTAAAGTTTGGTTGGTTATTTAGGAAAAGCCCTGATGTTTCATCAGGGCTTTTTTTGTTGGTACGGCAAGGTTATACAATACTTTGGAATAATAGTTGTTTTATTAACTATACGTTAAAATGTAATACGATCGTGATTTACTAATTTTACGACCAATTTTAATCCATGAGAAAATTTTGCGCACTTCTTTTCATACTCGCCGGACAATTGCTGGTGGCCCAAAATGGTGGCCATAACAAGGAATCCGCATTTAAACCAGGGGAATGGTTGAAGTTTCGGATGCATTATGGACTTCTAAATGCCAGTTATGCGACGCTCCATGTCCAATCGGCTAAAATAAACAACATCCCCGTTTATCATGTGGTTGGCAAAGGAAGGACCACGGGATGGGCCAGCATTTTTTTTAAGGTTGATGATACCTACGAAAGCTATTTTGGAAAAGATGATGGTAAACCGTATAGGTTCATTCGCAAAATAGACGAGGGCGGTTATACCAAAGATATCGAGATCAACTTTGACCATAAAAGCGAACAAGCGGTCTTACATGATAAAAAGAACAAGAAGAAGCAAAGTTTTAAACTTCAGGATAGCATCCAGGACCTTATTTCCGCCTTCTACTATCTCCGCAACAACTACAATCCAGATGATTTGGTAGTGGGGGAAGCGGTAAATTTGAAAATGCTCTACGACGATGATGGGATATTTGACTTTAAATTGAAATATTTGGGCTTAGAGGTACTAAAAACCAAATTCGGTAAGATAGAATGTTATAAATTTAGACCATTGGTACAATCCGGAAGGATTTTTAAAGAGCAGGAAAGTCTTTCGCTTTGGGTATCAACAGACGACAACAGGATTCCAATCAGGATAAAGGCGGATCTTGCGGTTGGCGCTATCAAAGCTGATTTGGAAGCCTACAACGGACTAAAACATCAGTTTAAAATTATAATGGATTAATACCTCGATGGATAATAAGGAGCATATCGAATCCCAGATTTCAAAACTTGAGGAAAAATATAAGGATTCGGGCCAAGACCTAAGTTCTTATTTGGATGGCCTCCTCTATCAACGCTACCTTACCTATTGGGACTATATTCATTTAGACACCCTCTTGAGCATTCAGGTTCCTAGGACCTATTTTCCCGATGAGGAAATCTTCATCATGTACCATCAGATCACCGAACTGTATTTTAAGTTGATTTTGCACGAACAGAAGCAGATTGTAGACGATCGTTCCCAAAATGTAGACTTTATGGTTGAAAAGGCCCGGAGGATCAACAGCTATTACCAAGCACTCATTTCTTCATTCAGTATCATGATAAAAGGGATGGAGCGGGAACAGTTCCTGCATTATAGAATGGCCCTGTTACCAGCAAGTGGATTTCAATCCGCACAGTACAGAATGATTGAGCTCTACGCCACCCCATTGGAAAATTTAGTACATTATAGCGATCGGGACCGTTTTTCCAAAGAAAATACCATTGAGGAATTATACGAACATATCTATTGGAAAAAAGGGGCCACCGATATCAGTACGGGCGAAAAGACCCTGACCCTAAAACAATTCGAATATCGATATACCCCGCGATTGATCCGCATTGCCAAGCAAGTAAACAATAGTACAATCTATCATAAATTCTTACAACTACCAGCAGAAAAACAAGATAATAAACTCCTTATTGAAGCGTTAAAGACTCTAGATCTGAATGCTAACGTTAATTGGCCATTGATGCACATGGGTTCCGCCCATCGCTATTTGGGTAAAGACAAGGATGAAATCAATGCCACTGGAGGCACCAATTGGAAAGAATACCTACCACCGAGTTTTCAAAAAGTGGTTTTCTTTCCAAATTTATATTCAAAACAAGAGTTAAATAATTGGGGTAAACAATGGGTAGACCATATCTTTAACCCAGAAAAAATAGTTCAATAGGCATGAATAAATATTGGGGCATTTTTATTGTAATGGCTGTTTTGTTTTCCTGTAAGGAAGACAAACCAATGGCAACCGCAAAAGAGATTACTTTTCAAAAAGAGAAAGTTGAAAAAGTGATCACCAAGCAATTCGGATTTAACCTAGACCAATTTAAGGTAAAGATCGATACCGTAAAAAACGGGGATAGTTTTGGAGAACTGATGTTGGAGAACAAAGTTGACTATCCAAAAATTTTCAAAATTTCACAAGATTTTAAAGATACCTTCGATGTTCGTAGAATACGGGTAGGGAATCCTTACATGATACTTTCCTCCAAAGATACCTCCGAAACTGCCCAAATATTTATTTATGAGAATGATGCCATCAACTATACCGTGATCGATCTACGGGATAGCGTGACGGCCTATAAAAACAAAAGAAAGGTTAAATATGTCGAAAGGGAAGCCTCTGGAATCATAAAAACCTCGTTGTCGGAAGCAATTCTGGATCAAGGAATAGACTATAATGTCACGAACAATCTATCCGAAATTTACGCATGGACCATCGATTTTTTCCGGCTTCAGGAAGGGGACAAGTTCAAGGTCATCTACAAAGAAAAGTATATAAATGATAGCATCTATGCCGGTGCAGGCCCCATTGAAGCGGCTTACTTTGAACACAATGGCAGGCCGATTTATGCCTTCGCCTATGAAAACGATTCTTTAAAGAGTATTGTTGACTACTTTGACGAGGATGCCAATAATCTGAGAAGAACTTTTTTAAGGGCACCGGTCCAATTTAGCAGAATTTCCTCCAGGTACAACCTAAAAAGAAGAATACGTTATTACGGTAACCGGGTACGGGCCCACAAAGGAACTGACTATGCAGCGGGCGTTGGAACCCCGATCTTGGCGACCGCCGATGGCACGGTTACAGAATCTACGCGCAAGGGCGGAAACGGGAAATACGTCAAGATTAGGCACAACAGCACCTATTCCACACAATACCTTCATATGAAGAACCAAAATGTGAAAAGGGGCCAATTCGTGCGACAGGGTGATGTTATTGGATGGATTGGCATGACTGGAAACACCAGTGGGCCACATGTGTGTTATCGTTTTTGGAGGAATGGAACACAGGTCGATCCGCTTCGCGAAGAACTTCCATTGGCGAAACCGCTGGACGGAACTTTACAACCTAAGTATTTTACCTACATCGACCCTATAAAATATCAGTTGGACTGTATGGAATATACCACAAGTCTAAAAGAGGAACATCTTGAATTGCTAACCCTCAATCATTGAAATGTCGCTAGAGAACACCGACCCAATTAGCACTGATACTTGGAAAAAATTGCAACTACATTATAAGGAAACCAAAGGCATCCACTTAAAATCACTTTTTGCCCAAGATGCACAACGGGCCAAGAAGTTTAGTATAAGGTGGCATGATTTTTTGGTTGATTACTCCAAAAACAGGATTACTGATGAGACCATGAAACTGTTGCTACAGTTGACGGAGCATGCAAATCTCAAAAATGCCATAGAAAAATATTTTAACGGTGATACCATCAACCAAACAGAGGGCCGGGCTGTTTTGCACACTGCCCTAAGGGCGAAGTCGGGCGACGCCATTGCTATTGAGGGAACCAATATCGTTCCTGAAGTTTATCTGGTCAAAGAACAGATCCGGACATTTACAGCATCTATTATTTCAGGAGAAAGGAAGGGCCATACGGGGAAAAAATTTACCGATGTGGTGAATATCGGCATTGGGGGCTCCGATTTGGGCCCGGCAATGGTCGTGGAAGCCTTGAAATTTTATAAGAACCATTTGCGACTGCATTTTGTAAGCAATGTCGATGGAGATCACGTGCAAGAGGTTCTAAAAACGCTAGATCCAGAGACCACACTTTTTGTGATAGTATCTAAAACCTTTACCACCCAGGAGACCCTGAGCAATGCCACCACCATCAAGAATTGGTTTTTGAAAAACGCTACCCAAAAAGATATAGCCAAACATTTTGCAGCGGTTTCGACCAACACCGAAAAAATCGCAGAATTTGGTATCACACCCGAAAATGTTTTCCCAATGTGGGACTGGGTGGGCGGCCGTTTTTCGCTTTGGAGCGCTGTAGGGCTTTCGATTGCCCTTGCCGTGGGTTACGAGCATTTTGATGCGCTGTTGTCCGGGGCACATGACATGGATGCGCATTTCAAATCTTCCGAGTTTGATCAGAACATTCCGGTGGTATTAGCCCTTTTGGGCATATGGTACAACAATTTTTATGGGGCCGAGACCGTAGCGATAATACCCTATACACAATATTTAAGCCGCTTTTCCGCATATTTACAACAGGGAATTATGGAAAGCAATGGAAAAAGTGTTGACCGGAATGGGAATCGGGTCGGGTATCAAACGGGGACCATCATTTGGGGAGAACCGGGCACCAATTCGCAGCATGCCTTCTTTCAGCTCATCCATCAGGGCACCAAATTGATCCCTGCCGATTTTATCGGATATAAAAAATCACTGTATGGTAATGCCGACCACCATAATAAACTTATGGCCAATTTTTTCGCCCAGACCGAAGCACTAATGAATGGAAAAACAGCGGAAGAGGTCCGAAAAGAATTGGAGGCAACGTCGCTTTCCGCCGATGCGGTTAAAAAGTTAGTCCCTTTTAAGGTTTTCGAAGGTAATAAACCTACGAATACTATCCTCATCGATAAACTTTCGCCAAAAAGTCTTGGAGCGCTCATCGCGCTTTATGAGCATAAAATTTTCGTGGAAGGGGTTGTTTGGAATATCTTTAGTTATGACCAATGGGGGGTAGAATTGGGCAAACAGTTAGCCGGCAAAACCCTCAAGGATATCCAGGAACCGGAAATCGGCAATCACGATAGCTCTACCTTACAACTCTTGCAATCCTATAAGAGCTGACATCCCATATCTGCGGCACTTATGCAAGTGAGACAAACCATAATCTAGGTTTGGAACCCATTGAATGAAGGAATCGTAAAAGAAGCTGATCCCCCACCTTCAGTTGGTACAAGTTTGAGAACAATGGCAAAATTGGCAATGTTCGTGCATTCGGAATGCTGGCGGCCGAAATAATCCTAATCATAACGGTCTACCTGTAATAGCGGGGTTATTTATACCCAAAATTCATTACATTTAGGCAAACTAAATTTTAAGTTATGCATGAAAACGGATTGGCACACTCCTGGATATTGCAATTACATTCCTATTTGGCCTATGTGGTTTTGGCCATACTCTTCTTGGCTGTCGCCAACGCCATAATGGGCCTTGTCGGCAAAAAGATGTTCAATCTCCAGAAAGATTATAGGCTCAGCTTATTTGCTTTGATTTTATCACATTGCCAGTTGTTGGTAGGACTCTTGCTGTACTTCATATCGGCGAATGGGTTCAAAGCGGTACAGACTTTGGGGATGGGAGGACTAAATGCACCATCGCGCTTGTTGGCCGTAGAGCATCCGTTCATCAATATTATTGCGGTCATCTTTATTACCGTTGGCTGGTCGCGTCACAAAAAATTTATGGAAGGCAACAAAAAATTCAAAAACATCGCCATTTTTTACGGGTTGGGCTTGTTGTTAATACTTAGCCGTGTCCCATGGTCGCAATGGATGACTTAAGGTCAAATGATGTTCTTAGCAATTTGTACAACGCATGCCCGAAGAATAACTATTGAAAAGACATAATAAAACAGATTAAAAGATGAAAAATATTTATGTATTGCTGGTCACGCTCCTTTATTCCATAACGGGCATCGTCGCACAGGAAAAATCGCTTTTTAACGGGAATGACCTGACCGGTTGGACCATTTATGGAACTGAACAATGGTATGTTGAAGAAGGGAACCTGATTTGCGAAAGCGGAAAGGACAAACAGTATGGCTATTTGGCAACCGATGATCATTACAAAAATTTTGAATTAACCCTTGAATTCAAACAAGAAGCTGATGGCAACAGTGGGGTGTTTGTACGATCTACCGTCGACGGTACCAAGGTAAGCGGCTGGCAAGTGGAGGTCGCCCCCAAAGGACATGATACGGGCGGTGTTTATGAATCGTATGGTAGGGGATGGCTCATAAAACCAGATCCTTCGAAAGACAGCGTTCTCAAAGAGGGCGATTGGAACCAAATGAAAATCCGATTAGACGGAGACACTTTAACCTCTTGGTTGAACGGCACTGAAATGGTCACCATATCCGACGACAAGATTGGGGCCGGGGTAGGTTCTATCGCGTTGCAGATCCATGATGGGGGCGGTATCAAGGTGAGGTGGCGAAATATTTTAATTACTGAACTTTGATTCAATTTGTTTAGTTCCGCTCTTTTTGGGAAGGAGATTGAATGGTGCCTTCTTTGATCAAGTACACGAATACTGGAAAATGGTCGCTGTAACCACCGGTATAATTGCCCCCGGCATAGGTTCTGAACGGATACCCCCTGTACTGTCCCAATTCGGTGACCAAATAGGATTTGTTATAAACGCCCGCCTTCCAAAAACCATATCCCTTCGCCGGATTGTTTATCCAATTTTCAGTTAAAATAATCTGGTCGAAGAGGTTCCATTTATCACGGTACGCCAATGACCCAATTCCCAATCTAAACAGCGCGTCCATCGGATTGAATAGCCCACCCGCTATAAGATCATCTTTATTCCCGGTAGTCTGCAGCACTTTTTTTATAGTATCATCGATAGGATCATCATTTAGGTCTCCCATAGTTATTATTTTGGCATTTAAATCTATCCGCCGTAGCGAATCGATAATATGTTTGTTCAATCCGGCAGCCGCAAGGCGTCCAGGTTTGCTCGCCACTTCCCCTCCACTTCTAGAGGGCCAATGGTTGACAAGAATATGAATGGGCTCCCCATCCAATAGGCCCCCAACCACCAATTGGTCACGGGTGTAGTTTCGCTCCCCCGATATATCTATCAGCAATAATCTAATACTGGAAAACGAAATAGGGAGAAAGGCGCCCTTTTTATAGAGAAGCGCAACATCGATGCCCCGCTCGTCGGGAGAATCGAAATGTACAATGCCATAATTTTTGTCGCTAAGATTGGGATGTCCGATCAAGTCTTCCAAAACATGTTGATTTTCCACTTCACAAAGTCCAATGAGGTCGGGAGAGCTACCCGTTTCTTCCATCCCAATTTCTGATAGCACTTTTGAGAGATGCTCCACTTTGCGACGATAACGCGATTCGGTCCATTGGTCTTTTCCATCTGGGGTACGATCATCATCAAAGATCAATGGATCATTGTAGGTGTCGAAGAGGTTTTCAACATTGTAGAAGGCCACTGTGCGTATATGGTACTGGGTTTGGCTTGGCGCCGAACAGGATGCAAATAATAGGATTGGCAAAATATTTTTGGTGTTCATCACGTCTAAAATCGTTGAATTGGTCCCCACGATGGAAAATGCCGCAATTTAATTTTCATTGCTGCAAGTGTTGTGCAGGTTGCCCATTTAAATTTGAAAAATTCGTTACCAACACCATTTGATAAAATGCGTTTTCTATATTTTACATATTTTTTCTTCTTTTTACTTTCATCCCTGCTAGGTCAAAGTTATTCGGTGGTGCAAGGAACCATAGTGGATGCACGCACAAAAAAAGCTGTGGCAAACGGTATCGTTGCAGTGGAAGAAACCACCCTTACTGTAGAACCAAACGCAGATGGGACTTTCATACTTGATGCCGATAGTTGGGGCGCCTTTATTTTAAACATTTCCGCGCCCGAGTACCTTGCCAAACGGATGCCGGTACGTTTTGAAAATGACACCTTACTTTTGGGGTTGATCCTTCTTGAAAAGGATATTGTTCTGGAGCAGCATGATAACCTGATTACCCTGACCGATTCAGAATTAGACGAAGTCGTTGGCGCTTCGGTGCATACAGGTTTGCTCCAGGCCACGAGGGATGTGTTTTTAAAACGCGCAGCATTCGATTTTGGACAGGCTTTTTTTCGGGTACGGGGCTATGATGGGCGTTATGGAGAAGTATTGATCAATGGGCTACCGATGAACAAAATGTTGGATGGTAGACCGCAATGGAACCATTGGAGTGGCTAACATGAATTATGTAACTTTGTTTTTTCAATACTTAATCTATGTTAGCAATATACATCCGAAAGAGCAGGGACAGGGCAAAGGAGAAGAGTCTAAAAGAGCAACGGTTGCTAGGTCAGGAGTTCGCCCTCGACAAAGAAATGTCATATAAATTTTACGATGAGGGAATAATCAGCGGTCAAAAGTCCGAGGAACAACGACCCAAATTTGCCGAATTGCTAATTGATATTAGGAAAAAGGAAATTAAAGGGGTGTTTATATGGGATAGTTCCCGACTGGCACGAAATGAAATATCATGGCATACATTTGCCGACCTTTTACGGGAAACAGGTACTTTACTGTACGATAACGGTGTAGAAAATGATTTCAGCGATGAAAACACGTACCTATTCTACACGATAAAAGCGGGGATGGACGCACATTTTGCCCGTATAACAGCTAAGAAGATACAAACAGTACTAAGACGTAATGCAATGGAGGGAATTCCCCATGGCTTAACCCCCTATGGTTACACCACGGACGATAAAGGCAAATGGAAAATACATCCTGGGGAATTAGAGACAGTTAAAACCATCTTTGATTTGTACCAAAAAGGATACGGATATATAAGGATTGCTAAACATCTCAACGAAATGGGTATTGAAACACGGTACGATATCGAATGGACTCCTGCAACCATTAGGTATATGATATATAATAAAACCTATTCAGGAAGGGTAAAGCACAATGAATTAGAATTAGAAGTAGTCCCCCCCATAATCGATAAGCATACACACGATAAGGTAATTGAAAGCATCGGGAAGAGGTACAAAAAACCTGGGAGCAAATCAAAAAAGTATATTTTAAATGAGGTTATGTTTTGTGCTAAATGTGGTACACGGTATACCGTTTCACAAAGGCATAGACATTCTTACTACAGGTGCTTGAGCGAAGTAAATAGAGGTATACCAAAATGCGGAAGTAAAGCCGTTAGGGCTTGGGCAATAGATAAGCTTATTTTTGAGAAAATACTCCTTGGTCAAGAACTGTACGAGCAAGCAAAGCAAACCTATCAGGCGGGGGGAAATACAGGGCAAAAGAAAGTACTGGAGAAAAAACAGGAGTACCACTTAAAGAAGCATGAACAGCTAAAGATAGAAACAAAAAGAAACCATCAGCTATTTGTTAAGGAGGGGGGTTATATAGGAACGTATAGAGCTGAGAAAAAAAGGATAGATGACCAAGCTTATAAAACCGATGAAACACTTCGGGAAATAGCTGTCGAACTAGAAAAGCTTGTAAATGGCAATAGGGTACTAGTAGAGTTAGAAAATGACTTTAAATTCAATCTGTTCGAGCAATGGGTAGATTTATCAGACCCTTTCATAAAGGAGTACTTTGATGCTAGCATGCAAAAAATAGTAAAAAATAGGGTGCTTGCGGAAAATAAAAAAACCATAATTGAAAACTTACCTTTTGAGGAAAAATCAGCAATGGTGGCAAAGTACATCAAAAGAATAACAATTGACTACCACGCAGTACCTCTAAAAATAAAAATAGAGTTCTATATACCCATACCCCCAATGGAATTTATGATAGGGTCAAGATATTATGGTGCATTGGATTTAGGCTCCAAAAAGGAGTACTTTTTGAAAGACTTCGGAAAACAACCATTAAAGATATATCATAGGATGAAAACAGAGTTTAGTAAGTATTCGGATGTGGAAACGTTTGATTATAACTTGATAAAAAAACCATTTGGATTTCTTAAGAATAAATAATGGCTAATCCTCCCAACCACAAAGGGTCCTACCTATCCTTTTGGCCTCACTTAATTCTACTTCGTATACTTTGGTTGAGCAATTGGACAATCCTCTACAAGACTTACTGTAATGATATTTCTTACTGTACTTTCCCTTGCATATATACACATTGGAAAAATCAACAGGAATATGTGAGGTGAAGATCAAGAACGTGAGGACAAAACCAAATACTCTTGAATATTTGGGTAAGATATTTCTGATAACGTTATCCATCAATTAAATAACGGACCTACTTGGGTTTTAGTGTAAAGCTTTTAGGTATGGGAATTGGGGGCAAAAGTCTGATTACGATTAATATACTTGTGTAGGCTAGAACATAGCAATTACTTATTGCCATTGATGTGCATGGCTTATTTTATATATGTCGATTATCATGACAAGTTTTACATATCGAGACCAACCATTTAATAGGTTCTCGTCCTATGTTTTTTTTAGCATATCTTTTATGATGTACTTGAGTTGCACGATTACCACAGTAAACACATTTCCAATTGTCACGTTTTAGAACTACATAACGCTTCCTTTTCCATGCATCGGATTTAAGGTATATATTACGATAATAGTTTCTCCGTCTCCTTCGTTTCCAATTAAAAATGGACCATTTAACTAACCATCCGACTATTCCAACAATTAATAGGAGTATTAATTTGGGATCCATATTGTTGTCTTTTCGACTATTCTATATTTATAGAATTAACTGGTTTAGGCGTCGGATATTGTTCAAATTCATTGGGAAATGGAGCTTGTACATAACGTCTCGGGTATGAAACGTAGGGCATTTCGGGTTTGTTTACTTGTCCACCGAGACTAAGTTTACTAAGAATCCAAAATTTGCGAAAACCACAGTCCGCCCTATGTTTTATACCCATTGTGAGTGGCATGTGCTACTTTGTGTTATGAAATGAATCGTCTTGATGCCCTAATGAGATTGTATATCATATATGATGACCAGATTCTCATTAACAAGTCTAAGAGAATTAAATAACCAGAAAGAGATGTTTCCAGTCTTCTTAATGGATTTATATAAATAAAAAACTTTTCAAATGCTTCTTTAAAACCTGTCGCTGTAGGTTCTGAAAGTGAAATGTGTAAGGGATCAAATCCGTTAAGTTGCAACGCAAGTATAAAGAGAATATAATGCCCCACTAATAACCAGCATAAAGGTTTTATAAAGCTTTGACCATAGTCACTAAAGGTTTTGCTGAAAAATAAAATAACTTTATCCCAAAATTGGTTTGTCCATGGTTGTTCCCATGATAATGTTTTGTTGTGAAAATTCAACTCTTGTGAATAGAATTTATGTTCCTGTATCTTATCACTATGCTTCGACATAGAAATTTTGAGTTGCCTATAAGCTTCCTTAATAGCAACAATCTCCGTATCTGTTGTCTTGCGCCCAGTCTTTAGGGAATCTTTAAACGTGCGATATCCTGGCCCATATAGAGCTCTTATATTGTTACTCCACCTACAACCAATAAACAGTGCGTCGGTAATAAAGCTGTCCATAATTATGAGCTCTTTATATTGGGAGAAATGAGCTCTATAAAATTGAACTTTGTCTAAATTGCTATTGATAATCTGGAAATATCTTTTGTCATTGTTAACATCTTTCGGTTCGATGCCGAAAAAATTTAATGAGCCTTCATTTTTAAAATTTATTATTGAAACAGTATCGCATTTCACTTGCTCAAAATTGAAGGTTCTACCTTTATTTGTTCCACTCAAATGTATCTCATCAAAACCCTGTTCCCTAACAGTAATATCACCTGTTTCATCTTCCTCTGCAAAGATTGTGAGTTTGCTTATGTTGTCGCCAACTAGATGTTCACCTATATTCAAACTTTCAAATTTGCTCCCCGACATCCAGATTTCGTCAATGTGGTAACCAGAGATACTAACTTCATCAAATGTGCAGTCAGATAAATGAATGTACTTTACGTGCACATACTTTAGCACGACCTCTTTTTTGAATGTTCCACTGTCGAAGTAGATAGAATCGGATATTGTACAGAAATTAAAAATCAAAGATTCATTACATGTTATGCCACTTATAAAAAACTGCTTTTTAGATTTAAATGTGCAACCCTCAAAAATCAATGGCAAATTTACTGTGATGCTCTTATCTAATATAAGGCGTTCGTCTTCAATAGTATAACGACTTATTAGAATGCTTTTTATTCCATGTGATTCCTTTATAAACTCTGTGGGTGGATTTCGCAGTATATCTCTTAGTTCTATTGCAGATAGCGTTCTATTATTATTGTCAGATGGTGTGTTTTCTGGTTGACTCATAATGTCTGGTTACTTTGATAATATTTTCTACGTCTTTGCATTGCCACTAACGGTTAGTATATGAAAAGTAGGCGATTTCGTAGCACCAAACTTTCGGTTAGGCAGAAAGTTTATATGAGTCAAAACCCTTAATTTTATTGCGGTTTCGCCTATTTTTTATATACATTGTTAGCACATCGTTATTTATTCATAATTTCTGTATAGACTTCTTTTTCATATAGCTTATAGAAGTCATAGGCCTCCTTGTCGTTAAATGGGAAGTAATTAGAGAAATATACAATTGCAATTTTATTCTCTACATCTAACGTAAAATAAGAATTTGCTGCTCCTGCCCAATAAACAGAATTAACTGGTCGAATCTCATTTTCATCCTTTTCTATTGCCCAAGCTAATCCCCATCTGTCATTTGTTAGTCCTACATAATGATCCCCTGTATACCCAATTATTCCACCGTTATCGAATTCTTCAATTTTCGGGATTTTAATTCCTATTGGCAAATTATCCTTTAGCATAAGAAGTACTGTTTCTTTCTTTAACAGTTGACCTCCTTCATACTTTCCGAAGTTCATCATACAATGCAAAAATTTTAAATAATCACTTGGTGAAGCAAATAGATTACTAGCTCCACTATAATCAGTTTGAGGTTTTTCGGGAATACGGGCCCAGGTATTAATAATTCCTAAAGAATCACGTCCCCCCAGAGTTACTATATTTTCGCTTAAGTTTTTAGGCACATTATACCAAGTATTATCCATTTTTAAAGGGCCCGTAATATGCTCTCTGAAGTAAGTTTCCAGATCTTGGTTGCTTATTTTTTCGACAACTTTGCCAGCCCAAACTAAACCGTCCCCATAAGCGAATGATGTACCTGGCTGAAAAAGTCTTGGTAGATCTTCGTAAGACCAATTTTCATCATTGAAATTATATAATTTAGAGTGAAAGAACTTTTTGCCAAACCCAGATGTATGAGTTAGTAATTGTCTCAAAGTAATTATTTCATCACTATGAATTAGGTTTCCATCTTCATCTAATAAAGGAATGACTATCATTTCTGGCATTAGCTCATTCAATGGATCGTCCAATCCTATTAACCCTTTTTCAACAAGCTGCAATGCTGCAACAGAGGTAATAGCTTTTGTCATAGAAAAAATCCTAAAAATATTATCTTCTGTAACCACTGTCGTTGAATCTTCCCAAATAGAAGGTCCAAAACGATGCCAGGTGGTCTTTCCATCTGCATCAATGCTGCCCATAATCGCTGATGGAATTGAACTTGATTCAAAATAAGTTTTTAAAGTTGAATCACTTGATTTTGTTTGATTTTGTTGACATCCAAAAATCAAGAGAATAATAGAAGAAAATAAGATCAGATTTTTCATAATATTATTTTTTAATGTTTGCTAACGCCCCGCTAAACGTAGTGAGGTTCTGGATTTTAAAAATAGTGAATTTATTCGCGTATTTTTAAAAGACAAGTGAACCTTGCCAAATTGCTTTTAGCGATTGTTGTGTCATGTGTGCGGCCTGCGCCGACAGCCCGAAGCTGGCTGTTGAAGGACAGAAAAGCAATTTGACCCAACGGTCTCCTTTACTTTACAACCGTATATTTTCTAGTCAGTTAACTTTACTAAGAAACAAGAGGAGAACTAAAACGGTCTTTGGAGTTACAGCTCCGTTATACGTATCAGTCCTCTTGTCTTTCTTAGGTTGCTTTAGGACCATTTGGAATACCAGGATTTAACTCCTATTAAAGGTAATAGTCATTGCAACATTTTATAAATCATGACTATGTAATTAGTCACAACTTTTAAAAATATGGAAAAATATGAAGACGTAGTAGGGATTGATGTATCAAAATTGACCATAGATGCACATTTATATAAAAGAGGCCTACATCGCTTATTTAGCAATACTTACAAAGGATATGTAGCATTGGTAAAATGGACAGAGCAACACTTAAAAAAGGTCGGTTACTTTTTCTGTTTTGAAGATACAGGTCATTACTCTACTAATTTGGCTGTATTTATGAGTGAGAATGCTATCGATTATATAGAAGAAAATCCATTAGCTATAAAACGTTCAAGCGGAATCGTAAGAGGTAAAACGGACCGCCTAGATGCTGCTATGATAGCACGATATGCATGGATTCATAAAGAAGAACTTAAGTTGAGCAGTCCTAAAGAAACCTATCTTCAAGAACTAGGAAGGTTATTAGCTTTCAGAGAACAGCTGGTACGTGATAGAACAGGTAAGACCAGTACACTTAAAGAAGCACGGAACTTATTGAACAGTCCATCAACAGATTTATGTTGTAAGACGATTGAAAAAACAATTCACTATCTGACCAAGCAAATACATGCTATCGAGCAACGTATGATAGCGCTAGTCAAGGAACATAAGACGAGTCAACGTAATTACGATTTACTTAACAGCATGAAAGGAGTAGGGCTGATATTGTCTTGTCAATTGATTTACCATACCGACAACTTTAAGAAGTTTGAGAGTTGGCGTCAGTTTTCGAGTTACTGCGGTGTAGCACCTTTTGGGTATCAATCCGGTACAAGCATAAAACGAAGGAATAGAGTTCATCATATAGGCGATAGAAAGATGAAAACCTTATTGACATTAGCAAGTGTAAGTGCCATTCAATGTGATAGCGAACTCAAATTATATTACCAAAGAAAATTAGAAGAAGGCAAGCCAAAAATGGTGGCTTTAAATAACGTAAGAAATAAGATTTTGGCAAGAGCTTTTTCGGTAATTAAAAGAGGAACGCCATACGTTGAAATACAGCAGTTTGCAGCTTAAAAATGATTGAATTTATATTAGGATTTGACCTTGGAATACGTATAACCGTCAGTTACGGGTTTGTATGCGTTAATTTTCGGTTTAGCACTGACTTTAGCATTTCCGAGTGGATTCGGACGTAATCTCCCGAAGCTTCGGGACGCAGTAATTGCGGTTATACAATGTGCCTGTTGCAGAAGTTAGCGAAAAAAGTCTTTGTTGATCATTGCCGATCCAAGGATCGATCGTAACTTTAGGTATGCAGGGAAAAAAGGATTATCAAGAGAAGCTGTTCAATAGTTTTCAATTAAGTGACCGCGTACCCGATACTAATTTCTACAGGCGATTGAAAGGTGCCGTCGACCTGGGTTTTCTCTATCCCCTTACCAGGGATTATTATGGGGAGAGCGGCCAGAAGAGCATCGACCCGGTGGTGTTCTTCAAACTGTGCCTGGTGGGCTATCTGGAGAACATTATCAGCGACCGCAAGCTGATCGACCACTGTTCGATGCGTCTGGATATCCTTTACTTCATAGGTTACGATATCGACGAGGAACTACCTTGGCACAGTACGATAAGCCGGACGCGCCAGCTATTCCCGGAGACCATATTCGAGGAGGTTTTTACCCAAGTACTTTCAATGTGTGTTGACAAGGGCATGGTCAGTGGGCATACCCAGGCCATCGATTCGGCCCCTGTCAAGGCGAATGCGAGTATGGACAGTCTGGAGCTCAAGGTCCCCAGGGAAGACCTGGAGGCCCATCTGCACAGTATTCGGCATATCAGTGCAATGGATAAAAAAAACGCCGATAAGAAGATCCAAGGAGGATAAGGCCCCCGAAGGGCAACGGGGGGTCACCGCGAACAAGAAAGAGCTGGATGCGATAAAAAGCAGGAACAGGAAATGGGCCAAGGACCAGGACCAACGGCCGGGAGCGGGCAGCAAGGGCAGCAAGTACACGAGCAACAAAACACACTACAGCCCCACGGACCCGGATGCGCGTATCAGCGTAAAGCCGGGCAAGGCGCGGAAGCTGAACTATCTCTCACAGTTGAGTGTTGACACCGCCCATCATGTTATAACGGATATCAGGGCCTACCATGCCGACGGCAAGGACAACCAACAA
Source organism: Flavobacteriaceae bacterium (assembly GCA_037969055.1). Taxonomy (GTDB): domain Bacteria; phylum Bacteroidota; class Bacteroidia; order Flavobacteriales; family Flavobacteriaceae; genus Pelagihabitans. The sequence goes on along the minus strand of JBBKWR010000119.1, from coordinate 1,421 downwards.
TTACAGGACATCGTAAAACGCTTAAGAGGTCGTTTATGGCAACAAGGTTTGATGTTTGAAAACTGTGTAGCCGATACGGGTTATAGTAGCGGAGAGAACTATGCCTATCTAGAACAACAAGGTCTAAAGAGCTTTATACCGCCCCATGGCACGTACAAGGGTGGTCCGGACGGTTTCATCTACAATGAAGGGGAAGACCATTACCTATGCCCCCAAGGCAAGGTGATACCGTTTACCAAGGAGTTTTTGGACAGTCGCACCAAGACCAGGAAGAAGGAGTATCGGGCAAGAAAGCATGTTTGTGTGGGTTGCCCGGTACAAGAACAATGTTTGGGCAAGAGCGCCCAGGAGAAGAAGTTCAGTGTTACCTATTATAGGGCGGAGTATGAACGGAACATTGCAAGGGTCAACAGTCCACAGGGCAGGTACATGAAAGGTAAGCGGCAAAGCACGGTGGAACCTGTTTTCGGAACGTTGACCCAGTTCATGGGTCTCAGAAAGATAAATACTATTGGCATTGAACAGGCCAATAAGGTGATGCACCTCTCCGCTATTGCCTATAATTTGAAGAAGTACCTGAAATTCACTCAAAAACGAATAAAAAGCGGGGTAGGACAGCTTGCTTTGGCAGCATTGGTGAAAAGTACCGTTCAATTCCTATTTGGCCCTTCTGTAAAGCATCGAAAATTAGCTATCCCCTTCTGAGCTGACAAGAAAAAAGGCTCGTAAAGAGGCTCATATGGATCCATTTTTTTGGCCTGAATGGCTTGCGCAACGGTTACCATTGTTGGCAGTAGTTTTTTATTTTTTAATTGTTGTATTCAATAGCAATAAATCAAAATCTTCTCCTTCGTCTAAAAGTTCGCCTTTTATTCTAATCCGCAAATTTTCTTTAAGGTTCTTTTCGTCAGATTTGTCAAGAAAAGTAACTAAAAGTCTTCTTGGGATTCCCTTATGTTCTATTTCGGCTAAAACGTAATTGTGTCCACCGTCAGCTCCAGTTGATTGTACTTTATAATTGTCTAATTCAATTTCGAACATTGTTGGTTGTAGTTTTTCATTTTTTCCTCGTCAATCTTTGATGTTTCAATATTAATTCAAGACTATTTTTATTTTGATTAAGTTCTAAAACATTTCCGATTTTATAATTTGGAATTTCTCGAACATATTCTTTCAAAACAGCCAATAAATTCTCAACAGAATTGATTTTAATTCCGCTATCTACTATCTTTTTAAAGATTTCATTTTCGTTTATTTCACTTGTTAAAATTACAATTCCATAGTCCCATTTTTTGTCCGATTTTATTCCTGTGAGCACGAGTCCATTTTCAGTCGGTTTAGGATATAAAAAATCATTTATCCTATTTTGAGGGTTTTCAATATCTATTGGAACAAGTATCTTTCGTGTCATTTTGTTCAAT